>JAAYCN010000074.1 GCA_012729755.1 Chloroflexota bacterium | reverse complement strand
CTCGCCAGTTTCCTGGCCAAGGTTCACAATGCTGATCCAACCGCTCTCCCCGCCAAACAGGTGCTTGAAATGGGCACGATCATGGGCGCCCGAGCCTTGCACATCGACAAGATCACAGGCAGTCTGGAAGTCGGCAAACGCGCCGACATGATTGTTGTCGACATAAAGCCAATCCATAATATTCCGCGATTCCACCGTGACCCTGAAAGCGTTTATGCCCAGCTACTCTATGCTTCAAAAGCTTCAGACGTTCTAAGCGTGATGGTGGATGGCCGATGGCTGATGAAAGACAAGGCGCTGTTGACGATTGACGAATCAAGCTTGTCCGATGAAAGCCAGTCAATCGCAGTCAAGATCGACGACTTCCTCAAGAAACGGGAAGAATCTGTTATCTCTAAGCTAATCGCTATCGGTGGCGCGGCGGAACAGGAAAGCTTCGAGATTCAGGCAAAAATGAAGGTCGACAATTTGGAGCAGGTTGAAGCATTGTTGTTTGCGGAACCGATTGAGATCGTCCGCAAGCGGCATTACCATGAATTTGACACCTATTTCAAATTTGCTGATCCGACACAAGGCAGATTGCGCTATCGAGAAGATGAATTTATCGATGACGCCGGTAAGATCACCAACGTGCGTTCAAGATTAACTTTGATCGGTATAACATCTGATTTGCAGGAGGTAAATGACAATCAGGTCATGCTGTCCCGCAGCAGATATATTGCGCCGGCGTTTCATAGCCTGCGCTTCTACACTGAATACTTTAAACCCATGGCATCGCATGAGATCGAAAAGAATCGTGTCAGGTATCTAATCCGTTTTGAGGGCAATGAATTCTTTGTCAATCTTGATACCCTCGTCAAGCCCGCGCTCGGAAAGTTTGTCGAGATTAAGAGCCGAACATGGAGTCGCCAAGACGCCAAGAATAAAACGGAGGCCATGCATAGATTGATTCAAAAATTAGGCCTCACCGAGAAACAGATCTCGAACGCGGACTATATTCGCCTGGTGGACGTACAGAAGTAGGGTTGGTTATGCAGAAACGGATGCGTATTCTCTTTGCCGCCGCTGAAGCTTCTCCTTTTGTAAAGGTTGGTGGTTTAGGCGATGTCGCTGGGTCGCTTCCAGCGGCTCTTAAAGCTATTTCACCTGAATCAATCGACATTCGAGTTGTGATGCCATTTCATCAGGTAGTGCAGGACAAGTTTCCTTCAATGGAATCGTTAGGAAGTTTTGAGCTGTCACTTGGCGACACAACTGAAAAGATACAAGTCTTTACAAGCGAAAGTTCTGGCATACCATTTTATTTTCTTGACAACCACAATTTTGTAAAACATCCTGCCGTCTATGCGCGTGACCCTGAGTTGGATGGGCTGAAGTATGCTATCTTTTCAATCGCTTTGCTCGAGATGGCACGCTTTTTGAAGTGGAAAGTCGATATTCTGCATGCTAATGACTGGCATACCGCCCTGGCGGTTGCCGCGTTGAAAGATCAATATGCTTCTGATCCCTTCTTTATCAATACAAAGTCGATATTGACCATCCACAACCTGCCATTCAATGGCTATGGAGCTCAATCTGCAATGCAGTCGGTCGGATTTACGCCAAGCGGCGACCAAGACCTCCCCGGTTGGGCGCGTTATACGCCTTTGCCTATGGGCATTCAAACTTCTGACAAGGTTGTATTTGTTTCAAAAGGGTACGCTGCCGAAGTCATGAACAAAGAGATGGGCAGCGGCTTAGACGATTATCTTCAACTGCACACCGACAAAATATACGGCATTGTGAATGGCATCGATACAAAGTATTGGGATCCTGCCACTGACCCATACATCCCCGTTCCCTATCATATTAAGGATATGGCGGGGAAGTTAGCCAACAAAGCCAACTTGCAGGCTGAACTCGGTTTTATTGTCAATGAAGGCATCCCCCTGTTGAGTGTTGTCAGCCGATTGGACGTTCAGAAGGGTCTTTCACTGCTGCTTGACGGCTTGGGAAGAATCATTGACCTTCCCTGGCAGTTGGCGTTGCTGGGGACTGGAGACCCTCTGCTCGAAGAAAAGGCCCGAGAGCTGCAGAAAACCTACCCCTACCGAATTCGCACAGAGATTAAATATGATGAGGCGCTAGCGCATAAACTATACGCAGCTTCTGATATTTTCCTGATGCCATCCATTTATGAACCTTGCGGACTTTCTCAAATGATCGCTATGAGATATGGCACAATTCCTATCGCACGCGCTACTGGCGGTTTGGTTGATACCATTAATGATTTTTCTGCTGATCCGGAAAGTTCAACAGGATTCCTTTTCGAATCAAAAACACCAGAAGGATTCGTTGAAGCGATGCGTTTTGCGCTGCAGGTATATACCGATATTCCGATCTGGCGGCGCTTGCAGCATAACGCTATGATGGCCGATTTTTCATGGCAAACTTCTGCCCATGAGTATCTGGAAATGTATCAATCCCTGTTTTCAAATGAGGCATAAATGACACTGCTGCCCCGCCGGTCTGGTGTTTTATTACACCCTACCAGTTTGCCAGGTCCTGATGGGATTGGCGATCTCGGCCCTGAGGCTTACCGCTGGATTGATTTTTTGTCTTCAACCGGAACACAGATGTGGCAAGTCTTACCTCTTGGCCCCACCGGATATGGCGACTCGCCCTATCAGTGCTTTTCGGCATTTGCAGGCAATCCTTATCTTGTCAGTCCGCTCCTTCTACAGGAGGAAGGATTGCTGAATGAGGAAGATTTTTTCGACAGGCCTGTTTTTTCGATTGAAACAGTAGATTTCGGGACAGTTATTCGCTGGAAACTTGACATTCTGAATCGCGCCTATACTAACTTCCAGCGCTCCGGAAATGAAGACCTCAAGCAGAGATTTCAGGTTTTTATTGAAAAAGAACAAGACTGGCTGGATGACTATGGCCTTTTCATGACAATAAAATCTGAACGAGGCGGAGCTTCATGGCTAACCTGGCCTAAAGAACTGAAAGCGAAAAACAAATCATTACTATTACAAATATCTGAAAAGCTGGCTGATCAGATTAGACTGGAAAAATTTAAGCAATTCCTTTTCTTTGATCAATGGCAGGCATTACATGCCTACGCCAAAAACCGCGGCATCACTATTATCGGCGACATGCCTTTTGTGATTTCAATGGACAGCGCTGATGTGTGGTCGAACCCGGAATTATTCCTGATGGATGCCGATATACAGCCAACTTTTGTAGCGGGTGTTCCGCCCGATTATTTCTCGACGACTGGCCAGCTGTGGGGTAATCCCCTTTATCGCTGGGAAGCACATCAGGCGCAGGAATTCAGCTGGTGGAAGAGGCGTTTAGCGGCCACGCTCAAGTTGGTTGACTTGGTCAGGCTCGACCATTTCCGAGGTTTTGCCGCGGCCTGGCACGTTCCAGCAGGAAATGAAACTGCCATTCAAGGCGAATGGATACAGGGCAAAGGGACTGAGCTTTTTGCTGCTTTTAAGCAAGCTTATCCTAACCTGCCGATTATCGCCGAAGATCTGGGTGTGATTACCCCAGACGTCGAAGCGCTCAGAGATGGGTACGGCTTGCCAGGCATGAAAATTTTGCAGTTTGGTTTTAGCGGTGATCCAGAGGATGACTTTTTACCTCATCATTACCCCGAGAACTGTTTCGCTTACACAGGTTCTCATGACAATAATACTGCGAGAGGCTGGTATGACGCGGCCACAGAACAGGAACAGCAGTTCGCTCGGAAGTATCTAAACACCAACAGCGGCGATATCGCATGGGACATGATGAGAGCGATATGGCAAAGCGCCGCCGCTAACGTGGTCGCCCCCATGCAGGACCTGCTCTCATTACCTGCCTATGCCCGGATGAATATGCCAGGCTCCAACAGCGGTAACTGGACTTGGCGGATGAAACCCGACGCGCTTTCGCCTACCCTATCTTCGCGACTGCGCGAGTTAAATTTTCTTTTCAGCAGATTACCCGATCAGGATAAAGCTAACTACACGCAAAACATAAACGGGCAAACGCAAGGGACAGTCAGGCCGCATTAATGGGCCTGTTGTAAAGAACAGCGTAGGAAATCCCAACCAATATCAAGATGCCGCCGACGACTTGCAGCATCGTTGGGAATTCTTTCAGAAAAACCATCGCCAGCACAGTAGAACCGACTGGTTCGCCTAATAGAGCCAATGAAACTGTCGTTGCCGGCAGGGACTGCAACGAGTAATTTAATACAGTATGTCCCAAGATCTGTGGAATGGTCGCCATAGCAAAAAACAGCAGCCAAGTACGACTCGAATACCCAGTAAGCGAGTCTCCGTTAAAAAAGACCACTAAAAAAAGAATTACCGCCGCGATTGCGTAAACAGACGCAGTATATCGTGCAGTGTCAATTTGAGCGCTTAATTTTCGTCCTATCAGCATGTAACCTGCTCCCATCCACGCACCTGTCAGCGCCAGGGCCAGCCCGGTCAGTGAAGCTTTCTTTTCCACGACAGCACATGCTAACCCAGTTCTGTCGAGAACACAATTTTCGTTCATGGCGATAATTACGCCACCCAACATGGCGAGAATCATACCGGTATAGAACCGGCGATTAACAGGCTCCTTTAATAAAACCGGTGAGAGGATGGCCACCCACAACGGCGTTGTCGAGACGAGCACAACTGAACTGCTCACACTGGTAAGTTCTAACGAGCTAATCCAACTCGCGAAGTGCATTGCCAGAAAGAATCCCGACAAAACGATCAGAGCAATTGACTTAGCACCGAACGGTTTAGTCTGTTTCTTCCCTACAACCATTGCCATAAAAATTGAAAGTAAAGCCGAGAAAGCTAACCGATACAGAGCGATGATCAGTGGCTTTGCTTCATCCATCGCCAGACGAATCCATATGGCGCCGGTTGAGACTGACAAAACCCCAATAAAAAGAATAAAATAGGATTTGTTCTTATATATTCGCTGTTTCATTAGCTCCTTAGCGTATAATTGGAGACCTTAGTTGTTGGAGGTAATAATTATGTCCCATGTTATCACTGAATTGTGTTTAAGGGATGGCGGTTGTGTGGCTGTTTGCCCTGTTGCCTGCATCGTCCCCGGAAAACCTCAGGAAAAATGGCCTCTTTATTATATCGATCCAAATACTTGCATCGATTGTGGCGCCTGTGTCCCTGAATGTCCCCACGGAGCAATATTCCCCAAAACAGAAGTGCCAGATGATTACATTGCCGGAGGATATGAAATACTATCCGCGCCGCTTGGCACAGCAAGGTTTGATAAAGAATATGAGGCTTTCACATATGAAGGTGAACCAGTCAAAATTTTGGCTGCTCGAAAAACGGAAGCGGGCGAGCATATCGACCTGACTCCTGCTATCCAAACCAACCGTGAATTTTTTGAAAGCGGGCCTGGTTATCTGTCGGTCGATTGATGAGCTATTTTCCTTGAAAGGCTTCGTGAGCGGCTATCGCTGCGCCAACAATTCCAGCCATGTTTTTCAGCTTGGCTGGAATTGTTTTAACCGAATTTTTCAGATATTCTGCAAACAAATCAAACTGGGTACTTAATCCACCGCCAAGAATAAACAAATCCGGGTTTAACAGAAACTCATAATTGTTTAATACTTCAGTAAACCGCTTTCCCCACCTTTTCCAGCTTAACTTTTCCATACGTCTTACTGCGTCTGACGCGCGATGTTCGGCGTCTTTACCGCGAATTTTCAAATGGCCAAACTCAGTATTAGGCATCAATTGCTCATCGACAAAAATGGCTGAGCCAATGCCAGTGCCAATGGTAAGAAACATCACGACCCGATGTTGACGCGCTTCTTCAACGCCAAAACGCATCTCGGCCAATCCCGCGGCATCAGCGTCATTGACCACAACGGTGGGCTGATTAGTCTTTGTCTGGATCATCTTCGCCACATCAGCATTGACAAAGTTTTTGTGCATATTGGCTGCTGTGAGACAAATCCCCTGTTTGATAATACCCGGATAACCAACGCCAATCGGGCCGTGGTAATTTAAGTCCTTGCGAATTTGCTCAACGAGATTAATGATTACGTTTGGTTTCTCTAAAGGTTTTGTTTCATACCTAATTCGTTCGGAGACCAATGCGCCCGTAGATGAATCTACTAAAGCGCCTTTAGTTGCGGAACCACCAATATCGATACCGAGTAAGATCATCCTTCTCCTTTATGGACACCCTTTTGAGAGGTGTTCGTCATAAGTTATTGAAAAATCATGTGTGTTTGACCCGTCACATTTGGCTCTGAAATACAGATAATCAGATTGAGCCGGAAACGCGACCGCCTCAAAAGCGGCGCGTGATGGCGCGGAGATAGGCCCTGGCGGCAATCCTGTCATCAGATATGTGTTATAGGGAGAGTCAACCTCCAGATCCTGCAGGGTTAATGGCGTCTTCCACCACGAATGGGCGGCTTCGTCGAAACCTAACGCGTATTGGACCGTAGGATCTGTCTGCAGCATCATGTTTTGAGCTAACCTGTTGTAGAACACACTGGCAATCAGCGGCATCTCGGATTCTTCCAGAGTTTCCCGCTGGATAATCGAAGCTAAGGTTATCGCTTCAAAATAATTTATTCCATGATCTGCAAGGCCTTGAATGAAATCCCCGTCAGATAAATACTGTTCATGGCATGCGGTTAACGTTGTCAACAATTCGTGCTGCATGGTTTCCGGTTTAATCGCGTAAGTCCCCGGGCAAAGATATCCTTCAACAGACATACCGAATGGGATAGCGAATTGATCTGCGAAGTCCTGCGGCGCCAATTTAAAGAGCAGGAAGATATCGGATTCAAAAATTGGTAATCCAGCTTGATTGACCGCGCTTGCGACTTCCTCCATGCGCCATCCAGGATAAATCGTGAATTGAACGTCTCTATAGCGGGGATTTGAAATTCTTTGAGCGATGTCGATGGCGGTCATTGCTGGCAAGATGGTAAATTTCCCGGCTTGGAGACCTCGATCCAAACCTGTGTAAACAAGATAGCTGCACATTACTTTTGAATCACGCACAAGCCCTTGATTTTGAAGATTGTCGCAGACAGAATTTACCTTCTCGGCCATGGCGATCTCAATCTTGACATCAGTTGAAAACGGGTGAGTTCTTTTGAGAATTTCGCCGCTCTGGTAGAGGATGAAAGTGTGTCGCAGGCGACTTATCATGCCTAAACGATAATCCGGATCACCGAACTGACGAGAAACAGAACGCGTAATTTTTGTATACGCAATGCCAATAATGACGATCAAAATAATTGACAGAAGCGCAACCCATAAACAGCCGGATGCTCGCTTAGGTTTCTGTCTCTTCATTCGTGCCTTCTTGCCATATCGGATTGATTTCGCAGAAAGTCTGTCAAAATTAACATGGCGGCAAAATCATCATGATGTTCTTGGGAGCGTCTTTTCTTTGAGACCAGATTAATCAATGCCTCTTCAGACGCCTTTGAGCTTCCGGATTCATCCCAGCTTAAAATATCAAGCTCGCACTGCACGCGGATGGCGTCGATTAGTTTAAGCGAAGCGCGAGCCCGAGGGCCAACCCCACCATTGCTGTCATAGGGAATGCCGACGACAATTGCGGCGCATTCTTCCCGTTCAGCAATTTCAATAATACGCCGCGCATTTTCTGGCCGTGAAACATGTTTCAAAATAGTTAACGGTCTTGCCAGAATCCCCTGTTCATCGCTGATTGCCAAACCAATCCGCGCGTCTCCAGGATCAACACCGAGATATTTCATTTGATTTCCTTATGACCCGTGGACGAGGTCTCGAATTTGGCCCTGTTTCAGGTGCACTCTCACTGCCAGCTTGCCACGCTCCAGAAGAGCGTCCAGATCGCCAACCGCCTGAGCTTTTTGCAGTGTTCCAAAACTCATCCCCTCCTCAGGAATCATCAGATCGTGCTGCACTTCGCGCGTGATCTGGATAAACAACCCTCCCTCAAAACCGCCTTTGTGGAATTGACCGGTCGAATGTTGAAATCGTGGCCCGAATCCAAGCGTAGTTGCGGAATGAGTTGCATCGAGAATTTTTCCGCGCACAGACTGCAAGTCGTGTTCGGTATTTGGTAAGCGGGGTAAATAAGCATTAATGGCAACAAAGCCATTCGACTGTATCTGTTTCAGATAACACTCAAGTGCCTGAGCGAGATAAGTCGCTCGAGACAATCCGTCAACAGGTTTACCGTACAACACAGCCTGATCATTTTCCCAGATAGCCTGACCATCTTCAATAAAACCTGCTTTTTTGTAACCAGCAATTTTCTGTTTGGCGATTGTTTTGCTTTCCTGAACGTTTGGCTGATCGAAAGCGTTTACGCCAATTCTGGCGCAGGCAATAGCGGTGGCATATTCCCACCGGTAAAATTCCGCGCCCAACTGGTAAGAGTCTTCGAGTACAAAACTAATCACGGGATGACCGAGCTTTAAAAGTTGATCAACCCTGGTTTGTTTTGACCCGTTTGTCTTAAGATACACGAAAAGTCTATCTGATTGATAGTTTTCCACGGGAATTTCCGGCTCATTGGCGATTGGAAGAATTCCGTATCCGTCTTTCCCGCTGCTTTCTGCGATCAGCTGTTCAAGCCAGGGAACCAGAGGACTGGCAAAATCCTCCGTGATGAAACTTAATTTGTTTTTGCCTGCTTTTGCGGCCTCACCTACGACTAATCCCAACATCAGCATAGGATTAGCAGCATATGGGATCGATTGTCTCCCATTCTGTACCATGTCCACACCATTATCGAGCAGCCGCTTCAGGTCAATTCCCATGATGGCAGCCGGAACCAATCCAAACTGGGTAAAGACAGAGAATCGACCTCCAACATTATCCGGAGATCCGAAGACTCGGGAAAACCGTCTTTCAACAGCAATCTTTTCAAGGGATGTGCCGGGATCCGTTATGGCGACAAAATGATTTCCGATATCTGGAATAGCTGCCTCTTCAAATAACTTCAGAAAATAGTTCAAAGCAGCATTGGTTTCCGCGGTACTGCCAGATTTGCTTGACGCGATCACCAGCGTTTGATTAAAATCAATGTTAGAAAGGCGGGCGCTGATTTCTTCTGGGTCGGTAGTATCGATGATTTGCAGCTTAAGACCCTTATGCCCTTCAAGGTTCGGAGAAACCGACAAGCTCAACACTTCTGGCGCAAGTGAAGAACCGCCCATGCCCAGCACAAAGGCATGTTTATAGCCATAATCGAAATATTGCTTTGCCCAATCAGACAGTTCGTCAGCTAATTCATATTGCGCCGCGGGCAAGTCAAGCCAGCCAAGACGGTTTCTTATTTCATCAAATTGGTCTTTTTTAGTTGTCCAAAGTGTTGGGTCATGTTGATAAAGACGACTGATATATACTTTCTCGGCGGCATCAGCCAGCGCCTCGACAACTGGCGTGCTCAATTCAGCGAGCTCAGCGGCAAACCGCACGCGCCGGTTTTCGATGGTTGCCAAAAGAGCTTCGAATGCCTGCTTGAAAAGCTCAACCCCTTTTCGTTCCAGTTTGTTAGTTACTTCTTCCAGGTTGATGCCTGCCTTTTTCAACATTTCGAGCCTTTTGGATGAGTTTTCAACTTCATTTGCTATGCGCAATTTCGGGTCGGAGTGATCCAGAACAGCCGAAAGAGTCGCTGGCGGAACGGTGTTGACAGTGTTTGGCGCAATCAACTCATCGATGTACAGCACATCAGAATAATCGTGATTCTTGGTGCCGGTTGAAGCCCAAAGCGGTCTCTGAATTTGAGCTCCCGCCTGAATTAAACTGGCAAACTCGACTCCCTCAAAAAAGTCTTTATATGCCAGATAGGCCATCTTGGCGTTATCAACGGCGATCTTCCCTTTTAACGCGTCAATCTCAGGAGATTTTGATTTGAACTGATCAAGCGCAGCGTCAACAGCAGAGTCAATTCTTGATACGAAAAATGACGCCACAGAAGCGACACTGCTCAGGTCGAAGCCCGCTTTTTGGCGTCTGAGCAAACCATGTTTATATACCTGCATAACCTGTTTATAACGATCAATTGAGAAGATCAAGGTCACATTAACATTGATGCCGTCGGCTATCAAAGCCTCAACGGCGGGTAAACCAGCCTCTGTAGCTGGAACCTTGATCATCAAATTTGGTCGGTTGACTTGAGCCCAGAGCGCTTTAGCCTCATGGATAGTGGCTTTCGTGTCATCCGCCAGCAACGGGCTCACTTCAAGACTGACATAGCCGTCTTTCTTTTGTGTTTTATAGTAAACGGGTAAAAATAAATCAGCAGCATCCTGGATATCTCTGATTACCAACCTCGAATATATCTGATCGGTCGTTAATCCAGCCCAAGCCATGGCTTGAAGCGCGTCATCATAGTCAGTTGAAGTGGAGATGGCCTTTTGGAAGATGCTGGGGTTTGAGGTGATGCCATAGATAATCTCCTCGTTCACCAGCCGCGCGAGCTCCCCATTCTTGAGCAAGCGGCGCTCAATATTGTCATACCAGATAGATTGATTAAGCTCAAAAATCTTCTGAGAATTGTTCATTCTTGGCCTACTTTTTTTCAGTGAGTTTCAATGCTTGTTCTACTACATTGTCAACCGTGAATCCGAATTTTTCCATAAGGATATTACCCGGTGCAGACGCGCCAAAGCGATCAATGCCGATGGTGATGCCATGCTCTCCTACCCATTTTTGCCAGCCGGTTGTCACCCCGGCCTCAATTGAAATGCGCCTGGCGATTGAAGCGGGGAAGACAGAGTTTTGATATTCCTGGCTCTGTTCAGCGAAAATTTCCCAACTTGGGAAAGAAACAATTCTCAGTTTGATGCCGCTTGTTTCCAGCCTCTCAATTGCGCCGACAGCTAAACTGAGCTCGGAACCGGTAGCGATCAACATCAGATCTGAATGTGAAGGATCAGTCTCATAGAAAACATAAGCTCCTTTGAACAAGTCAGAGGCAGGGGCAAATTTCGATCGATCAAAGATCGGCACATTTTGCCTTGTGAGAATGAGCGCTGTCGGGTTGTTGATATTCTGCAAGGCGAATGACCAGGCTTGAGCAGTTTCATTCGCATCAGCCGGTCTGATCACCACCAAATTGGGGATTAACCTTAAACTCATCACTGTTTCAACCGGTTCATGGGTAGGTCCATCTTCGCCAACCGCGATAGAGTCGTGAGTCAATACGAATATACTGCGCATGCGCGAAAGCGCGGCAACTCGAAGCGCTCCTCTCAGATAGTCTGAGAAAACAAGGAAGGTTGCGCAGAACGGGATTACGCCCCCATGCACTGCCATACCATTGGTTATCGCGGCCATGCTCATTTCCCGCACACCAAAATGAATGTTGCGCCCGTTGGGCGTAGCGGTCGAAAATGCCGGCTCTGCATCAATCCAGGTGTTGTTGGATGGAGCAAGATCGGCGGAGCCCCCCATTAATTCAGGTATTGCGGCCGCGAAGGCATTAATTGTTTTACCTGAAGCGACCCGTGTGGCGATTCCTTTTTGATCCGCAGCGAATTCTGGAAGCGCTTCCTGCCAATTTTCAGGCAATTCAGCTCTCATGCGTCGTTCGAGCTCCTGAGAAAGGTCCGGATATTTCGCCTGATACTCTCGTATAAGTTTCTCCCATTCAGACTGCCTGGTCTTTCCTCGTTTTGCTGCCTCTCTGAAATGCGCTAATACCGAATCTTCGCTATAAAAAAGAGGTTCAGTCGGCCAATTGACCAGTTCCTTCGCCTTGTTTAATTCCTCCCAACCCGCAGGACTGCCATGGATTGACGCTTTGCCGGCTTTGGTCGGCAGACCCTGACCAATGGTTGTATGACAAATAATCAGGGAAGGTTTGTGGGACTGTTTGGCAACTTCAATCGCCCGATTAATCGCCTCAACATCGTCTCCATCCTCCACCTCACCAACATGCCAGCCATAAGCCTGAAAACGCATGCCGACATTTTCAGTGAAGGTAATATCAGTCGATCCTTCGATTGAAATACGGTTAGAGTCATAGAGCACAATTAGTTTTTCGAGCTGAAGGTGGCCAGCCAGGGAGGCCGCTTCAGAGGTTATACCTTCCATCAGGTCGCCATCTGTCGTGATCACATAAGTATAGTGATCTACGACATTGAAACCAGGTCGGTTGAATTCAGCGGCTAAATGCGCTTCGGCAATCGCCATGCCAACCGCGGTAGCAAAACCCTGCCCAAGTGGTCCTGTCGTCGTCTCAACTCCTTTGGTGTGACCCCACTCAGGATGGCCGGGGGTCAGTGAACCCCATTGGCGGAAATTGCTCAGATCTTCCTTCTCCAAGCCTGAACCGGTCAAATAAAGCAGACTGTACAGAAGCATGGAACCATGACCGCCAGAGAGAACAAATCGGTCCCGGTCAAACCATTCAGTGTCAGCCGGATTGAACTTCATCTGACGCATCCAAATGGTATAAGCCATAGCTGCTGCCCCCATCGGCAGTCCAGGATGACCCGAGTTGGCAACTTGAACACCATCCGCTGAGATAAAACGGATCGTATTGAGAGCTTTAGCGACGATTTCATTGTTCATACACTTACCTCCATGGCATATTGGGAATGATAAAATTTTACCATAGCGCCTTTCTGAGGCTGTATTCGGATCGATACGAAGGAATCCGAAGGAGGAATAATGAATCTGAAGAACAAGACCGCGCTCATTACCGGCAGTGGAATTCGTCTTGGCAAAGCGATTGCCCTGGCTTTGGCTGACCGGGGTGTCAATTTAGCGATCCACTACAACAGTTCGAAAAAACAGGCGGAAGAAGTACAAAACCTCGCCAAACAAAAAGGCGTTAAAGCAGAGTTGTTTCAAGCTGATCTCAGTGATTTGACTGCCATTGAGCCTTTCTTCGACCAAGTTCATACAGATCTGGGTCAGGTAGACATTCTGATCAACAACGCATCCGTTTACACCTCTGGCAGCGGTATGAACACCAATGCCTCAACCCTCAATGCGACATTTAGCCTGAATTTATTCGCGCCGATTCTCTTGACCAGGAAATTCGCGCTGCAGCTGCCTGAGGATAAAAACGGAAAGGTGATCAATATTTCAGATGCAAAGACGTTTGTGACGAAAAAAGACCATTTCGCTTACAGATTGACGAAATATGCGCTCAACCAGATGACACGCATGTTCGCGCTTGAGCTTGCGCCGCGCATTACTGTGAATGCCATCGCGCCTGGAATCATGCTTCCGCTGGCAGGGTTTGAGCATATTGATATGGACGAACTCGCCGAACAGCGCATTCCGCTAAAAATGACTGGCAGCCCTGAAATTGTTGTGGAAAATGTGATTCACATCCTCAGACAGGATTTTATGACTGGGTCGATAATAACGGTTGATGGCGGTGAATCACTGCTCTAAGCTTGTACAGGAACTATCACACCTTTCGCTATCAGCTCGTTGACAGTCGAAAAACCAAGATCCTCTGATGAAATCAGCGCATTCGTTTTAAGATGACCAATGAGTTTCTTAATAGCACCTGATTCGTTGGCATCTAAATATTTTCCAATATAGTCATGGAAGATTCCACGATTTGTCAGTTCACACCAGGGCGCGAGTTTGAAGAATGCCTTTTGACTGGCAGGTCCGACCTCGAATTTCAACGGTTCGCGTTTCTTTGCTCCAACGATTAGATCTGTATAACCTTTCAGCTGGCGAACAAGTGACAATTTTGACAAAACTTCTTGCTGGTCAGCCGCACTCACTCTGGTTCGTTTCTCAAGGATATCTGCGCACAAGGCGGCAACAGCCATAGGATTGCCATAATCGGTTTTGAAAATCAGGTGATCAGGCAATTGGGTTCGATGGGTGCCCACGCGAGCGACGACACTTGGCGTGCCGCAGGCCAAAGATTCATAAGCCACGTTTCCGAATGCTTCTGGGTTTTTGCCAATTGACAGGGTAATCTTTCCGAGGGAATAATATCCTGCCATCTGGTCCTGCCTCAACCACTTATGGAATCTGACGTTATCCTCCAGCTGTTTCTCCTCCATCAAATCTAACATCTCTTTTTTATATTCTCGTTCCAGAGATCCTCGCATGCCCTCAAGCCAGTCCGGCGCAAGCAAGACCAGATCTGAATATCCATACTGTTGCACCAAAATGTGCAGGACCTCAAGCGATTCTCTAAAGCCTTTTCCGGCTTCTGGGCGGTGAGGGAAAAGCAAGTAACGATTACGGATTAAGTCCAAATCGAGCTCTTTGGCAACAGCGGAAGGGTCAGTTGGATGAAATATTTGCGGATCCAGTCCGTTAGGAATGAGATGCAAACGCTCATTCAATTGGCTCAGTACTGCTCCGGCGGTATATTTGACGACATCAAAAGAATACTGCGACACACAGGCGATCTCATCCGCCTGACTTATGAAAGTTCCCAAAACTGATTCAGGATAAATATTATCCCTCACCGAACAAACAACAGGGATATCCGTCGCCAATCCAGGGATAAGCAATTCGGAATCATGAATGTAAAAACGATCAGCCTGTTGAAGTTCACCTTGAATGAGCCGAATGATATTCGTTAACTCGTAGGGCGTAACCGCGTATGGCTGTGGAAATGGCAGGTGAAATGGCAATATGGCTTTAACTTCAACGTTTTTACCCAATTTAAAACGTCTTACCCCCACAACAGTTTTGGCGCATAACAAAACCACATCATGACCAATTGACCCGAGGTGAAGCATTAATCTCTCTAAATGCTTAGACGCGCCCCCAGTCACCTGGTCCGGAAAGATAGGGTTAATGGAAAAGGCAAGAATTTTCATCTTTCACCTGTTACAATTCAAGAAAGCAGAGGCAGCATGGACAAAGTTATTATTACCGACCTTGAAACTTCAGGCATTATCGGGGTGAAGCACCCAGAGCGGGATCATCCTCAAACCATTCTTGTTAATCTTGAACTCTTCGTCGATCTTGGCTTGGCGGGAGAAACTGACTCCATCACCGACACAATCAATTATTCCACCATTTCCAAGTTCATTTTGGCTGAAGTAGCAGCGGTTCAGTTTTACACGGTCGAAGCGCTGGCCACACATTTAGCGAAGCAAATCCTGAGGAACTTCGCGGTTAAAAAGGTGCGCGTACGCATCGAAAAGCCAAAACGCGTTTCACAGACCGACCGGGTAGGTGTTGAAATCAAAAGGTCGCGCAAAGACTTTGATCTTTAAGCCCCCTTTGAAATTCTGTTCAAAAATTCCATCCGCGTCTCCAACCTGTTTCTAAACGCGCCTAACATCGCTGATGTTGTCATACTGGACGCTTGTTTTTTAACTCCTCTCATCATCATGCAGAGGTGATGCGCTTCAGCGACAACCGCCACACCCTGTGGGTGAATACTCTCGTTTACAAAATCAGCGATCTGTTGAGTCATGCGTTCCTGCACCTGTAAACGGCGGGAGAACATGTCAACGATACGGGGTATCTTTGAAAGCCCGATCACTTTACCATTCGGAAGATAAGCAACATGAACATGTCCATAAAAAGGCAGCATGTGATGTTCACACAGGCTATAAAATTCGATGTCATTGATGATGACCATCTGACTATAATCAACGGTAAATATGGCACCATTCAGCAGCGTATAAGGGTCTGTCCGATAACCAGCCATCATTTCCTCATATGCCCGCGCAACCCGTTCTGGTGTCTTTAGCAATCCCTCACGCTGCGGGTCTTCACCAATAGCTACAAGAATATCCATCGCGGCTTTTTCAATTTTGTTTTGATCCAGTTGTGTGCCGCTGAATAATTCCGCAGATTCGATTAACTCATTTGAACAGTCCATGCTTAGTCCTTATTAATAAAGCAGCCAGGGAAACCTGGCTGCTTGGTCAAGATTTGCTTAGCCTACGACCGGGTCAATCAAGCCGTATCCGCCATCGCGCCGCTTGTAGAGCACATTTACGGTATTTGTCTTCGAGTTTAAGAACACGAAGAAGTCTTCATGATCAAGTAATTGAAGTTGTTCAAGCGCTTCCAATTCATCCATGGGAGGCAAAGCGAATGATTTACGCCGCACGATGACAGGTTGTGCCTGCTGCTCTTCGCTCTCATTTAGCGGTTCAGACGCAGCAGAAAGGCCCTCACCACCGCGGTGTTTCCATTGCTTTCCCTTAAATCTTTCGATCTGACGAGACATCTTATCTACGGTAGCGTCAATAGCCGCATAAATACCGTCTGCGCGCTCTTCAGAACGCAGAATGAAACCACGACCCCGAATAGTCACCTGGGCAATAAAACGGTCGCCAGCATTTCGGGCTGTCTTAGCGGCACCGAGATCAACACGGCATTCATCAATTTCATTCAAAAACTTTTCCAGCCTGGCTACTTTTTTCGTAGCATAATCGTGAATCCGATCTGTTAGCTCTAAATCTTTTGTGTAGATATCCAATTTTACGGTCATGATTAGCCTCCTGGTGAATTTATTAAATTATACGATAATTGCCAATTTGTCAAAGGTTTGTTCTGTTCTGAGTTCTGTTCTGAGAGCAGTTCTCGCAAAGGTAGCCGCATAAATTTCTTTTGCCCCTGCTTCCTTCAGTGCTTTCGCGGCTTGTCTCATAGTGGCGCCAGTCGTCATGACATCATCGAGCAATACAATACTTTTACCAATGACCAATT
>JAAYCN010000073.1 GCA_012729755.1 Chloroflexota bacterium | reverse complement strand
GATGAAGATGTTGAGGGTTCGAAACCCTCCAGGCACCCAAAGGCTGTCAGAATTGACAGTCTTTTTTTGTCAAAACCGCTTAATCACAAAACTGCACACAAAACTGCTCACACACAAAACTGCTTAATTATTTGACCAATTGAGCTCCGTGTGTGATAATTCGCTGCTGAAACTGGCCGAGACGGAAACGAGTAGTTCGGACCCAACCTGACAGCGAACCCGGGAGAGTGTGAGCCGGGCAGGGATGGCTGAACGAATATCATTCCCGAGCCGCGAGCTGAAATCGCGAGAGATTAAGCAAGCCGTCTGATGTTACGTTAGCGACATTACTGCGACCGCAGAGTGAGCGCCCAGAATGCTGGGAACCGGGGTGGTACCGCGAGAATATTCTCGTCCCTGTTTGGGACGTTTTTTTATTAAGGTGGCGTAGGCCGTCGTGGAGGATGCATGTTTAAAGCTGTTACACCAAAATTGAACCAGATCGCGCTCGAAGAAGCGCAGCTTCGCTTTTGGAAAGAGAACGAGATTTTCAAAAAGTCATCGGAGGAGCGTAAAGATCGTAAGCCGTTTGTGATGTTTGAAGGGCCTCCGACTGCAAATGGTAAACCTGGCATCCACCATGTGATTGGCAGGGTCTATAAGGATATGTTCCCACGTTATAAGACGATGCAGGGTTACTATGTCGATCGCCGGGGCGGATGGGACACGCATGGGCTTCCTGTGGAAGTGGATGTGGAAAAACGTCTGGGTTTCACCCATAAGTCGCAGGTGGAGGAGTTTGGCATCGCGAAATTTAACGAACTCTGCAAGGAATCAGCTTTCACGCGCATTCAGGATTGGACGAAAATGACCGAGCGCATTGCGTATTGGGTCGACTTTGAACGCGCTTATGTGACCTATGAAGATACTTATATGGAGTCGGTCTGGTGGCTGTTGAGACAGATCTGGGATAAAAACCTGCTTTATCAGGGGTTCAAAGTAGTGCCTTATTGCCCGCGCTGCGGTACGCCTCTTTCTGATCACGAGGTCGCCCTGGGCTATCAAGATACCGAAGACCCTTCGGTTTACGTGCGTTTTCCTCTGGTTGATGAACCAAATACCTATTTGTTAGTGTGGACGACGACGCCCTGGACGCTGCCCGCGAATGTGGCGATTGCCGCGCATCCGGATGTTGAGTATGTGATGGTGACGCGTGAAGACGGCTTGAATGATGAACGGTTGATCCTGGCTAAGGATCTGGTTGAGACGGTCTTCGGCGAAACGCGAATGAAGGTGCTGAAATCATTTAAGGGCAAGTCACTGAAAGGCCGCAAATATGCGCCGCTGTTTACCTTTTTGCCGCCAAACAAGCCGGCTTATTTTGTGGTGACCGCTGATTATGTGACCACTACGGATGGTACTGGTCTGGTGCACACGGCGCCGGCTTTTGGGGCGGATGATATGACGACCGCGACTGCTCAGGACCTTCCGCTGATCATGACTATCAACGATGAAGGAAATTTTAAGCCTGAGGTAAAAAACTGGGCGGGGCAGTTTGTCAAGGAGGCGGACCCGAAGATCATCGAAGACCTGCGTCAGCGCGGTTTGCTTTTCGCTTCGGGCAAGATCACTCACACTTATCCATTCTGCTGGCGCTGCGATACGCCGCTTTTGTATTACGCGCGGCCGAGCTGGTTCATTCGCACCTCCGCGGTGAAAGACCGCATGGTAGCGCTAAATCAGGAGATCAACTGGCTGCCAGACCACATTAAAAACGGCAGGTTTGGCAACTGGCTTGAAAACAATATTGATTGGGCGCTTGGCCGCAATCGCTATTGGGGAACGCCGCTGCCAGTCTGGATCTGCCCGGATTGTGGATATCAGCATTGTGTCGGCTCGCGCGCGGAATTGGGCGAATTAACTGGCACAGATCATACCCACACAGACCTGCACCGTCCCTTTGTTGATGAGATCACTTTTGAATGTCCAAAGTGTCATAAGGCGCAGATGCATCGTGTGCCTGAGCTGATCGATGTGTGGTTCGATTCAGGCGCGATGCCAGCAGCCCAATGGCATTATCCCTTTGAAAATCGCGATGAATTCAAACAACAATTCCCAGCTGATTTTATCTGTGAAGCAATTGATCAGACCCGCGGTTGGTTCTATTCCCTGTTGGCGGTCAGCACACTGGTCTTTGATGCCAAATGTTATGACAATGTGATTTGCTACGGTCATATCCTGGACGGCGAAGGCAAGAAAATGTCGAAGAGCCGCGGAAATATTGTCGATCCGTGGGATGTAATCAATGCGCATGGGGTAGACGCCATTCGCTGGTATATGTGCACAGCGACACCTCCCGGCAATTCCCGTAATTTCAGCAAGGAGCTGGTAGGTGAGGTCGTGCGTAATTTCACTTTGCCGCTTTGGAACACATATTCTTTCTTTGTCACTTACGCTAACCTCGACAAGTGGACGCCTGATAACGTGGATATCCCGCAATTTTCGAGCCTGGATTATTGGCTTTTGTCATCTTTGAACGTATTGGTCAGGGATGTCACGCAGGCCTATGAAAATTATGATGTGATTGGTGCGACCCGTCCGATCGAGCAGTTTGTTGATCAACTTTCGAACTGGTATCTGCGGCGATCTCGCCGGCGCTTCTGGAAGAGCGAGTCAGACGCCGACAAAGCCGGCGCCTATGAGACACTTTATCGCGCGCTGACCACTCTGGCGAAATTGCTTGCGCCATCGATGCCATTCCTGGCGGAAGAAATGTACCAGAACCTGAATCGGTCGTTTGATGATCAGGCGCCGCTCTCGGTCCACCTTGATGAGTGGCCGAAAACCGATGAGTCTTTAATTAACGCGGAACTTAATCACCAGATGGAAGTCGTCATGAAACTGGCGTCTTTGGGGCACGCGGCGCGTAACAAATCCAACATTAAAGTACGTCAACCACTCTCGGAGATTGCTTTCGCTGTTGGGTCCGCTGACGAGGTCGAAGTGGTCGACAAATATGCTGACATCTTACTGGATGAACTTAATGTTAAATCTGTACGTGTGATGGATGGCAGCAGCGAGGCGGTTACATATCGCATTAACCCGCTTCCACGTCAGCTTGGCCAAAAATATAAAGGCGAATTCCCGAAGATCAGGGAGGCGATTTTGGCGCTTCCGGTTGAAGCGACAGCTCAAAAACTGCTCGAAGGGTTGGGTGTTGTCGTTGAGGTGGACGGAAAGTATTTTGAGATTCTGCCTGATGAGGTGGAAGTTCATACGGAGTCGAAGGCTGGTTATGTTGTCGCCAGTGAAGGCAAGTATCTGGCCGCATTGGTGACAGATCTGACGCCAGCCCTGGTCAATGAAGGTTTGGCGCGAGAGGTTGTCAGGCGCGTTCAGGACTTGCGGAAGAGCGCCGGTCTGGATATCGCTGATCGTATCCAATTGCGCTACGCCGCCAGCGAAAAACTGGCTAGAGCGATCCAAGCCTTTTCGGACTATATTGCTGCTGAGACATTGGCAGTCGAGGTCGCCGAAGGGGATGTGCCTGAGAATTGGGCGCTGGTTGTTGACCAGTTCGATGGTGAAACACTAACGATCAGCCTGACCAAAAATGAGGAGCAGTCTTGAAGAACATCCTGAAAACAAATGGCCTGCTGATTGGTGTTGCCACGCTGGTGGTTTTCTTTGACCAGCTGACAAAAACCTTGGTCAGGCAACACCTTACCCTCGGTGAATCATGGATGCCATTAAAGTGGCTGGAACCTTTCGCGCGGATTGTTCATTGGCATAATACTGGCGCCGCCTTCGGCATCTTCCAAAATGGTAATCTGGTCTTGAAAGTTTTATCCATGGTGATTGCTATCGCCATATTGGTCTATTTTCAGAAGGTTGACCGCAAGGATACGTTGGCTCGGGTTGCTCTTTCGATGCAATTTGGCGGCGCGTTGGGTAATCTGGCAGACCGTTTCAAATTAGGGCATGTCACTGACTTCATTTCTATTGGCACATTCCCGGTTTTCAATGTAGCGGACGCGAATGTCACTGTTGGGGTAGCGCTTTTGGTTTTGGCGATTATCCTTCAGGAGCGAAAGGCGACGCGTTCTTTGGAAGCGACCTCAGCAGCTGAGGTGGAGAAAAACGGTGAGCAGTCAAAAGGTTAATTTCTGTTTTAATGAGGAACAGCCGGTCAGGCTGGACAAGTTTCTGGCTGAAAAATTGACGAACCTTTCTAGAGAAAAAGTGCAGGCGCTGATCGCGGAAGGGATGGTTCTGGTTAATGACAGAGCAGTGTTAAAGGGCTCGTATAAAGCTGGCAATGGACAGCTGATTCAAATCACACTGCCGATTGAAAATGAAAAGGAACTTCGCGCGGAGGCACTGCCGCTTGACCTGCTCTATGAGGATCAAAATGTCATTGTGATCAATAAACCAGCCGGGTTGGTGGTACACCCGGGGGCGGGACATCAGGGCGGCACATTGGTGAACGCGTTATTACACGTTTATCCCGAGATCGCTGAGGTTGGGGAAGCGTCGCGCCCGGGTATCGTTCACCGCCTGGACGCCGACACCTCGGGTGTTCTGGTCGTGGCGCGCACTCAGGTGGCGTATGAGTGGCTGGTCAGGCAGTTTAAATCGCGTAGGACGATTAAAAAATATATCGCGCTCGTTGACGGAAAGCCGCCAACACCAACTGGGCGCATCGAAGCTGAAGTGGGCAGACATAGCCGTTTTCGCCAGAAGATGGCTGTAACGTATGAGGGCAGAGGCCGCAAGGCAATTAGTGAGTATCGGACATTGCGTGAGTTTGATCAGTACACATTGCTGGAAATCCATCCGATCACCGGCAGGACCCATCAGATTCGGGTTCATTTGGCTTACCTGGGCAATCCGGTAGCAGGCGATAAGGTGTATGGTCGGCGCAAGCCATCACTTTCAATAAACAGGTTTTTTCTGCATGCAGCGAGTTTGGAGCTTATACTGCCAGATAACAAAAATCCAAGCTGCTTTGAAGCTCCGCTCCCTGAGGAATTAGCTCAAGTCATTCGAACGCTTGAAGAAAAGGACAGATCATGATCTATGCTGATTTTCGTTCTGACACGGTCACGAGACCTACACCTGCCATGCGTGAGGCAATGGCGAAAGCGCCAGTCGGCGATGACGTCTATGGCGACGACCCGACGGTGAACCTGCTTGAGGCAAAAGCCGCTGAAATGTTGGGCAAGGAAGCGGCTATCTTTGTCTCATCCGGCACAATGGGCAACCTGATCGCTGTACTGGCTTCGTGCCAGCGTGGCGATGAGGCGATCATGGGGCGGCAGGGGCACACGTTTTTGCATGAAGCTGGCGGTGTGTCGGTGTTGGGCGGTGTAGTGATTAATACGATCCCGAACCAGCCCGATGGGAGATTGGCCTTGGCAGACCTCGAATCAGCCATTCGCTACCCAGACATTCACGAACCGATTTCACGCTTAATCATTCTTGAGAATACCCAAAATGCCTGTGGCGGTGTTGTCTTGCCGGTTGAGTATTGTGAGCAGATCTCAGCTTTTGCGCGTGAGAGAAATTTGCTTCTGCACATGGATGGAGCCCGTATTTTTAACGCAGCGGTTGCCTTGGGGCGACCAGTGAGAGAGCTGGCCGCGATGGCTGATTCGGTCACATTCTGTTTGAGCAAAGGCTTGTGCGCACCTGTTGGTTCTGTGCTCTGCGGCCGACGCGATTTCATCGATAAAGCTCGCCGCCTGCGGAAAATCTTGGGCGGCGGCATGCGCCAGGCCGGCATTATCGCCGCGGCTGGGATTGTCGCGCTCGAAACGATGGTCGACCGCCTGGCTGAAGATCATGCGCTCGCCAAGGATCTGGCCGAAGGCTTGTCACGAATTGACGGTGTCTCGCTGGAGAAAAACAGCCCTCAGACCAATATGGTGTTTATCAGGCTGGATCAGCGGGTCAGCGTTTCGGACGCGGAATTTGAGAAACAGCTTAAAGAGCGTGGGGTTTTGTTAAATGGCACCGGACCGCGAACCTTCAGGCTGGTGACGCACCACGATGTCGGTTTAGAAGAAGTAAACCGCTGCGTCGAGGCAATTAAAGCTGTTTTGAACTAAACACGCTGGTACATTTGTTGCACGATAATCACCGATTGAAAGAATTGGTGATTTATGTCGTTCGAGACTAAAAGTTTTCATAGATGGTTGATTGGCGGGTCGCTGGTTTTGATCTGTCTGATCGGCATGACCTGGCTAATGAGCGGTTCAGGCTCGGTTTTAGCTCAGACGGGCAGTTCAACTCCAGTGAATAACTATCTTCCACTTGTATTCAAATCTCAGGACACTCCCACACCAACACCGACGCCAACTCCTATGCCGACTCCTACACCCGAACCGGTTGGTCCTTTTGGAGGTACCTTTACTTGCATTGTGGTCAACCCTCTGCAGCCACAGATTGTATATGCTGGCAGCTTTACGAATGGAGTTTACAAAAGCACTGACCAGGGTTTGACCTGGTATAAGAAATCCAATGGGATCAGTAAGTTGTCCATCCAATCCCTGGCGATTAACCCGACCAGCCCCAATATCGTCTACGCAGGCACATATGCCGGCGGGTTGTATAAATCAACTGACTCTGGCGAGAATTGGGGGCCTGTTGGAGCGGCTAAATTTGGGGATCATATTGTTTATCACATAGAAATTGATAAAAATAATCCAAGTGTCCTGCTGATTACTACCAGAAAGAAAGGGTCGTTTACTGGTTATCTTTGGCGGAGCAGTGATAGCGGCTTGACTTGGAATAAACTGCGGCAAGGCGATGATGTGGGTCAGCCGGACTATTTTTACGACGTGGCGATTAACCCCATGGACAGCACAAGGCTCTTTCTTTCATATCATCAGCATGGCTTCTACCGCAGTTCAAACAGCGGGGTTACTTTCGCTCCTTTTAATAACGGGATCACCGACCTGTCAGCAAGAGTTGTTGCTTTTGACCCGAACATTGCTGCACTTGTCTACGCTGGGACGTGGAATAACCCAGGGGTGTTCAGAAGCGACAATGCTGGTAGGTCGTGGACAGAAATCCACCCGGAAATTGATGGTAATGAAGTTTCTGTGACGAGCATGCTGCTGAGCCCATTATATTCATCCTCACGAAGCGTTGTGGTTGGAACTAAAAACCACAATATTTTGGTCTCGCATGACCGGGGGGTGAGCTGGCAAATGAGGGGTCCGAGAAATCAGTGGATTAATCAGGTGGCAATTGCTGATTCCGCGGTGAATTACTGGTTCGCGGCAGCCCAGGATAATGGGGTCTTCCGCTCTGCCAACAAAGGTTCGACGTGGACGGGCAGTCAATCGAATTTCACGAATGTTACCATCACCGGGGCGGTTCAATCTATTAATGATCCTGAAATCTTACTGGTCTCAACGATCGGACAGGGAGTCCTGCAGTTCGACGGCGAAAACTGGATCGAATTAAATGACGGTTTGGTCGACACGAATATCATCAGCCTGGTGCGCGGTGAGTCGAACGTGATCGCTTTGACGACAGAGGGTTTATATCAGCTCAATGGGCAGCGTTGGGAACGGTTGGAACTGCCAACTTCGACTGTGCCGGCCCTGAACCGGTTTTATCAGTCAGTCAGCGAAACGCTGATCCTGCAGGAAGAACCTTTGATTGAAGCGGAGCTGGCCTTAGAAGAAACTGTCCAGATTTCCCGCGTTCAATCTTTTCCGGTACCTTTTATATCAATCGCCGAGTTAAATGGGGTCTATTATGGCGGTTCAGCGGGGTCAGGGCTTTGGTGCGGAAATGGCATGAGTTGGAAACCCTGTGGTTTCACTGGATCGGATGTGGTAGTCTTGAAAGCGCTCACGGACAAACGTGCACTTGCTGCGATTGTCTGTCAGAAGACTAACGATTGCCGGTTGAGCATTTTGCGCGATGGAAGCTGGACTGACTTGTTGACCGACCCTGTGGGAAGGATCAATGATTTTATCGATCATCATGGAAAATTCTGGGTGGCAACCGAAACGGGCCTTTATCGTCAGTTGGAAGACGGCAGTTGGCAAAAGCAGCCCGATTTAGATGGGCCGATCTTTGCGGTTTCAGGTGAGAACCCGGATGATTGCGCGCTGACAGCGGGGGGAGAAGGAGCAATTTATCTCACGACAGATTGCGGCGCAACCTGGAATACGGCCAAAATAGGCGAGGATCAAGAAGTGGTTAAACTGATTGTCGCTGATCCGACTCGACAAGGTTTCTTCCTTGCCGGCACGCTGCGTTCTGGCATGTATCAGGTTGCTTTTGATCTAAAGCAGTGACATTGATAAATTTGAGTACTTTGTTCGGGCTTGCCGGCACGCTGCGTTCTGGCATGTATCAGGTTGCTTT
>JAAYCN010000072.1 GCA_012729755.1 Chloroflexota bacterium | reverse complement strand
TCTGGCATGTATCAGGTTGCTTTTGATCTAAAGCAGTGACATTGATAAATTTGAGTACTTTGTTCGGGCTTGCCGGCACGCTGCGTTCTGGCATGTATCAGGTTGCTTTTGATCTAAAGCAGTGACACTGATAAATTTGAGTACTTTGTTCGGGTAAAATCAGTGGGGAGTGACCTATGCTAATCACCTTGTCAGACCTGCATTTTGCCGAATCTGGTACCTATCAACTCGGAGATCGACAATTCAACCACAACCTGCCTGCCTCAGTGTATAAAGCTTATTTTCGCGAGATCGCTGACTTGATCAGGGATGAGTTTGTGGAGCGGATTGATATTGTGTTGGCTGGGGATATTTTTGAGATCAATCGCTCTGTGATGTGGTTCAAGGACTCATTGCGGCCTTATGTTAATAACAGCGAGGTGGAACCGGGCAGCGCCCTTGAAGACCGCATCCTTGAAATCATTGACGCAATCGTCTCTGACGCAAGAGTGTCAGAAACTTTGGCCATGTTCAGGCGCCTCTCAGAGATTTTCAAGAAACCTGTTCGATTACATTATGTACCGGGTAACCATGACCGGCTGTGTAACGCCAGCGGTAAGATCCGACGGCGTATTCGGAGCTATCTTGGTATGGAAGCCTCAGACGTGGTCTTTCCAAACCAGTACGTCCACATTGTCAATGGTGAGGCTATAGTATTGGTCAGGCACGGTCATGAGTACGACTCGGCCAATTTTAGCCTGAATGCGCGCACAATGTCTTCAATTCCAACTTACATGAACAAAGAAGCATATGACGCACCAGTGTTGGGAGATATCGTGACGCTCGAAATCGCAACCAAGATCCCGAAAGCCTTCAAGGATTATTATTCGGAAGAGACTATCTTGGGGGTAGAGGCATTAACTTCAATCTACCAGCGCTTAAATGATTTTGATAACGTCAGACCAACCAGTGCGTTGATGAGCTTTCTGTTCTCGACGCCCGGGCTGACACAGAAAGAGGTCTGGAGATTTATAGAACCGGTGGTCATCCAGGTTCTGGATGATATCGCAAATGATCCTTCGATGGCTGATAAGCTGGTCAATTTTGGAGGCCTGGTTGGTTTCGCTGCCACGGTGTTGAGATGGGGTTTGAAGACACGCTTATGGCAAAGAGGAATTCCCTTCTGGGTCGCGAAAGGCTTGATCAGGCCCGCTTTCGCCAGAACAGAATTAGGGTCATTAGCCCCAATCGTCGCCCGCGAGGAATGTATGAGGCCTGGCGCCTCGAAAGTGATGGCGATTGTAGCTGGTCACACCCACGAGCCAATTATTGAACTCCTGCAAACTATCAATGGTCAGGAACGTTATTATCTGAATGACGGCACGTTCAGAAATGTAATCACCTCATCCCCAGATCTCAGCCAATTTGGCCGAATCCGCTCCAAAGCGCGTGTGTTGATCTTTGAGCCTGGTGAACGCAACCCTGAATATGTACGACCGACTGGTTGGTCATTTGATTTTGTCGCCAAATATGGTTACGGTTCTGAGCCGGACGATACTCAGCCATCTGAAAAACAGGACGTAGCAGCTGTCCATTAAAAAACACCGCGTGAATTTACGGTGTTTTGATCGAAAGAAATGTCAGGAATTCCTGGCTTTGCCTGGCTTGCGTGCTTGACCCGGAAAAAGAATGCCGCCGCGCAACGCCAGAATCAAGTCTTCGCGGTGCAGGGCGCGTTTGCGATCGATTTCAACCATCTTCGCTTTGTCATCTGAAAGCTTTCGCAGCGCTTCGATCCAGGCTGCGCTGGAAACGGGGGTGTGGTTCGCGCGCCAACGTTCCACCTTGATGGCCAACTGGTCCTTGTTTGTTAACACTTCACGGTCTCTCAGCACTTTGACGCCGTTTGACTCGAACTCAAAAGGTTCAATCTTGTATTCAGGTTTAATCGGGCAAATCTGCATGCACGCGCCGCATTTAATACAGTAATAATCCGCCAAAACTAATTCACCGCTCTCGTCGAGATGTAAAGCTCGACTGGGGCAGATATCTGCGCAAGCCAAACAACCTTCTACGCAGCGCTCACGATGCAGCTCGACTGATCCTGCCCAGCCTTGTTCAACTGTAAAGGCGCCATTGCTGGCGATTTCACACTGCCGGCAGTGGATGCAGTTGTCAAAATCAACGCGCATGGTGTCGCGTTTCTCGTCATACCAGATGACATTCGCTGAGCAGTTCTCAATCACGAAGTCTTTCAGGCTAAAGTCAAAATTCTGCTTCTTGAAGGTGGTTTTCGCGGTCAGTTCCGGATAAGCGCCATATTCAATGACCGGTACTTCTTTTTTGCCATTGATGGTCATCGTGATCGCGTGGGTGGGGCAGGTGACCACACAGATGCCGCAATTCACACATTTTTTCTCATCTACATCGACGGCGGCTTTATTAACCATGTGTCCATTTTCGAGCACAGCAGGCACATGAGTCAGGGCGCCTTTCGGGCATGCGATTGGACAAATCTGGCAACCAACGCACTTATCGAAATCCCATTTCATCCAATAATTTCGGGTAACCATGCCGCGATGGATGGTCATCTCTTTCTCGTTCTTGGTTTTCTGAGCAATTCCTCGTTGACTCATTGAGGCTCCTAAATGTCATTCGGCAGAGCGTTGAGCTCAGCGAGACTGAAGACTGGTCCATCTTTGCAGATATATTTTGGTCCGATATTACAGCGCCCACACTTGCCGATACCGCATTTCATGCGCTTCTCGAGCGAGGTAAAGATGGCTTCCGGCGCGAAACCCAGCCCGGTTAGCGCAGACAGGGTAAATTTGGTCATGATGGGTGGACCGCAAACGATGGCGACGGCATTATCGGGGCTGGGGGCGACTTCTTTAACCACGTTTGGCACGTAGCCGACATGGTGATCCCAGCCTTCTTCGGGCACATCAACCGCCTGGTGCATTTCGAGGTCATCCCGATGATGCCAGCTTTGAATATCCTGCTTATACATGCACAGACCTGAGTTGCGCGTGCCGTAAATGACCTTCAACTCGCCGTAGTCGTTGCGTACCGCGGGATGGAAGAGGTGCTTGGTGAGCGCATAAAGCGTTGAGAAGGCACAGCCGCCGCCAATAATCACGAGATTCCTGTGCTTCCAATCCTCGAGAGGGAAGCCGTTGCCGAGCGGGCCGCGCATGCCAATCGGGTCGCCCGCTTTCATCTCGTGCAGTGTCTGAGTAACTGAGCCCATTTTTTGAGCGGTAAAGCGCACGAAATCACCTTCCCAGGCGGCGTTGGCAATGCCAAGCGCGCATTCACCTTTACCAAACACGGAAAGCACACAGAATTGGCCTGGATTATAAGCCGCAAAAAAAGCGCGGGCGTTTTCAGGGTCGTCGAAACTAAGCTCGAGTGTTTTCAGCGACCGATCGGTTGATTCGTAGTATGTCCGCAGGATGTGCATCGGAATAGGTAGATAAGGGTTCTTAACCATTGGCTACCTCCGCTTCAAGTTGATTGAATTCGCGCAACATGGCACGAATGTCGAGCCCGACTGGACAATATCTGACACAGCGGCCGCAACCTGTGCAGCCGATTTTGTTGACATGGTCAAGCCAGTAGCTGAACTTATGCATGACGCGCTGGCGTGTGCGTTCGCGCCGCGTTGGACGTGGGTTGTGTTGCGACGCTTCGAGTGAATAGGTGCGGAACATGCAGGTATCCCAATTGCGCACACGTTCTTTACGCTGGGCTTCATCGGCGATATCGAAGCAGAAGCAGGTTGGGCAAAGGAAGGTGCAGATGCCGCAGCCGAGGCAGGAATCAGCGAATTTCTGCCATAAGGCGTTTTCGAAATTGCTGTCGAGTTTAGCCTTCAAACCTTTGGTTTCAAAGGCCGGATCGATGAGTTTTAGCGAACGCTGTTGAACAGCTTTAGCCTCAGCTTCCTGCGCTTCTGTCGCTTCGGGGTACTCAGCGAACAAAGTTTTTCCCGTTTGGGTCAGCGTGCGCACGAGATAGATGTCTTCGAGGTCGGTTAACAGCGCATCCATGCCCTGTCGGCCAAACGGGCCGCTTTCAACCGTAGTGCAAAAGCAGCTGGGGCAGGGAATATTGCAGCCGATGCCAATTAAAGCGGTTTTCTTTCGCCGCGCCTGATAGTATGGATCGCTGTCTTTTTCGGTTAGAAACATCAGGTTGAGCAGATCGACTGCTTTGGCATCACAAGGGCGGATGCCAAACACAATGCGTGGTTTCGATTCGGGGATGGTTTCCTGCGCGGCGCCGAACCTGGTGTATTTCATCAGCGTTTCCGATTGAGGCAGAAACAGCGCCTTGGGAGGGAAACGCGTGTTGTGTTGTTCGTCGATATACAGCAGTTCGGAACCGTTAGTTGGCATAAAATGGGCGAACTTCTCAAGCTGCTGTGGGGCATAGATTTCATAGCTTGCCGCCCAGTTTGAGAGCAATTGCTTGAGGTTTTTCTTGGGTAAGATCTGACTCATCGCAAGCTCCTTACAGCTCAAACCGATTCTTGTCATCAAGGTTAAAAGCTGCGAAAGGTGGCTGAGTTTTATCATCCATGCCACATTCAAACTGATATTTCGTGCGCATATCCTCGTTAAGTTTTTCTGTCAGGTAAGTCATTTTAATGTCCATTGGGCAGGCGCGTTCACAGGCGCCACAGCTGACACAGCGGCCAGCCTGATGGAAAGCGCGAACGATATGCCAAGCCCGCATGCCGGCGGGGGAGACGGTGGATTCCGTCCATCGCGGCACGCCGTGATCCACAAAACATTCAGTGCAATAACACATTGGGCAGGCTTCACGACAGGCGTAACAGCGAATGCAGCGTTCGGCTTCTTTGCGGAACCAGGCATGTCGCGCGGCATTGTCCAGGGCGCTAAAAGCCGCCACTTCAGTTCTGGCCAGGGTGGGATCGCCTTCTGGTTTAAGCTCCCCGATGGTGACATCGGCGCTGAGCGGGTTGGGGTGGACACAGCGCAGGCAGGAGTCGTGAAGGAGTTCCTGACGCGGCGCGCGAATCTGGCGGTCGCGATAGCTGATCATAATCTCATCTTTAGCTTCATCCACCGCGATCATCTCTTCGCCAAAGCGATTGACCAGTTTGTGCCAGTCGACCAGCCCTTCACAAGGCACACCGATCATGAAGATGTTTTCGCGGGCGTGCTGTTTCTCAACGACAAGGTGATTGACCGCGCGATTTTCGCAGCCTCTGACAACCATTCCGATGCGGGCTGAGAGGGGATAACGTGGAATAAACGCGGCGAGGTTGTTTTGACACAAACTGTTATAGACGAAATCTCCGAGCTGGTTCGACTCAGTGAAAAACGCGGGTTGAGGGTGAAGAGGCGACTCAGCCTTCTTAAAGGCGATGAAGACATCAACTTTTTTATCATCCAGCAAATTGGCGATTTCCGCGGTGAGTTTGCTTTCGAGATCAGTCATGATGACCTCCCACACGTGTCGCCAGGGCTTCTGATTTGGGCATTTTCGTAAGATCTGCCTCAAATTGAGCCAAGTCGCGCTGGATGCGGCCACGATCCTGAAGATCAAGCCACGTGAAGCGCACCCGATTCCGTTCATAGCCAATATGATCGAGGAAATCAGCGAACTGATCGAGCTGACGGCGCGCGCCTAAATTACCTTCTTTAAAGTGGCACTGTTCAGGCAGACAGCCGCTGATCATCACCCCATCTGCTCCGCCCTGAACCGCGTTGAGTACGTAGAGGGTGTTGATGCGACCCGTACAGGGTACCTTGACAAGATGAATATTAACTGGAAGTTGTGTGTCAACCCAGGTTTGATCTTCCGCTGAGTAAAGGCACCATTGGCATTGGAACAAAATAATCTTTGGTTTGTGGTCTATCATGCCGCCTCCTCAGCCAGGAACGCCCAGAGATCGGCGATGATCTCTTTATCATGGTGTCGGGTGGGCAGACTGATCGAAGTTGAACGACAGGCCGCTGAACACATGCCGCAGGCCATGCACTTTCCCGGGTCTACGGTGGCAACGGGGATCAATCCCCGACCTGCCACTTTGGTCTCGACCAGGCTGACCGCCTGGTAGGGACAAACTTCGACGCACATGCCGCAGGCTACGCAGGTAAAAATATCGACAACTGCGGAGGGATTGGGGTTTTTCCACCCCTGCTCGACCGCGAGAGCTTTCACCGCGTTAATCACACCGGAAATATGGATCTTTTGAGGACAGGCTGGATAACACAGATCACAGGCTGAACACAACCAAGTAGTAGTGTCGGCGAAAGCTTCGGCTTCCATTTCGAACACTGCCTCACGGATCAGGCGGCGAGGATTGTAATTTGGATCAAGTTTAGGCTGGATCATGCACTTGCTTGTGCAGGTGCCGCAGGAGTAGCACATCATCAGAAACTCACCACCCGGCAAAGCCTTGACACGTTCAGATAGTAAATTGGTGTCGGTTGGGGCGCTCATTAGACTTTCTCCATGTGCAGCTCGGTCATCAGCTGGATGATCTCATCGGTTTGATCCAAGGCCTGCTGTACGCCGGGGATATTGGGCAAGCGGGTTAATTTCCTGGCCATTTCGGGCCTCAAACGCTCGATCTCTTCTTTGAGCGCTTCGGGCGGGATGGCGTCCAGCGTGGCTTGCATTTCGTTGATCACCCGGGCATATTTGTCACCTTCAGCTGCGCTGATCCATTCAATGCGGAAGCGGCCAGGAGACATGCCCATACGCTCAAAGATCGTTTTGAGGCGATTGGCGCGTTTTGAGCCGGAAACCTGGCCGGTAATGTAGTGGCAGTCTTGCGGGTGGCATCCTGAAAAGAGAACGGCGCCGGCGCCGAGTCGATACGCTTCGTAGATGAAGTCCGCATCCATGCGGGCAGAGCACATCACCTTGATGCCGCGCTCATTAGCGCTGTATTCAAAGTGGCTGGTTCCCGCCAGGTCAGCGCCGCCATAGGAACACCAGTGGCAGCGCAGGGCGAGTATCTTTTTCTCGGGTTCTGTCGCCAGAAGCGTGCGGATTTGCGCGAGGATTTCAGCGTCGGTATAGTGCAGCTGGGTGATCGAGTCGTGCGGACATTCACCGACACAGGCGCCGCAACCGTGGCATTTGGCCGTAATTACTTCAGCCGCCTTGCCTTGCGTGTAGTCGATTGCGCTGTATGGACAAGCTCGTGAGCAGATACCGCAGGACTTGTCTTGCGCGCTGACGCAGCGATCAGGCCAGACCACCGCCACAGTCGGCTCAATATGCCATTCATCTGAGTGGAGAATGCGCGAAGCGCGTGCCGCGGCCGCCGAACCCTGAGCAACAGAGGCCGGAATATCCTTGGGTCCCTGGCAGGCGCCGGCAAAGAAAATGCCGTCGGTGGGGCTGTCCATGGGGCGAAGTTTGGGGTGATATTCCATAAACCAACCGCCTGGTGATTGGGCGACGCTGAGCACGGAACTCATTTGATTTTGATCGGGCTGCGGAATCGCTGCCTGGTTGAGCATTACCATGTCAAACTCGCGCTCGACCACCTTCCCAAGAGTAATGTCTTCACCAGTAATAAATAGCTGGTGGGTCTCGGAGTCCTCAGTGATTTCGGATGGGCGGCCCTGGACAAATTTAATGCCCATCTCGCGAGCGCGATCGTAAAATTCCTCGTAACCCTTTGATGGGGTGCGGATGTCGATGTAGTAGATAGTGACATCGGTGCCGGGGTGCATCTGTTTGACTAAAATGGCGTTCTTAATTGAGTACATGCAGCAGAAGTTTGAGCAGCTTGGGTTATAGCGCTTATCGCGCGACCCGACACAATTGATAAAGGCAATGTTTTTGGGTGGTTTCCCGTCGCTGGGCCTCACCAGCGCGCCGTGAGTAGGACCTGCAGAGTTATTCAAACGTTCCATTTCCATGGAGGTGATCACGTTCGGGAAGCGTCCGTAGCCATATTCTGACATCACGCTCGGGTCAAAATGACTGAAGCCGGTCGCCACGACAATCGCGCCAATTTCTTCTTCGACGATCTTATCAGTCATCGAGAAGTCAATGGCTTCGAGCGCGCCACAGGCTTCAACGCATTTGTAGCAGTGGATGCAGGCATCCATGTCGATGTTGTAGATCAGGGGAACCGATTGGCTCATCGGCACATAAGCGGCTTTACGCGGTGCCAGATTCATTTCGAAGTAGTTTGGCACTTCGATCGGGCAAGCTTTTGTGCACGCGCCGCAACCGTTGCAGCGGTCTGCTCGGACATACTTGGATTTCTCGCGGAGGGTGACTTTGAAGTTTCCAACGAAACCCTCGACTTTTTCGACCTCGGTGAAGGTTTTTACTTCGATCAGGGGCTGACGCGCCGCGTCAACCATTTTTGGCGCGAGAATTCATATACTACAGTCCATCGTTGGAAAGGTCTTGTTGAGTTGCGCCATAACCCCTCCAATCGTTGGTTCTTTTTCTACTAAGACAACCGGTATTTTTTGTTCGGCGAGGTCAAGAGCGGCATTGATGCCAGCGACACCTCCACCAATCACCATCGCTTTTTTTGACACCGGAACGGTAATCATGTCCAGCGGATGAAGGAAAGACACTTTGGCGATTGCTGAAGCGGTCAAATCTTTGGCTTTTGCCAGCGCGCCTTCGCGGTCATGGCCGTGCGCCCAGGTGCATTGCTCGCGGATATTGGCCATCTCCATCAGGAAGGGGTTAAGGCCGGCTTCAGCCACGCATCCTCTGAAAGTTGGTTCGTGCATGCGAACGGAACAGGCCGAAACAACCACACGATTAAGGCCGTATTTCTTGATGTCTTCTTTGATCTGCCGCTGGCCGCTGTCGGCGCAGGCATAAAGCGTGTCGGTAGCGCGGACAACGCCGGGAAGTTTGCCCGCGAAATCTACGACTTCTTCGGGAGGAATGACACCGGCGATATTGCTGCCGCAGTGGCAGATGTAAACGCCGATGCGCGGCTCATCCTGCGGAAAATCCGCAACATGGCTCTTAGCAATAGCGTCTTCACTCATTTAGGATCCGTTGCTTTCTGGGGAATGTCAAATGATTCAGCAATCAAAGTGCGACGAGTGCGTTGCGCGCGCTGATCGGGTGTGGTCAGTGAGAGCGCTTCTTTGGGACACCACTTAACGCATTGCGGACCTTCCGGGTCATCTTTGCACTGGTCGCAGATCTCTGCCAGAGTTGTCTGGGGGTTGATGGAGATCGCGCCGAAGTCGCAGGCTTCGATGCACCAGGCACAGCCGTCGCATTTGGTAGCATTGACGTCAATAATGCCGGTTTGAGGGTCCTGGGTCAGGGCATCACGCGGGCAAACGATCACACAGGGGGCATTTTCGCAGGTGCGGCAGGCGATGGCGGTGATGAGCACTTCGTCAACGCGAACTGTGCGAATGCGACTGCGATAGGAGTTGTATTCTCCTGTTTTCGAGAAAGAACACACATACTCGCAAATTTGGCAGCCAACGCAGAGGTTAGGGTCACAGCCAATATAAGCGTATTTTGATGTACTTGTTGCCATAAGCTCCTCGTTAAACTCCGATTTCTTCAGCCACGTCGGGCATGTCGAGTTTGATTAACAACTCTTTGGGGATCATGCCTTCTTCAGTCCAGCCTTTAGCCTGATAATAAAGCTTTTTCATGTATGCAAGCTCTTCATCGGTCACAACAGTGCCGGCGCCGGGTCCCTTGGTGAAGGGATCATGCTTCCAGCGCCAGGGCAGGTCATCGTCTTTTTCTGTCCAGCCTTCTCGAATGTTGAAGGCTTTTTTGATCGTGCAGGCGTGCGTGCCGATCAAATCCACTTCGTCATAGCCGTAATTCCAGCCAGTGGTGGCATTTATCAGTTTGGCAATGGCAGGCCACGCACCAGCGCGATCCGCCTTGCCGGTGAAACAGCGGCGGATAAACTTGCAAAGGGGCAGGCTGTCGTAAACGGCAGCGTATTCTTCTGATTCCGAGGCAACACGGCCACGGGTTTCATCGACGGTCAGACGATTGGTTTCACCTTTCATGTCCGGATCATAGGCGGCAGAGCGGTTGTGACAGCCACCGCGGGTGCCGGTAGCGAGGCCGAGCGCGAAGGTTTTGAGTGAACGGGCATCGTAACCTGCTGATTCGAGCCCTTTGGTGTGAATTGCCCATTTGTAGCTCTCCGTCCCGCGTTCTTTGTCGATGGTTTGGCTGGCGATGCGAGTGCCCTGGGCGAGAAGTTTGCCGATGCCTACCTGATCGCGGATCATCTCTGCTACGGCAACAGCGGCTTCGCCATTGCCGAAACACAGCTCAAGACCTTCGGGGTGAGCCTCAGAGGCGAAGTCTTCCTTTTTCAGCACGCCTTTCTCAAAACATTCCATTGCCCAACTGATGGTGACACCCATAGTGATGCTGTCCATGCCGCCGTGGTCTGAGATGGTAATCAGCATGATGGCCGCTCGAATATCTGAGATCCCGAGATTGGAACTATTGGCAAAAAGGCTTTCATATTCGATTCCGGTCATCGCGCCGGCGAACGGGCCGGTTTTTACCAGGGACATCTGCTCACAGCCGATGGGGCATTGCGCACAGGCGATTACCTTGACCTTGTGATGTTTATCGAGATATTCGCCGCTGACCAGCTCAGCATCTTCAAAGACGCCTTCCTGGAAATTGCGGGTCGGCAAAACGCCGAGCTTATTGGTGTTGAGCAATCCGGTAGAAGTGCCATAAATCCGATATTTTTCGGTATCTTTACCCTGTGCGCTCTTGGAAATATCATAGGCGAGTTGGTTGAGTGTTTTAGGATCGAAAACTTTCACGCCATGAGTGCCTCTTACAGAGACGGCTTTAAGCTTTTTCTGTCCCCAAACCATGCCGTGACCGGTGCGGCCGGCCTGGCGGCCGTCGTTGGTAACGTTGGCGTAGCGAACCAGATTCTCTCCGCAGGGGCCAATGGTGCAGGAACGGATTTGATCATCTCCGAGCTTCAGGCGAATGGCCTCTTCTGTCTCGAAAGTGCCCTTACCGAGCAAGTAGGCGGCATCGAAAAATTGGATGCGCTCATCATCGACGAATAGGTGTGTCCAGCTGTCGCAGCTGTTGTGCAAAACCATGCCGTCCCAGCCGGCGCGTTTCAGCGCGACTGAGAACCAACTGCCAGAAAGGCTGTCTCCGATGAAGCCAGTCAACGGAGATTTGGACGCCAACCCGAATTTACCGCCGACGGGCACCGGAGTGCCGGTGAAGATGCCGTTGGCGAAACATATCGGATTGCCATCATCGAGCGGGTCACAGCCAGGGATGATGTTCTCCCACAAAAGGCGTGAGGCCATCGAAACACCGCCGATATAAACTTTGTACCATTCTTCGGGTTTTGTTTCGACCCAATTTTTCTTGGTTTTCAGGTCGATATGAAGGATTTTTCCACTGTAACCGTACATGAATTCTCCTTTTATTTCTTTGTCGCTCAGAGTCGATACCTTACAATCGGCAACTGTATTGATATAAATCAATATATGATTTACCGTACGAACGGATAAATTCTCATTACTGGTTACATTATAACGCCAAACGGGTATTAATGACCACTTTTATGACAATAAATTAGAAAAATTAACAATTAATTAAACGCTCCGGAAAATGATTGTTCTTCCGGAGCTGATGATCAGATTCGTTTTGTGAACCGGTTCAGCGAGAAGCGCTGAGTTTGATCATTTCACCTTTTTGATCAAAGGTTATCCTCGCAAACGAGTCATGATTGACGCTGTCGAGCATATAGGACTTTTTGAGTGTCACCACGTACCGCTGGCTTTCGGGCACACCATTTTTCGTCGTCTTCCGTGTGCGCATGCGGGCTGAATCAAGATTGAAATTAGTTAACTGTGGGTTGAGTGTAACGGTCGCGTCATCCAATCCGGGCAGGTAATCGCTGATCACTTTGCGCACTTTATCGATAATCTCTTCAGGCATCTGATCAGAAGAAATTACCAGTTCCTCACGTGAATCGCTGATTGTTTTCATCGATGGATTCTTACCCGGACGGATCATTGGCTTGGTATAACGTTTGAGCGCGTCTTTGCTGGTCAATGGATCACCGTAGAGCACGAAGGAAAGAATCGTTTTTTGATCTTCACCGTCAAGGTAGCCCTGGGACTCTGTCATGTTTTGGGCAATGGCCATCTTGGAACGCATCAATGCGTATCCGACTGAGACACCCTGTTGGATGTGCTTCCAGAAGTTATAAGCCAGCATGTCAGCCGCAATCAGTGGTTTGTTAACAGAACCATATGCGATACAAGTTGAGCCAACGAAAGCTCGCGTGCCCTTGGCAAGAAAATTAAGCGACATAGCTTCTGAGGCGTGTTTTCGGAAGATATAGGCTCCATAACAGGCTTCGCTGAAGATGATATCAGGCGCACCGGTCTCGTCGGTAAAGAGGGTTGGGACAAGCGCAATTGGATATTCAGGGTCGCGCGATTGTGTCTTGAAGTCACGCTGGCCATACCACTCGGGTGAGTCACTCAAGCCGTGTAAGTTAAAATAAGCGAATTTGGGGTCAGGTCGTTGTTTTTGCAATAGCGTGTTGACATCTGTTGGTGGCGACGATTTGATTTTATCCGCACGATCAATCAGACTGAACACTTCCTGAGAAGGAATTTTCCATACTTCCGCGCAGTAACCCATGTTATCTGCGCGTTGAAAAGTACTGAACGATTGCGAAACCCGGTCCATCAGGGTAAAAATCCAGTTCTCAAAGATCGACCCCGAAATCAGGGTTTTGGCGTTCACCTTCAATTCATATTCGTTGTTGAGGAAGCGCAGCTGCTCGATCAGGAAGACTGCATCGGAGCCTTTCTCATCAGGAATGCGACCGACTGGCCATTGCGCGATAAAGTAGTTCTCATCGGTGGTCGCGTATGGATTGTCCGACGGTACGTTCATATCCGAGTCATCGGTGGGGTTCGGCAGCATGTGGAATGGCACAATGTCATGTCCGCCGACAATTAACAGTGCTCCGATCATCTCACCTTTGGCCGCCAGCTGTTTGTCAAGGTCAGAAAGAGCGAGTTTGAGCTGCCAGGCATCTGGGCTGGCGATGGCGTTCAGGTTGTATTCGGCGACGTTCTTTGGGTCATCCGGCACGAAGACCGCGCTGTTCCACCCGGGAAGGGCGTTGATTTTGACAGCTAATTCACCCATTGCGTCAATGATCACCGAGGCTGTATTCGTACCGTATTTAGCCTCCAGATTGATTCGGGAGGTCATCAGAATATAACGGGGAAAGCGGCCATCAGCGGTCACGAGCTCGGCTTTTCTGAGCGATTTCGCGACCTTGTCGAACTCGGATTGAATCTCAATCAAAGCGGTAACAGCTAACTTGTCTTCATCGTGTGAAAGCAGTTTATCCGCTGGGATATTGCTGTCGGGTACGGGTGTGGCGATGTCTTTCAAAAAGAAGGAGGCTGTGGGGATCTCAGAATAGTCGACATCAGTGACGGGTTGAGCAAATGAGCCTGTGTCTTCGGCAAGGTATTCGGGCAGCGCGCTTCTAAGTGAGCCATTGCCCACTAAATCTTCCGGAGTAAGCTGTGACGCCGTTCTGACAGCCTGGGTTTGCTGTTGCTCCAACCCAGCGGGGTAAGCCGGGCCAGCGCTTTTATCTGACATTGAGAGCACGTTCCAACCCAACTCCGCAGCGACAGAAGCAGGTACGGGCAGGTCCAGGTACACTTTTAATTCTTCAGGCCATAAAGGTTTATAGGCATGGTTGGGTCCGAGAATGCGATTGATGACCTGACCGCTGACATCATGCGAAGCTACCCAATGCAGTTTCTCAACACCCGCGGAGTCATCAGCGAGCTGCAGGTTGGCGATGGCCGAAAAAATCTTGATCTGGACGCAGTCAGGCCAACGATTGAGATAAATGCCTGCCAGTGTGTCTAACAGGGTCATGTTGCCCATCTGGTGGACGATCTGCATGTGAAATAACGCGGGCAGGGCGAGGCTTGGGTTGTGGGCGAGGGCGAGCAAAACGTTTTTTTCTGCATTTTGCAGGTCGCCGCTTTCAAAAGCGATGCGCGCGGTGGTGAGCGGCGCTAACCAACTGACAGCCGTGTCAGTTGGTTTTTCGCGTTGCAGGTACGACAAGTTAGCCTTATACTCTTCCTTGCTGGCGCTTTCTCCCTCCAGCTGGACGAGCAGACTGATGGCTTCGGTAAACTCCGGATCTGTGCGTGTGATTTTATTGAGATTGTTCAATGCCATCGGAATATCGCCTAATTCAGCGAGTACGGAGGCGTAGACAAAAGAGACTAGCAAATCTCCTGGATAGTTGGCTAACCAGATCAGGCATGCCTGACGCACGAATTGATATTCATGCTGACCTAAGGCGGTCTGAATGAGCGTTAGGAATTTTCCCCTTTTGACCATGATGATTTCGGAAGCTTTTTGAGCTTGATATGGTTTCATCGGCGTTTCGATGCCTCCTGAAGGTTGGTAACAAGATTGAGCGCGACAATCGCGGATAGCTGGCGTCGGATGCTTGGGTCATTGGGTGAGATCTGGGCAGCTTGACGAAACATGGCTTCAGCGTTTTTATAATCGCGGCTATCTTTATAAGCCGTGGCAAGCAGCACATAAGGCCTTGGATCTGAACCTACCATTTTGATGGCGCGCTCGTAGATATCGATGGCTTTATCGACCTCTCGTCTTTCCTGATAAGTCTGGCCCATTTCGAGATATGCATTAATCAAACTGGGCTCATATTTAATTGCCTGGCTCAATCGGGCGATTGCCTGATCAAGGTTGCCCTGTCTGCGGTTGACCTGACCCAACAGCAATAAGGTTTCGGAAGAAGCAGGGTCGAGCTGTAAACTTTTCTGTAATGTTTCATCCGCCTCCTGCACTAATCCTGCGGAAAGTTGCCTGACAGCCAGGTTGTTGAGCACGGATTGGTTATCAGGATATTTTTCGGCGAGTTTTGCGGAAGCAGAGAGTTTGCCAAGTTCATGAAGGCTCGAATCCAGGTCAAGCGCAATCAACTCAAATGGGACGGGATCTGAGACAAGAGATATTGCCGCGTTATTTACCTGTTGGGCTTCGCTGTTTCGCTTCAGCCCCTGAAGGGCCTTAATTTTGACAATCAGCGCGCGTTCTCGTTTGGGGAATTGACGCAAAACCTGATCAGCCGCCTCAATCGCGGCGAGGTTTTCTTCGCGGCTTAAATAGATTTCGGCAATGGATTCTCGATAACCCGGGTTAGAGGGGTCGATCTCGGCTGCTTTTTCAAGAGTGTCCAGGGCAATCTGATATTCTCCCAGGCGTTGATTAATTGTGGCCAGGGATTCCAGAGCCTCGGGATTGGTTGGAAAGAGCTCTGTTGCTTTGCCAAAGTAATCCTTGGCTGCGTGGTAATCTTTTTCTTTGACCTTTACATCACCCAGCATTTGCCAATAAGTCGCGTTTTTAGGGCTGAGGTGCAGTGCGGCTTCGAGATGCTTGGCGGCATTCGCATAACTGCCGGTTTTTTCGAGCCAGGCAGCGGTAATCACATGCCATTCACTCTCATTCGGCCATATTTTTAAGGCTTTTTCTAAACATTTTATGGCCACGTCAGGATGGGAGTCCTGCTGTGAGAATGCGGCGAGGGCGTTATATCGCGGGTTTTCTGGTTGGCGTTCAAGGAGCTGTTTAGCCAGCTCAAGCGAAGTGGCTGGTTGATCTTGTAAATGATTCAAACCCGCCTGGAAGATAACCTGGTGGTCTTCGGGAAAGGCGGTAATGATTTGGCGAGTCTGTTCCGGATCAGAGATTACCAAAAGAGCCTGGGCAGCCTGACGGCCAGTCTTGACAATCTGGTTGAGGTCATCAACCGGATTCCATCGGCCGCTGAAGACAGCTCTGCCAAGCTTCAACGTCTCAAGCATTTCAGCCGCTGGAATAAAACGGCCGGCCAGTGAGACTTGTTTTTCGTGTATTTCCTGATCAGTCAATTCTGGGTCGGTCGGTTTAGGGGCGTGAGCCTTGATGCTGAGCATCTGGGCTTGAGCGTTGGCTCTGGCTTTGTCGACCAGAAAGTCCGCGTAAATCTTATTGAGCGCAGGCAAAATCGGCGCTTCCGATAAGGCAAATTGAAGCGCTTTGTCAACGAAACCCCAGACGCCTGCCTCCCAGGCGGCCAGCGCGGCGGCTGTCACATCCCATATGAGGTTGAAGTACTCGCGAGGTTTAAAAGCTCCCTTGCTCAGCAGGCTGAACTTTTCATTAAGCAATTTATCAAGCCAATCGAGGCCTTTTTCGGATGTATCGGAATTGTGCGCGTTGAGCCACGCTTCAACCGCGTTTTCGAACAGATTATTGGTATCTTTTTCGAGCAGATGCTCGTTGAAAATCATCACCTTGGTTTCATCGCCTTGGATCATGGCGTTGATCGTGACTAATTTTTTCTGAATGGGGCTGAGATTGGTGAATGTTTCGGAGTTTTGGCCGTCGAGGATTTCAGATTCAAATTTTGTCAAATTGCCTGTTGAGAAGGCAATCTCCGCCTGCAGGTCGCTGACGGATGCTAACATTTGATTTGAAATAGAATCGGCATATCTTTTAGCCGCCTGCAAATCACCCGTCAATTGACTGAGCAAGGCTGCTCGTTGTAAGACTCCATCCCTGGTAAATGGGAAGAAACCTGGGACGGTGGTGGAGTTGCCGAAAAGATCTGACTTTTGGAGATCAGAACTGAATTCGGCTTCTTTGACAATTGGCTCGAGCAGTTCGAGGGCTGGGAGGAACTGTTTATTGGCTGTCAGAACATCTGCCCTGAGAATCATGCGGTCAGGCTCTTCCGGCTTGGCGTCAACCTGGTCTAATAAAGTTGCCGCAGCCGCCGGGTCACCAAAACTAATCACAGAATAAGCCAGATCACGGGTTTCGCCGAAGTCAGGTTTGGGGTTATCGGCGATGGCCATGCTGATAATGTGTTGGGCTTCCTGGGGTTCGTTTAGATGCAGGTAGAGATTGGCGACGTTGATGTATTCTTCGGTGCTGATGTTTTCAAGAGCCAACAGTTTCGAAAGTGTCTCTTTGGTCTCAGACTTTTGTCCGCTGGCTGAATAGATTTTCGCCAAGGCAAGGTAAATTGACTTTTCCTCCGGCCGCAGTCTGAGCGCATCTTTCAGCACTTCGAGCGCTTCACGTTCGTTGTCATTGCGAACCATGAAGTCGCTATACCAGAACAGATTCGCCAGGTTATTGGACTCCAACTGAAAGACCGATCGGGCAACATTAAAGGCTTCCGCGTTCATTCCCGCGGCAAGGTAAGCGTCAGCCAACACATGTTGGATGGCGAGGTCATCCGGGTTGGTCAACAGGGCTTCCTGGAGGGAGGCGATACTGACATCATGCATGCCCAGTTTAAGCGCTGTACGCCCGAGCTCGAGCTGGAGATGCTGATAGGTTTGAGGCGCTTGCGCTTCGGATTGATCAAGCAGCGTGAGGTAGTTCTGATACGCGGATTGCGCGTCTCCTAAGGCTGCCTGGGCATCCGCGAGCAACAGCGTGAGGTCGAAACTATAGCTGGAGGCTAATTTCTGTTTGATGGCTGCCGCCAGCTGGCTGAGCTCGCGCGTTTCCTGCGCGTTCAGTGAGCCTTTTAATTTTTGCTGACCAAGCAGAAATCCAGTGAATGACTCGAGCGCCAGAGTGGACGGGCTGGATTGCCAGGCAAATTTGAGCATCTTGCGGGCGCTTTCGCTGTCTCCCAGGGCTACCATGGTTTGCCCAAGTACCATCGCCAGTTCTGGGTCGGCAGTGTAATCATTCTCGAACGATCTGATCACCGTCCAGGCTTCGTTCACGTAGCCGTGCGCGAGAAAGGCGCGCGCCAGGGCAATCGATATTTCACGATTGTCTGGTTCGGCCTGATATGCCTGCTTAAGCGCGGCAATCGCCTCGGTAGTCTTCTGATTTTCGAAATAGAGCTTGCCCAAAGCCAGCAGGATCTCGGGATTATCTGGCAGGGCGGCTTTGGCTTTGCGCAGAGATTCGATGGCTTGGTTGGTATTGCCCATACTTGTCCACAGTTGCGCGAGCGAGAGCCAGCTTTTGGGGCGTTCGGGGGCAATGGTAGAAGTTTGATTGAGCAAATTGACTGCTTTTTCACGTTCGCCACCAGCCAGCCACGCGTTCACCAGCGTTACCAGCGCTTCGCCATCCAAATTGTCCTGAGCCAGAAAGCCCTCAGCCACTGGGATTGCCATCTCAGGATTGCCCGACTTGATGGCCAGGTCGGCATATGTGAGCAAGTCCTGTCTTTTAGGTTCCTCAGTTTGAGTAACGATTTCGCGATAAATGCCCAACGCCTTTTCAGGCTGCTGAGCCTGCAGGTAGAGATTGGCCAGATCTTTTTTGTTATCAATGTTTGTTGGCTCGAATAACGATAGCAAGGCTGACGACTCGATGGCTTGATTCACATCCGCCAGCCGCTGTTGGATCTCGGTGTTGAGGCGGATTACTTGCAGATTGTTGGGATCTTCAATGAGCGCCTTTTGAATAAAGTCATCGGCCAGGTGGAAATCTTTTTGGTTATAGGCTTCCTGCGCAGCAATAAAACAGTCGCTTTGCGCTGTAAAGCGTGAGTCGTCTGAATGAGGAGTCTTGAGCAAGGTTTTAAGGCTGTTCTGGTCGAAGGTTACCTTTTCACGCAGCTTGGGGTAACGCAGGGAAAGCAGGGCGGTTTCTTCGGCGGGCTGATCGCTTTGGATCAGCTCGAGACCATAGTCTGTTTCTCCTAATTTAATCAGGAACTCAGCGTATTCGCTGCGATAATTGAGATTTTCAGGGACTAAGCGGAGGATTTCTTCCCAGGTACGGCGGGCTTCTTCGGGTTGGTTATGTTCAAGCTCGAGGGCCAACTCTCTTAAAGAGGCGGCATGGTTTTCGTTCAAAGCGTCATAGGCTAACTGAATGGCCTGGGTAGATTGGTTCGATTGGCCGGCCAGGCGATGCAGCTTGGCCAATTGCTGATAACTCTTGACAGAGTCCTCATCCCCCTGTGCATCCGAGCCATTGCCTGGGTCTGCCGTGACGAAACGCGCCGCGAGAAGTTTGGCGAGTTCACCTTCACCTTTGGCGCTAACCTCTTCCAGCATGCTCAGTTGGACATCACGTTTGGTATCTTTGAAGATTTCAGTCAGTTGTGAAAGACGCGCGGTCTCGTCCATTGGGATGGAGAATAAGGCGTGGAGAACAAGATCGGTATAACCGTCAACAAACTGAGGCGCGGCCCCATTGGTCAGGATTTTTATGAAATTTTCGAGATCCGCCACCAGAGCAGGCAGAATGGCGAAAGAAGGCTTCCAGATATTGAGTTGATTGCGCCTGTCTTGAAGATAAGCGTGAATTCCCTGCCAACCCGGGTGGTTTAAACCATATTCCTGAATGATGATTGCCAGGCCAGTCGCGTCGGGCAAATTTCCCGGTGGCAGGCCAGTCATGCGGATGGAGGCCAACACGGATTGAGCTTTGCTTAATATGCTTTCGATACGCGAGCCGGCTTCGCCTGTTACCAGATCCTGACTGGTGGCAAAGAGCGCGTACTGACCTGGCGTCCACAGGCGGGCGGATTGGCCGGCGTAATTTAGCCATTGCTCGACCAGAGATGAATCGGATAAAGCTTTCCAGAGCAGGGGCTCCTGGCGAAAAGAGCTGACGATCGATTTGGCAACGGAGGCATCGAAACGTACTCTGACTTGTTCCAGGAAGAGGTCACTGCTCATATTTGTCCTTCGGGATTAGATTAGGGCAGGGCTGGGATGGCGATGGCAAGAGGCCTGACCAAGTAGTAAGCCCCAGCCAGCAACACCAGGCTTAAGAAGACAAAGAAAATGCCGATGCCTGTGTTGGATCGCGCCAGGTCGTTTAATGAGCTAATCAACAAAGAAGCATTGCCTACCAGACCTGAGACACCGTCGGTGATGCCTTTTTCGGCCAGTTTGGTTGTCTGGTCAGCAATGGTCTGGATGTTACGGCCTATCGTCTGCTTCGCGAGAATTATGATGCTGAGGATTAAACAGAGAATTCCCAATGAGAACATGGCAATCGCCACAATCATGACTATCTGATTCGCGTCTGAAACCATTAAAGCCTCCTTAAAGCCAATAAAAACTTATCAAAGGCAATGTTGCAATTAATATGCCAAAGAAGGGGATCTACGCGTTCGTTTCGGCCTGGCTGATGATATCGCTGGGCAGGTGCATCACATCAATCATGGGGTCATCACAGAACATAATCGCGCGTTCGATCGTGTTGCTCAGTTCGCGGATATTGCCCGGCCAAGAATATTTTTTAAGCACTTCCAACGCGGCTGGAGACACATCTGTAATATTCAAACCCATGCTGCGGTTGAACTTGCGGACGAGATAGCCAACTAAGTCGGGGATGTCTTCAGCGCGTTCAGCGAGAGAAGGCAGGCTGAGATCAACCACCTTCAAACGATAATAAAGGTCTTCCCTGAACTGGCCCGCGGCGATCATCTCTTTGAGGTTGCGGTTTGAGGCGGCAATGATCTGGACGTCAACTTTGATCAGCGCGGAACCTCCGACCCTGCGGAAGGAACGTTCTTCAATCGCTCGTAAAAATTTAGCCTGCATGTCCATCGGCATGGAGGAAATCTCATCTAAAAAGAGAATACCGCCATCGGCTATTTCCATCAGTCCGTTATGCCGTTTGACCGCGCCGGTAAAGGCGCCAGCCTCGTGACCAAACAGTTCTGATTCAAACATAGTGGATTGGATGGCAGGACAGTTAATGTCGATAAATGGTTTTGACGCCCTGGGGCCGGAACGGTGAATGAAATTAGCCAGCACCTCTTTACCCGTCCCGGTGGGACCGGTGATCAGCACAGATACAGAAAGCGAAGCCGCTCGCTCAGCCAGGTTAACCACGTCACGCATCGCTTTGGTATTACCGATGATAAATTCACCGCTGCCGGATTGAGTACTTCGCAAATGATTAAGTTCACGACGCATGGCTACGACTTCGGCAGCTCGCCTGACTGATTCTTCAAGGTGCAGGAGGTCAAGCGGTTTTTCGATAAAGTCGTGCGCTCCAGCGCGCATGGCGTCAACTGCCATGCTGATATCACCGTGGGCAGTGATGATGATCACCTGAGGGCGAATGGTGAGCCGCTGTGTTTCAACGAGCAGGTTTGGTCCGTGACCATCTGGAAGCCGAACATCGAGGATGATGATATCAGGCGTGCCCAGGTTAATTTGTGCGCGCGCGTCTGCCAGAGTGCCGGCGCTCTGCACTTCATAACCCTTACCGCGCAGAAAATCTGAAACGACCATGCGGGCGGTTTCTTCATCGTCAACGACTAAAACAGTAGCAGACATCAAACTCCTTATTGCGCACGAGGCAAGTGAATGTGGAACATTGTACCACCCGGGTAACTCTCCAGGAAAATGTTGCCTTTATGCGCGGTGACAATGCGCTTGGTGATCGCCAGACCCAAACCAGTTCCGCTCGCGTTGGTGGTGATAAAAGGTTCAAAAATATGCTGTTTGAGTTCGTCAGAAATGCCTGGGCCAGAATCCGCTACGATTACCTCGTATTGGGGAGGGTTTGAACCATCGCTGTAAGGGTTGATCTTAATTGTCAGCGTGCCTCCGTTGTTATCCATGGCTTGTATGGCATTGCTAATCAGATTTACAAATACCTGTTCGAGCGCGCGGCTGTCGGCCATCACCATCGGGTGTTCCGGGTTGGTCAAAAAGTTGTGATTGATGCCGAGGCGCGTCATGCGAGGCGCCCAGCGGTCGAGGATGGAGGGGATCAGCGCGCCGAGGTCAAGTGGATTAAAGTGGTATTCGATCGGTTTCGAGAAAGTCAGCGTTGAATCCATGAGGTGGGTCAGGCGCTGACAATCATTTTGAAGGCGATTCACCAGGTCAAAGTGAGGGTCTTCGGGCTGCATTGTCATGCCAATGTACTGTAAGCCGGTTTGAAGGCTGTTAATTGGATTCTTAACCTCATGGGCGAAAATGGCTGAGATTTCGCCCAGAAAAGCGCGTTGTTCCAGCGTTTGCGTACGCGCTTGGATCTGTTCTGTCTGACTTAAATCACGCAGGATCAATACCACGCTGGTTAGTTCCTCATCTGTCATCACCGGGATGCAGAGAACTTGAGCGAGGAAAGTTTTGCCGTTGCGGGTGTTGAGGCTGAGGTTATTGCCAACCAGCGTGCTGATGCCGCGTTGAGCAGATTTGTACATAGAAGAAAGCGTCTCATTGCCGATCAGAACCATTTCTACGCGTTGAAGAAAAACTTCTTTTGAGGCGTAGCCGAGCATGATCTCAGCGGATGGGCTCATTTCGGCAATCTGTAAGTCTGGGGTGAGCACGATCACACCCTCTTCGAGATTATCAGTAATCGCGTGTTCGATCTGCACCACCTGCCGCATGCGCTGGAGAGTCCTCTGGGCGCTTTCAAGACCGCTCAGGTGGTGAAGTGTTGACGAAGTGATCGAACTGAGCAAGCTGATGTAGCGCAAAACCTCGTCATTTGGCCCGATTCCTGTACCGGCCGCGATAAGCATACCCTGCATCTTGCCCTTAAAAACTAATGGAATGGTCAGCAGATATTGATAGCCCTTTATCAGCGCATAATCATGCAGGGGTGAAACTGGTTTTTTATTCGACTTCCATAAATGCAGGACGGGCAGATTCAAAAGTTCTTCGCTTTTGAGTTCTTCTGAGAACTGGTTTGACTCATAATGGGCTGGCAAGGCGAGTCGGTGAAGGGTCAGAGTATCTTTTGAGCTGAAATATGCCGCAATTGTCTTGGGGTTGACCAGCCGATCGACAACCCAGGCTGTCATTTCATAAACACCTTTTAAGCTGGTTTGACCGGCCACCTGCGTGAGCAGCGAGAAATTATCATAGATGATTTCCTGTTCGAGCAGGTCTTTGCGGAGATAGGCTTCTTCACCAGGGGGTGAGAAACTCAGCAACACGACCTGGTTGGTCAAACTGAGCGGAAGAATGCGCAGGTTCTGGTGGATCAGATCGCCGGAGGCGATTTTAAGCTTGATCGGTCGGGTGGTATCACCTGTCGGATTGGTATCAAGCTGAGACGAAATCAGCGTGCTCAAGGTCAGCTCTGGCACCTGACTTTCGGCGTAGCGGGTTAATTCAAGAAACTTCTGGTTGACACGAGGTATCTGATCAAAGGTGCGGTTATAGATAAAGGCAGGGTAAGGGTAGATCTCCAGCAGCATGGAATGATCCAGCACCTGTAAATCATTCTGAATTGAAGTGATCGGGTCTTCTGGAAGCATGGAACTTACCGTTCAGCAACTACCTGTTGCGGTTTTGACGCAGGTGGGCAGGCAGAATGCCTTCAACAGAGCGATACTTGGCTACGGTACGTCGGGCGATTTCGATGCCCATATCTTTGAGCTTCAGCTGAATTTCGGAATCGCTGAGCGGCTTAACCTCGTTTTCGATCATCTCTTTGATCAAGGTGCGATGGGAGAGCGAGCGATCGAAGAAGACAGACAGGGGGATGATGCGCTTATTAGGCAGCTGGATCGTCTTGCCCGACACCGCGCGCGAGATGGTGGACTCATGCACTTTCAATTGCTTGGCGAGTTCAGCCCGGGTAAGAGGCTGCATCTCTTTTTCACCTCCGAGAATGAACCCTTTCTGGTAGATGACCAGTTTCTCAAGCAGCATTTTGAGCGCGTTGGAACGTTGTTGGATGCATTTGATCAGCAGCGTTGCTTTTTCGATATCGCTTTTCCATTCTTCTGCTTTTTCGTCATCGAGTTGTTTAATTGTTGCCTTAAACATTGGGTTGACGCGCAACGTGCCGCGAATGGGCAAGACAATTTCAACGACCAGAGGGTTGCGGGGATTGTCATTGAGATGGTAGATCAGAATGTCGGGTTGGTGGAAGACCTGAGAATCATCACTGTTGGGATTGCGCACGTCTCCCCAATGTGCGCGGGCAGGGAAGGGATTGAGATTCTCACCAATAAAAGCATTGACCTGCTGGATTTGAGCGACGGTCGCTCCCAGCTCCCGGGCTATTTCGGAATAGTGATGTTGACTGAGCTTGGGCAGGAACGAAAGGATCACCTCGCGTGCAAATTCTGGGACGCTTGTGGTTTCAGCCAGGGCATCCAGCTGGGTGAGCATGGCATCTTTGGGGTCTTTGGCACAAACCCCCACCGGGTCGCAGTGTTTGAGGCGGTCGATGAGGGCTTCGATATCGCTGGGTGAACGATGAAAATAGCGAGCCACCTCAAAGGCAGTGGTGGTGAGGAAGCCGTCGTCATCCAGGTGATTTAGAATGTAAACAGCTACTATACGATCTTCAACGGTAAGGTCTCCGGCAATTTGTCGGAGGACATAAGTAGGCAGGTCAATCGATTCGGAGGCAAACGGCTCATCAGGTGTTTCATCGGCAAGGGCGGTTGACCCGGTGTAAAAATCTTCGCGGGGAGAGATGAATACGATCGGGTCCTGTGAGGCATAATCTTTGGGCTGGCTGCAGATAGGGCAGGGGCCTTGCGGGGGCAATGGTCGACGGCACATTGGACACAGGCGGTCTTCGACAAGTTCAAGAGCCGGGTTGTTGCTGAGTTCGTTTTCGATAGTCTGCTGTAATTCGCTGGCTGTTTGGCTGAGCAGCGTCATTGTTTGAGCGAGATGCGCCGAAGTTGTCGTAGTCGTTTGTTGAAAATGGCCCTGGAGCATGTGCCCCTCCTCGTTTCAGACGGGTATGTTTTATGCAACCATAATCGTTGCAAGAAGTATACCGCGCAATTTTACAGTGTCAATAATTTGTAGGGTAGTAAGTCACTTCAATTTAATCATTCCCTTTCGGGATTACTTTTTTAGCTTTTAGTATCAAAACTGCATTATTGCCAGAAGAATATTCCTCGAAAGTCTTGAAATGCTCTAATACCAGCACTTTCCTGCGGCAACGTTTTTGTTACCGTCATTCCTATTTGATAATAAGCTGCCCCTTGATCTCATCCAGTGCATGGTTCTGCAGCACGTCGCTGAAAATCAAACCAAAACCAGATGCAAGCAAGTGATCTCTATTTTGGTTGCAGTTATAATTTGTTCATTGTCAAACAGCCGTGTTGCGGCTGAGAAGAGGTATTGAATGCAAAGATCAACAAAAAATTCAGGCGTTGTCCCTGCCATATTGGTTGTCATCGGCGTTTTGCTGATGGTTTGCTGCGTTATCACCATTTGTGTGGTTGCCGGCACGGTCTACGGAGGGCTGCGATTGACAAAATACACACGGACGAACATGCCTGAAGTGTTTGATAATTATCTTGGCCCAACCGCCACGCCCTGGCCAACCCAATCTCCATCGTCCCAATCTGGGCCTGACCGAACGCCGGTTAGTTTGGCCGCTGAGCAATCGCTTCAGACCATTAACCAAATGCTCGTCCCAGTCAATGACCCGATCGATCTGGCAGACCGACTTGGCGGTAAGTTGAACGTTCCTTCAACTTACCCCGACCTCAACGCACCTTATGAGGTCGGTCAAAGCAAAAAATTCTGGGTCTCAAACACCGATAACAATGATAATTTCCAGATCAGTGCCACCTTGCGCTATCGCGGAGATAACATCTACTTTTGGATTCAAGATGACGTGCGCTACAGTGAATCTGAACTTAAACGCCTTGCGGCTACTTTTGACCAGGAGATCATCCCCAAAAACCGCGAGTTTTTCGGTAGCGAATGGAATCCGGGTGTTGATAATGACCCCCGCATTTACGTGCTCTACGCCAAAGGACTGGGGCGCGACATTGCCGGCTATTTTTCTTCCGCCGATGAGCTTCATCCAGACGCACACCAATATTCGAACGCCCATGAAATGTTCCTGATTAGCGCCGATAATGTCGGCCTTGGTGAAGACTATATCTACGGCACCATGGCGCATGAATTCCAACACATGATCCACTGGTATCAGGACAAAAATGAAGAAACATGGATGAATGAAGGCGCTTCGATGCTGGCTGAGCAGATCAATGGCTACGATACCGGCGGTTTCGACTGGGAATTTGCCCGCAATCCTGATATGCAGCTGACGGATTGGGGTGGAGAAATTGGTGAAAATGGCCCTCACTACGGCGCTTCATACCTTTTCTTCTCTTACTTCCTTGATCGATTTGGCGAAGAATCCACCAAAGCTCTGATTAGTCACGACGAAAACGGATTCGCCAGCATTGATCTTGTGTCGCAGGAGCTGCAATTAATTAACCCAACGACCGGAAAGCCCTACACAGGAGTGGATCAATTTGTCGACTGGACGGTCGCCACATTTCTCAACGATCCTGCCGTCGAGGATGGCCGCTACGCTTACCAGTCTTATACTCCCTATTCGATCTCACCGGAGACTTACGTCGACGATTGCCCATCAACCGTGACAGCGGACGTATCGCAGTTTGGCACAGACTATATTGAGATCAGTTGTTTTGGTCAACACTCCCTGCATTTTCAGGGCAAAACCGAGGTCGGTTTATTGCCTTTTGGGTCGCCAACTTCGGGTGACTACTTCTTCTGGTCTAACGCGGGGGACGAATCAAACCCACGCCTCTCACAGACCTTCGATTTGACCAAGGTTAGCGGGCCGGTATCGCTCGAGTTCGAGACCTGGTACGATCTTGAGGTTGATTATGATTACGTCTTCATCTCAGCCAGTGTCGATGGTCAGCGGTGGGACATCCTGAAAAGCCAAACCTGCACCTCCGAAAACCCCAGCGGCAACAGCTACGGCTGCGGCTGGAACGGGGAATCGTATGGTTGGATTGATGAATCAGTTGATCTCAGTCCCTATGCTGGTAAGAAGGTGACCATCCAATTCGACTATGTCACCGACGCCGCGGTTAACGGCAAAGGCTTCACGCTTGATGATTTCAAAATTGACGCCATCGGTTACCATAGCGATCTTGAAAGCGATGAAGGTGGTTGGCGCCCCGAAGGTTTCGTCAGGGTTCAAAACACCTTGCCACAGTCCTACGCCGTAACCATCATTCGCCAGGGAAGAAACACCTCTGTTGAGCGCCTGACTCTGGATGAATTCAACGAAGGCAGGCTTGATTTTAAAATTGGTTCAGAGACGCGCAAAATTATTGTCGTCATCTCAGGCACGACCCCGATCACCCGGGAAACAGCTGCCTATCAGCTGCAGATCGATTGAAATTCGACAAGATTTATAGAGCCAACCTGATTCAGGTTGGCTCTATTTTCGTTTTCATTACCAGCTGATGATCTGCCACTACTTTTTGGGTCGCCAGATGAATAGCCCCAAGATTCCTGCCGCCAACGTGATTAAAGTCGCGATGCTTTGAAAATTCCATCGCCCTCTCAAAAGGTCTGCCCTCAAAATCCCCGGCCAGTCTAGAATACTCAATGGGATGCCTATCCATGGGCTAAAAACAGCCGTTTTACCGTCCAGCTCCAATTGCACGTAAGAGGAGATGCCAGCAACCAGCCCGACAACGAGATAAAGAATTAATACTCTCAGCAAGAGCTGCCATACTTTTTTCATCGGTCCTCCTTCAAGAAAAGTAAAATCAAAATCCTTTCGATCCCTATCCTCACAGCAAGCTGCGAGGCATTACGGGCTCTCAACTTACGGGACGGATATTTTGAGGACAGTTTCGCAGCAAGCTGCGGGGAAATGCCCTCATTGGTATTTTAGCAGATGAACTGACCCCGATTTTTAGTTTGGCTCTCAGCGCACGAAATGACAAAAAAGCCGACGTCCGGTTGACGCCGACTTTTCAGCGGTTGAGTTATATGATCAATGATGATTTTTGGGGCGTTACAAGCTGGCAACCGCGTCCACTAAATTATCATAGATAGCGAAATAAGGCAGGATGCCTATCAGATCCATTGAATCCCGTACGTTTTCATTAAGGTTGACCAGGATCAGGTCGAGATTTGATTTTTTCAATTCTTTCTGCACGCGGATAATAGACCACCACCCCGCGCTGGAGACAAAATCAACTTCTTCAAGATCAAGGATGATGTTCTTGCCTTTGCCGATAAGTTCAGTCATCACTTTTTCTAATTCTGGAGCGGTCGCGCTGTCAATTCTTCCCACGCCTTTAACAACACTGCCACGTTTATATTCGGTAGTATTAAATTCCATTGTTTCCTCATTTCAAAGAATAGGCTGCTCAACGCTATGAATTATAACATTACTCTCATCAACAATCTCGTTTTAACCCATACAAATCCAGGGCAATTGCGTCTTATTCTTTGGTCAAACAAGTCATTAGCCCTCTCTCTGAAAAGCTTTGAAGCCCCGAGGCGCATAACGGAGGGAGATCTGTTTTAGCCTTTTTGGGATAGTGTTAAAGATGATCAGGGCTAATGCGGATTTTAGTAAACAGATCGAAATACCTTAAAACACGCTCTTCAGTCTCGCCCATTGTGTCTTATGCCAATTAACCTCTTGTTTTGCTAAAGGACACATTTAGATGCAATCTCCCCGATTCAACCCTCACACACACCATCGCTTTTTCCAAGGCTCTCAGGGGTTCAATCAGGTATAATAGGCGCGCTATGAAATACCATATCTGGACTGAAGGCTGTCAGATGAATGTGGCTGATTCCGAGCGGATTTCGCGTTCGCTCGAGAGTCTTGGGCTGGAAAAAACAGCCCAGGCAGATCTGGCGGATGTCATTCTGCTTAATACTTGTGTGGTTCGTCAGAGCGCCGAAGATAAAGCCTTGGGCCGCCTGAACTCGCTCAAACCCCTCAAACAGGCCAACCCCGAACTGACCATCGCCCTGATGGGTTGCCTGGTTGGGGTGCAGGGCAACCAGACCTTTCAAAAGCGCTTCCCCTGGGTAGATGTTTTCGCCGCCCCCTCCGACCCTTTGCCTTTGCTCAATTTCTTACAAACCAGGCTCGAACTCGAAGAAGCCGAACTCTGGCGATCGCGCGTTGACTCTGTCTTAGACGCCGAGTTTGGCGTCAGCTCTCCCACTGGTCAACGCGAAGTTTCAGAAAATCTTCCGATCGTTCTGGGCTGCTCACATGCCTGCGCTTATTGTGTTATCCCTCACCGCCGCGGCAGGGAACGCAGCCGCGACGCCCAAAAGATCCTCCGCGAAGCTCGCCAGATGGTCAGCGAAGGGGTCAAAGAAGTCGTCTTGTTGGGTCAAATTATTGACCGCTACGGGCTCGACCTGGCCGACAGCCCCCGCCTGCCAGAGCTGCTGAGCATGCTCAACGAGATTCCCGGTCTTTTGCGCATCCGCTTTCTTACCTCACATCCAAACTGGATGACTGACGCTCTGATCGATGCTGTCGCGAATTTGCCCAAAGTGATGCCTCACATTGAAGTCCCCGTTCAGGCTGGCGATGATCAAATTCTTACTGCCATGCGGCGAGGGCACACTAACGCACAATATCGCGAACTCGTCGCCCGCATTCGAGAACGAATTCCCGGCGTCTCTATCGGCACGGACATCATCGTTGGCTTCCCCGGTGAGTCCGAAGCAGCATTTCAGGCCACCTATGACCTGCTCGCTGATCTCAAACTGGATGTAGCCCACCTCGCTCGTTACTCTCCCCGCCCCAACACCTATTCAGCCCGCTTCCTGCCCGATGACGTGCCAGCTGCGGAAAAAATGCGCCGTTTTCGAGCGCTTGAAGATCTTCAGGAACAAGTCGTCGGCGAACTTAACGCTCATTTGATTAGCACCTGTCAGCCCGTTCTCTTTGAAGCAAAAACCAAACAGCGTTGGCGCGGACGCACGCCCACCAACCGTCTGGTTTATGTCGAAAGCGATCTGTCTCTAAGAGGGCAGGAACGATCGGTCAAAATCACCTGGACCGGACCCTGGACATTAATTGGTGAACTCGCCGACTAATCTTTAAACAGTTTTGTTCGGAAAACGACACAAGTCAAACACCGGACAAATCGGTCATTTAGGTTTGCGCGCCTGGCAGATCTCACGCCCCAACCTGATCAAGTTGAGATGCAGAGGGCCAAACTGGCTGGGATCTCCAATTGACTCAAGATAAGTGTGCGTTCTTACCACATCCAAGTTGAGAGGTCTGAAACCGATCCGCCCGCTGACCCGGTAAATATGCGTGTCTACCGGAAAGGCTGGCATTCCCAGCGAAAAAACCAATACGATTGCCGCGGTCTTCGGTCCGACCCCTCTCAGGCTGGTCAACCAGCCGCGGGCGTCTTCCATTTCCATTTCTTTCAGGAAATCAAGGCTGATCTCACCACAATGATCGCTGATCGCCTTCAACCCAGCCTGAATATTTGGGCCCTTTTGGTTAGCCAGTCCAGCGACGCGAACACTGTCGATAACTTCCTGCGGATCCGCGTCACGCACTGCCTCATAGTCTTTAAATCGCCGTTTTAATTCAACAAAAGCCTTATCGCGGTTGACATCATTGGTATTCTGAGACAGATAGGTCAATACCAGTTCATCCACCGCGCTGCGCTGGTTATCCAGGTTTGGAACGCCAAACGTTTCTGCCAGCCGCTTGCCTATGCTGTCAAAGAGCTGCCGATGATCCTGACGTTCATCCATCACAAGTCAACCTTGATGGGTTCGCAAACTTTAATTTCCCCGATTTCCAACCCGCGCCAATTTCGTAAAATCGGCACATTGAAATCGGCAAACATTTCTGAACTCATTGCTTCCTCAAACCCAAGCGCGGTCAACAGTTCCACCGTCAGACGATGGGTAGCCCTGCGTGTAGGGTCTCCATCTGAGAATTTGAAAGCAATGCCAATCCCTTTCGACCCCGGATATAACACGTCGGGCATCACGCCGATCATCTGATAGCCCTCCGCTCCGCCCTTCACCACCACTTTGCCGGGCAGGGTCTGCATCAGCACCGTATCCATGCCCTTCGGTCCCGCTACCATGATCGGGTAACTCATCATCGCTTTTGTAATCGTCCTGCAGCCATCCTGGCGCGCGTCTGAAAGGCCAACCGGGTCGCACAATCTGGCCACCGCATAAGCGAAGCTGTCCAGCGGCATCGCGTACACAGGCGCGCTGCAGCCGTCAATGCCCAAAATAAGACTCTCGTTCGGCACGGCGCACATCTCCGCCACCGCCTTGCGTATAAGCTTTTGCACGCCGTGCTTCGTATCGAGGTAATTGCTGAATCCCAATGCGCGAAAAACCGCGTGAGCCAACATTCCGGTGTGCTTACCTGAACAATTGTGCCTGTACGGTGTGGGTGTTTCACCGCGGGCTTTCATCGCCTCGGTCGTATCCTTATCAGACGGCCAATGAACGCCGCATTGAAGCAGGTCTTCAGTCAACCCGACCTTTTGATGGATCGATTTCAACACCCTGACGTGTTCATCCGTCCCATGGTGAGAAGCGCAAAAAATTGCCACCTCTTCCTCGGTCAGGCCAAAGGCTTGATGACCGCCAATCTCGATAAAAGGCAGCGCCTGAAACGGCTTCATTGAGCTGCGCGGAAAGGTCACCAATTTTGGATCACCGATCGAATAGAGCAATTGACCGCTCGAATCCACCATGGCCAAAGCCCCAAAATGGACACACTCAACAATCTCGCCTCTTGTCAGTTCAACTGCAGGCGCATACCCTTGCGATTTTTCCATTATGCCTCTTTCATTACTCTTTGATTTTGTTCATACCAGGTCGTCAGCCCCCAACGCAGCCGATTGGCACACAATTCCTCAGTGGCTGACAGATAGTTGATGCGCTTCATGATCTTTGGAATCAGCTCATAATAATCTTCCAGGGCGGCTTGTCTGTCAATCAGAGGGGTCAGCAAACTTCTGATTGCGCCAATCAACTTATTCATCTCTCTAACCTGTTCAACACTGACAATACCGCTGCGCGCTGAAACAATCTGATAGCTTTTGTATCTCCTTGAAGCCAATACTTTCAGATCTTCCTGCCAGATCGCCAGGTCGGCATATGCCAAAAAAGGGGGTTGGTCAACAACAACCGTATCACCCACAAAAATTACCTTCTGTTGAGCCAGGATCACCCATATTCCTGAAGTATTCGAGCCAGCATGATGTTCGAGCAGCAAATCCATCTCACCCAGATGCAGTGACAAGCTGCTGTCAAACACGATTTCAGGCGGAATCCATCGCAGCGAGCTGACTTGTGAATCATATGGGTCGTTGGAGCCAAGATTCTCATCAGCTGATTTCTGCGAGGCAGCCCTCGTTCGCGGCACTGTCAGGCTGTTTCTGTGCGTGATGATCACACAACTCGTTCCTTTTGAACTCAGGATTCGGTCATAATTCGTGTCCAGGCTGATTAAAAATTTGGGTTCACCCATCACCAGCTTCGCTGTCCCTGAGCGCCACGAGCGCACATCATCTTGGCGGCTGGGTGAGTCAACCAGAACGCTCCCTGCCTCTGTACGAATCACGCCCGTTACCATGCCGAGCGAATTGTTCTCAATGAACACATTTGGGGCAATTTCCTGCATGTCTGTCTCCATTTAAGCTGTTGGGGCTATTATGCCAAATTAGCGCCCGCTTTACAATCTCATTCGGTTTCGCATCTCGCCAGACCGACCAGCGGATTATCAGCCCGCAGGTCCATTCCAAAATAAGGGCTTGGGTCATAAGTGTTATTAATTTTCAGTTCATTCAGATAGTGCCCATTTCCATCGTCTTTGACGATTGAAAGGTGCAGGTGCACCCCAACCGGCTTCAGGGGGACCCCCGAATAATCCCCCTGGTATCCCAACAAATCGCCCTGCTTGACCGGCACTTCCATGCTGCCAGTTTCAAATTTTGGGTCAATCAGGCTGTTCCCTTGCGCGTCCGCCATATGGGTCATGTATATCCAGATTTGTTTGGGTTGGTCGCTGAGCGGGTCTTGTGGGATGCGCATGATCAGGCTGGATTTCCAGCCTGCCTCACGACTCACAAACCCATCATACGGCGCATAAACAGGCGTTTGGCCAGCAGTTTTGCCTCCAAAAATGTCAATTCCCTGATGTCGATGAAAAGGTCTGAACGAATCACCGTAATAATAGCCAACATAACCCTCGGTTGGCATCACAAATGGCGCGGTTCCGCATCTTTGAAAAACCGGTGTCACCCAGCTTTGATGTTGGTCTGTGCGAAGAATGAAATCCATTACAGCGGAGTTTCTTCCACCAAAATACTTCCGATAAACTCGCACGCCCATCCATCCCAGCAGCGCCACAAACACAAAAATAATGTAAAGCCATGCATACTTTTTCATGACTTCGATTATATAATCATTTTAAAAAGTGAATTTGGAACTTTTTTCGGTTGTTAATCGTCTTATCAATCAGGACTTAATGTATTATCATTAACATATCTCTATACGCCACAAAAAAGGAGCAGTCATGAAAAGGAAAATCGTTTTATTCATTCTTACCCTTTCATTTATTTTGCCGATGGTTTTCAGTGTTCAAAACGTCTCAGCTCAGTTCAAAATTCCTGTGTTTTTCATCAAAGGTGTCAATACGGATGTAAGCGTATCGGTTGAGACCAGAGATTTTCCCGCCAATGTTGATTTTGTTGTCATGATGGGTGAATATAACACGCGGGGCGTCAACGGCATTGAAGTCGGAACATTCAACTCCGGCGCCGGCGGCTCGTTTGCTGCCACATTCAATATCCCTGACCCATTAAAGGGTCGCAATACAATTTCCATCCGCATGGAAGGAACTGGCGGATGGTACTCTTTTAACTTCTTTATCAATAATCCCAACGGCTCCTGGCCAGGTGTTCCGCCCGCCCCTTCGACCCCGTCTTCACCGGCCACGCCAGCGCCTTCAACAACCCCCAAGCCTGTTGTGGTGATGTACCCAAGCTTTAGCATTACCGCTGTCAAAGCCAATGACTCAGTTACCATCAAAGGCATCAATTTCCCTGCCAACACTGACTTTGTTGTCAAGATGGGAATGATGTGGACGATGGCCATCAATGGCATTGATTCCGCCACATTCAATTCCGGCGAGGGCGGCTCGTTTGAAGCGACTTATCCTATTCCGGCTGAGCTCAAAGATCTCCAGCGCATTTCAATCCGTATGGATGGCGCAGGTGGTTGGTACGCCTATAACTGGTTCTGGAATAACTCCACCAATTAACTTGCCCTCGTATTTCTGAAAGAGCTGAGAATTTTCTCAGCTCTTTTGATTAATGAACGATAACAACAATGTGTTATCATAGCCGCTGAAAATGAACAACAAGATCACCATTATCGAAGGGCCAACACCAGTTTTTGAGCCCATCTACCCTTCCTCTGGGTTAGACCAATCACGCGCCTGGACGGCTGGCATCCTCGAAGGGCCATTTCTTTATGATATGGCGTTCACAACCCTGCGAACGTTTAATGGTCAACTCTTGCTCAACCGCTGCCAAAACGCCTGGGAAGCCAAACAGACCATGTTCCTTGTCTATAAGGATCGCGTTGGTCTGACCAAACAAACACCCATCGTCGCCGCCCGCGCCATGACCACTGAAGAGGGCGAAGTTCTCCTCCTCTGGGTTCGGCGCGAATTGCACAGCGATGACCCCGCGGATTCCGAAGACGGCATCAACTTCTAAGGCATTCTCATCCGCCCCAATTTCAGTTGAATCTCCAATCGCTGAAATAATTTGTCACTAACCCCCATCTAAAAAAACAGACCGCATCTGTACGGTCTGTTCCTTTTCCGATTCATGCCCCAGGAGGGAATCGAACCCCCAACCTAGGCGTTAGGAGTGCCTCGCTCTGTCCATTGAGCCACTGGGGCCAGCGGCGAAATTATATCATTAAGGCAGGTAATCTAATGGGTTGACTGGCGTGCCGCCGATGCGCACCTCAAAATGAAGATGTGCTCCGGTCGAGTTGCCCGTAGATCCTGCCAGACCAATTTGCTGGCCCTGAGTCACGCTTTGCCCGCAGCTCACGCCCAGGCGCTCAAGATGCTCATACATCGTGATCCAACCATTATTATGGTCAATGACCACCAGGTTTCCGTAACCGCCCTCCAACCAGCCCGCGTAAACCACCGTGCCGCTATCCGCGGCGAACAACTGCGAACCCATTCCTGCGCCAATATCGAGGCCATTATGTCCGGGCCCGAAACGGTTACCGGAAATATGTCGCACCGCGCTCGGCCAGACCAGAAAACCATTCCCGACCGGTCCAAAACCGCTGATCGCGCAAGACCCCGGCCCATCAAAGCCGCTGCGCACTTTGCCTGAAGCGTCGACAACAGTCGCGGGAGCTGTCAAATCCACCAATTCCCGCCATCCACCCGGAATCATGATGTAGCTGCCGGGCGTTGGCCTGGGGTCGGTGGCATCCAGATTGTTGCCGATAAAATACACGATATCGCGAGCATAAGCGTTGTAGCGCTCCGCGACCTTCTGGAGTGTGTCACTCGAACGCCAGCGGTACCAGATCCCATCCACGGGTGGAATAGTCAGGATCGTGCCCACCAGGACCATATCCGCCTGATCGCGCAGCTGTTTATTCGCGAACAAAATAGTCTCAGTGCTGACCCCAAAACGCTCAGAAATACGATCCAAAACATCGCCTTCCACAACCGTGTACTCTATCGCAGCAGGGCGATATTCCTGCGCGTATGTTGACAGCTCGAGCTCTCGCTGCATCATGGGGTTCTCGGCGATTACCTGAAAATCGGGCAGGTTTTCTAATGCTTGCTGATTCAAATTCGACGGGGTTTCATAGGTCAGATTGGCTGCCTGTTTTTTTCGCGCGGCCATCACTCGGGCGATGGGAGGCTGCCAGATCAAAACCGAAAATAAGCCTCCGCAGATCAGAACTGCAAAGACCCACGCCAATATCGTGGGCAATTTACTCTTTTTCACCTCTGGTGAAGAGGTGTTTTGTTTGGTCATGCGTTTTCCTTTGTCCGTTCCCGCGACTTACATCTCGGCGAGATTTTCCAAGAACTCCGCATTAGTCTTGGTCTTTTCCATACGCTGCAGGATTGCTTCGGTAGCAACTGCGGTGTCCATCCCTGCCCCTTGCGGAGGGGTGGAGACCATCTGCAGGTACATTCTACGCATCAACCAGACTCTTTGCAAGGTTTCAGGACTCAGCATCAACTCCTCACGGCGGGTTGAAGAACGCTCAATATCAATCGCCGGGAAGATGCGCCGTTCCTGTAAACGACGGGAAAGGTGGAGCTCCATATTGCCGGTTCCTTTGAACTCTTCATAGACCACATCGTCCAGTCTTGAACCGGTATCCACCATCGCGGTGGCAATGATTGTCAGACTTCCCCCGTCTTCGAGGTTGCGGGCGGCGCCAAAGAAACGTTTTGGCGGATAGAGCGCGGAAGGATCCATGCCGCCTGAAAGCGTGCGGCCTGATGGGTTGACGACCATATTGTAAGCACGCGCGAGGCGGGTCAGCGAATCCATCAGGATCACCACATCAAGGCCATTTTCGACCAGTCTTTTCGCGCGGTCCAGGCCGATTTCCGCCATTCTCACATGCGCGTTGACCGGCTCGTCGAAGGTGCTCGCGATCACTTCGGCTTCGACTGAGCGATCCATATCGGTGACTTCTTCGGGGCGCTCACCGATCAGCGACATAATCTGCCTCACTTCTGGATGATTAACCGCGATTGAATTCGAGATATCCTTGAGGATGGTCGTCTTGCCGGCTTTTGGCGGTGAAACAATCATCGCTCTTTGTCCACCACCGATCGGCGCGATCAGATTGATCATCCGCGTCGCCAGATTGCGAGGGTCGTGCTCGAGATTTAGCAGCGTGTCCGGGAAAACCGGCGTGAGATTTTCGAATTTGATGCGCTTCCGAGCATCATCCGGCGTCATCCCATTCACCGACTCCACCTTGAGCAGCCCATAGTTGCGTTCAGATTCCCGCGGTGGGCGCACATGACCAATCACCAGATCGCCCGGCCTCAGGTCATATCGGCGCAGCTGTGCCTGAGAAACGTAAACATCCTCCGGTCCGATACGATAATTGGCGCGCAGGAATCCGATGCCCTCGTTCATGATCTCAAGAATGCCGCCTCTCATTTCGAGCCCTTCCTGTTCTGCCAGGGCCTGGGCGATCTTGACAATCAAACCTTCCCGCTTCAGCCGATTTGGCTTCGGAAAGTTGAGGTCATCTGCCATTTTCTTTAATTGTATGATTGACTTTTTTTCAAGTTCCAAAAAATCCATAGGTCTCCATCAAGTTTTAACGTCTATTGACATCTGGTGAAACCAGCCAACGCGCGAAGTTTAGATTGTTCTGAGTTTAAGGGTCAAATAGTGATTTCCGTGAAAGTTAACCTGCCTTGGCGATTTTCCACCCGGTCAGTTTAATAATAGGTTGCTTCATTTGTGATGTAATTCATTATACCAGATTCCCGCCTCCCCGCAAACTCTTTGTACGGTTCTATTTGATTGAAAGTTTGGGCTGCCCCACATGGGGCAGCCCAATAAACATTGATTATCGGATGATCAGCGGCAGGTAAAGCGCCTCTCCGACTTGAATAGTTACTGTCGCTTCAGCGACCAAACCACTTTGAATCGTCGGGATACCTAACATATAGTAGGTGAAAGTGTCAAAACCGACAAATCCAGCTTGCGGTGTGTATGTAAACGAACCGTCTGAGTTCAACACTACCTCGCCATGCATTGGCAGCCGGTTGATATCCACGAGAATGCGATCCGTCGGATCAGGGTCAACATCATTTGCCAGCACGCCTGGCGCCTCAACAGCCAAGGCGGTATTTGCCGGCGTCTTATAGAAATCATCAACCGGTTGAGGTGAGTCGTTGACCGGCAAAACCTTAATGGTCACCGTAGCGACGTTTGATTCGGCTTTGCCGTCATTCACTGAGTAGGTGAAAGTATCAGTGCCATACCAATCGGGTTTCGGCGTATAAACCAGATTTGGAGCCGTGCCAGACAGGGTACCATTTGCTACTTCAGTTGTATACGTCACAGAAACCGGACCAGGACCAATGTTGATTACATCCAGCGTGAATTCCAACGGAACATCTTCCGGTGTGGTTAGCGTCTGGTCGGTTGCCACTGGCGGCAAATCTACCATAAACGTTGCTTTCGCTGCTTCTGGCACAGTATTTGGTCCGTCATGGTCATGCATGGCAACATTGGTTAGCTCAATGATCTCTGTTTCTGTAGTGACTGTTGCTTGGAATGTAATCACGACGGGCTCTAAAACTGCCGGCGCCCAGTCGAGACAGATAATCTTGCCTGTTTCTGGTTTCCAGACATCCTGATCATACATGGTTCCCACAGTACCAGCGCCATTCTCCACACCGGTAATGCCGATTGGATCCCAATCTCCCATCACGTTGTCGAAGGCAAAGATAATGTCCGCTGATCCAGGTTTGGGGTCAGCATCCCGCCAGACAAAATATTCATAGTCCATACTGTTGACTGTCGGATCTTCCGCATCGCTCCACTGGTAGGCGTCATCTACCTCGAGAATCCACGCCGCGCCGCCTCCCAAAGTTGCCGCGGTAACACCCTTGTTTGTCACCACATCCTGTTGAAGAACCAGGTCATCCATCCACGGAGCCATCACATCGTTCGGTTTAGCCGGATCCGGGAAGTCTGAATAATTCCATGCCCAGAACCTTGCCGGGCTCCAATCATTGAGATAAGCGTGGCCATCCGAGCAGAAAATCGGCGTGCGGGTTACCGGCGTCCCATACCAGATGGTGTTCGCGCCAAGGGAAGCGTAAGCCCAAAGATGAGTATCCGGGTCATCACCGGACCCAATCAAAGCATCGTCAATCCCCATACCGAAGTCTTCAAGGTCTAAATATCCACCTGTTATAGGCAGCTCACAGTTCGGATCTTCGTCGTTCGTCGAAAGGTTATAAGTCATATAGCCAGCTGCCATTGAGCCGGACCAGTTAATCGTGCGTGTTGCCGCGTCATAAGTCGCTGCGTTGGCTGAACCGGTAGTAGCCAGCGTTCCGTCAACCATTTCAATTCCCGCGGGAAGAACGTCTGAGATAGTATAAAGCTTCTCATAATCATCCCGGTTCGGGTTGACCTGAATAGTGTATTTAACGATGTCATTTTTTTGTGCAGAAGTTACATTGACGGATTTCTCGACCTCATTGTATGAACGGACGAAATCGACTTCTGTAGAGCCTATAAACTTATAATCACTTCCATCAAAGTTATAGACTTCATAGTACCCATACCATGTGGAAGGCACCTCTGTCGCTGGCAGGTTGTAAGCAAGCTGCAGCGTGTACGGGTCAAGTGTGCCAATGGGGGGCTCGGGAATCGATGTCACCGAGAGGTTCATTTTGTCTTCCAGAGTGACCAACCCACTTGAGAATTTAATCGCGTCGCCTTCCGGCGCGCCCGCCCAGTTCTGAATCACGACCCAGAAAGGAACATCAAAATTGTAATAGACAATCTCGCTCAGATATTCCAGCGCGGTCGCCGTGGCGGACATGTCGAGGGTAAAATCCTCAGAAGGCGTGTCGCCGTATCCAAAATAAACGTCCAAGTCGCCAGCCGTCGTCTCGAGCACTTCAAAGACATACCTGATGGCGGATCTCGCGGGGACGGTGAACCTGATCACGTGAACCTGACTCAGGTCATCAAAAGGATCTGCAGGTGTCGGGTCAGGCAGCAGGGTAATCTCTTCAAGCGTACCCGGCACCAAACCATACATATCGACGACCAGCTCGTCTATCGCGACAGACTGAATATCGCGCAAGAAGGTGGCTCCCTGATCTCTGCCGATTTCAAAGCGGGCTTTCGCGGGCATCGTGGAAGCCATTGGCTTGATCGCGAATGGGATCGCCACCGCGCTGATCTCTTCGTCAGAACTAAATTTATCCGGGGTTTCAAATTTTACACGGCCAAACCCAAATACGTCCGCGTCAGCCGCGGTGACATCGACCGTGATCTTAACCTCCTGTTCCGCGCCCGCAGCGATTGTGAAGGTCGCTGGTTCAATTGTCACAACAAAATTGTCATCGGTCGTGGGGTCAACAACAGCAGTATAAGTAGCAGACTGGTCAGAAACGCTCTTGAAGGTACGCGTAAATGAGCAGGATTCAAGACACATGCTATTCTGATAAGATGGGATGTTGAGTGTTTTTACATCGCCGCCATCCGCCGGATTAGCTGCCAGCATCTTCGCTTTTGTCTCGTTCATCACCAGCCCGGTCAGCGCGGCTTTATGCATGTCAAGCCGGCCATTGCCGTAGTCAAACGCGTCAACTTCAGAGACAAGATCATAATCGCGTGTGGTATCCGCTAACGCGGTCATCATCAAAGCCGATTTGATTTCCATGCCGGACCAGCTGGGGAAAAGCGCTTTCATTAGTGCGGCGTTGCCGGCGACATGCGGGCTTGCCATCGAAGTCCCGGACATCATATCAATTTCTACTGGTGTTCCCTGCGCGGGAATGCCGCCATAAGGCGCGGTCGGATTCACCGTCGCGTATGCCGCAAGGATATTCGTGCCCGGAGCGGCAATTTCGGGCTCCAAGACATCTAAAAGCGTGAATGGGCCGCGGGAGGAAGAAGAATTCAGCACGTCCGCCCAGGCATCCTGGTGCTCTTTTATCAGGGGTACTTTGATGCTGACGGTTGAGGTGCCAGCTTGATATACGGCATTCATCGCATCAAAGCTCGCCTTTGAAATCATCATCGATGGGATGGTGGTTGCCTCCAGCCCACCCATTGCGATGGGGACAGCCGGTGAGTTGTTATACACCACCACTGCGATCGCTCCAGCAGTTTGCGCGTTATTCACTTTAACAGAGAAGTTGCAGCCACCGCGGATAACAAACACCACGCTCCCGCTGACACTCGCGCCAAAATCTTCGGCTTTACAGCCGTCGTTCGCTGCCAGTGTCATTGGTTGATCAATGATTTCTGTGGCCAGCGCGGGGCCAGACCCTGGCAAACCGCTGCCGAGTTTGAAATTACTTTCTTCCTCACCGGCGCCAGCGGGTTTCATGATTACGGAATGACCGAAGATCCTGCCGTGGCCGGTGTTGGCGACGGTAATATCCCAGGGAGCGCCTTTCCAGGTGGTTTCAGAGCCCGGACCGCTGTTGCCAGCGGATGTGCTGACGACGCCGCCAGCGCCAACAATTTCGAGAAATGCCAATTCCACCGGGTCATCATACGGATTCTGACCAGGACCAGCTATTGGTCCGATCGAGTAGTTGATTACATCAACGCCATCCAAAAACGCCTGCTGCGCAGCCGCCAAAGAGCCGGAGTTGGGGCAGCCAGCCTCATCGCAGACGTCATAAGCAATGATATTGGCGTGTGGGGCCATGCCGCTGATTTCAACATTATTGCCGCCGTAGGGCACCACAAGCGTGTTCCCAGCGACTGTCGAAGCGACATGCGAACCGTGAGAATGATCATCCTCCCCGCGCAAAGCGCCGGGTTTATCGATATAGCTGTAAACGCCAACTAACTTGTTATTACAAAGGTAATTCGCAGAATCAGTATCGCACAACCCTTTGAATACGCCATCGCCAAAAGGATTTTGGTGTACGTAACCATCCTCAGGGCCGGTTGCGGCAAACGAAGGGTGGTCCATGTTAATGCCCGTGTCCAGGATGCCAACCAAAACGCCCTCACCCTTGGTCTTGTTTTGAGTTTCGCCAGTTCCGGGCACGTTCGACCCATCCCAGATGCCTGTGGTACCCAGCCAGGTTGGGCTGGTATCGGTCTGTGGCCACATGATGTAATCTGGTGTGACAGAAACGACAGAGTCCAATTGGGCAACCGCTTTTGCTTCCTCTTTAGTCATCACAGCCGCGAAACCGCCAAAGAGAGCGTCATATCTGAAGACAACACTTTCGGAGATGTTGCGGCCAATGGCTGCGCTCGCTGCCTGCTCCACCTTGCGAATTTCGCTGTTGATGAATTTTAGATAGTTCACGGCAGCAGGAGCGCTAAAGATGATTTTTCCGTCTTCACCAACTGGCGCTTTCTCCAAACCAGAGATACCCCCTTCATAGGCAGCCAGAGAAGGCGTCGCGATCCGAACGATGAACCGATCAGTTGCCTGATATGGCTCGATTCGTTCAGCGAACTCCTGGGTAGGGACCAAGCCCTTGTTATTTTTCCCTGAGGGTTGTTTAGGGACAAACTCCTCTAAAGGTGGTGTGTTTGGCTGTGCTGAAACAGGTGTTAACACCAGTCCCGCAATCACCAAGACACAGATTAGACTTGCGATAAATCTTTTCATCCTGTCCTCTCTTGATAATATTAGTTAACCACAGAACCGACCAGACAAAGACAGACGCCTAAGCTGGGTCGGGGATTACAAAAGATATATTCTGATCATTTGAGATAGCTTAGTCAACTAGACTCTCACATACATTTGAGATCAATGTATTGATTTTATTGCATGATTCAAATAATCACAAGGTTTTTTGAATAAAAATCGTTAATGGGGGTGATGATCACCTTCTTCCACGTTTTTTCATTCAATTCATTCAATGCAATTTTCTTGCCAGACCATTAACACTTCACAAAATGATCAAAGCCATAATTCAAAACTATCTCAACTTACAGGGCAGCCGCGTTTTTTTCAATAGAACCTCAAAAACGAGGTGACTTCAAAAACTCTCCTGGATTGTCCACTCATTATGGAAATTAATACTCGGTCTAAATAAAAAAAAGGATAGCCAAAGAGATGTTCAGTTTTTAGCAAGTTGACTGTTAAATCTGGTTTACCGATTGCAGTTAATTCCTCCCGGTGGAGATCTACCTCACGCAGGTTAGGTGGAGCGATCGTGTGTCTCACCCAACTTCTATCTGTCGGAGCACAACCCAACACAGACTGGGCGACGTGATCTTCGGCAAACACATCGAAACACCCTCTTCAGTCTCACTGCGCTCGCCAGCTTCTCACTTGAAGCCTCGTCAAACCTGCCCCAGTGGAGCGCGAATTTGCGCAGCTTTTGGATCGAGGCGGTATAATCAAAGAAAAAAGGGAGTTTGTCAACGTTTATGAAAATTCAACCGTCAAAGATTGTCGCAGATATCCAACCTTATTTTTTTGCGTCGCTTAGCAAAACTCTTGCTGACCTGCGTGCCCGCGGTATGGATATTATCCGCCTTGATATGGGTTCACCCGACCTTCCTCCGGCTGATTTCATCATCAACAAATTGATTTCTTCTGCCCGCAGTCCAAAAAAACATGGTTATGCCCCTTTGGGCGGCACACCTGAATTTCTTAAGTCGATCTGTGAATATTACGAACGTCGCTTCAGCGTCATGCTTGATCCGAAATGTGAAGCCCTGGCTCTGATCGGATCTAAAGAGGGCATCTTTAACATTAACCACACTTTGCTTGATCCCGGCGATCTGGTACTGATGCCTGACCCATATTACCCGGTCTATTATGCGGGCGCCCGGCTGGCTTCAGCGCGCATTCATTTTATGCCGCTGCTGCGTGAGAATAACTTCCTGCCTGATTTCGACGCGATTTCTGATGACATCGCTGATCAGGCGAAAATGATGTGGCTTTCTTACCCAAACAATCCCACCGGCGCGATAGCAGAATTGGACTTTTTCGATCGCGCGATTGAATTCGCCAAAAAACACGAAATTGTCATCGTGCACGACGCGCCTTACACCGATTTGACCTTTGATGGGTTCGTGGCCCCCAGCATCTTGCAGGCTAAAGGCGCGCGTGAGGTCGCTATTGAGTTTAATTCGCTCTCAAAGACCTACAACATGGCCGGTTGGCGTGTAGGGATGGCTGTTGGCAATGCTGATATCATCAAATACCTTGCCAGATATAAGAGCCAGATTGACACCTCCATGTTTATTCCGGTGATGGAAGCGGCTGAAGTGGCTTTGACCTCTGACCAGTCCTGGATCGCTGATCGTAACAAGATTTATGAAGAGCGCCGAGATGTCGTTTATGAGGGGCTGAAAGCCGCCGGTTTTGAACTGGAATTGCCCAAGGCGGCGCTTTATTTGTGGGCCAGGCTGCCGGAAGGTTATCATGATGACATGCAGTACTGCGCTGATTTGCTCAATGATACGGGCGTTAGCGTGACCCCTGGAAGCATTTATGGGCCAAGCGGCAAAGATTATATTCGCATCTCAATCATCACTCCCTCTCAACAAATCGCCAAAGCGATGGATCGACTGGTAGAGTGGACCAAGGCTAACAAAGGATAATTTGTCGCACCAAAACACAACTGAAGAAAAACGTGAAACGGCGATCCTGGTTGGCGTTGATTATGTAACTCACAACCAGACAGGGCTGTCGTTGGATGATTCTCTGGATGAACTCGAGATGCTCGCCGATACCGCTGGTATTGACGTGGCGGGCAATTTATGCCAAAAGCTGGATTCGCCCAACCCGCGCACTTATCTCGGTACGGGAAAAGTTGAAGAGCTGAAAGTTCTGGCTGAGGAACTTGGCGCGGGCGTGGTGATTTTTGATGATGAGCTTTCTCCGCGCCATCAGCGAGAGCTGGAAAAGGAACTCGGCAGAGAGATTAAGGTGATCGATCGAACAGCGCTGATTTTAGACATTTTCGCCCAGCACGCCAGCACGCGTGAGGGCATGCTGCAGGTTGAGATGGCGCAGCTGCAATATCGATTGCCTCGTTTGACCCGCGCCTGGACTCACCTGGCCAGGCAATCCGGAGGCGCAGCGGGGAGGTCTGGTTCGGTTGGCGGTGTTGGCCTGAGGGGCCCTGGCGAACAGCAGCTCGAGGTGGACCGCCGCGAAATCAAATCCAAAATCAACAAACTCAAAGACGCGCTTGAAAAAGTTCGTGAGCATCGATCAAGACATCGGGATTTGCGCCGAAAAACCAATATTCCTGTGGTTGCCCTGGTGGGTTATACCAATGCCGGAAAATCGACGCTGTTAAATCGTCTAACAGATGCCTCGATTTATGTGGCTGACCAATTATTCGCCACACTTGACCCGACTACCAGGCAGCTTCAACTGCCGTCTGGACAGGAAGTCTTGTTGACTGACACCGTGGGGTTTATTCAGAAATTACCGACTCAATTGATCGCGGCTTTCAGAGCCACCCTTGAAGAGATCAGCGAGGCTGACTTGCTGATGCATATCGTTGATATTTCTCATGCCAATGCGGAAGCGCAACGGTTATCGGTTCTTGAAACGCTGAATGAGATTGGGGCGGTTTCCATTCCTGTTTTGACTGTCTATAACAAGATCGACCTGCTTGACGCGGTTGAGCTGACAGACCTGAAACAACATCATCAACCCGGCTCGCTGTATATCAGCGCGAAGAATGGACAAGGCGTTGAGGAATTACTGACAGCGATTTCCACAGAAATTTTGAAAGGTTTTACGCGGGTTGACGCCCTGGTGCCATATGATCAGGGGCAGCTGATCTCCATGTTTCATGAAAAGGGTAAGGTGGAGAGCGTTGTGCATCTTGAAAAGGGGATCCGTATCAAAGGCCTCTTGCCTACTCAGATTGTTTCTTACTTCAAACGTTATTTGAAATAAAAAAAGGCCATGCGTTTGCATGGCCTGATGTGCGAAAATGAAAGATTAAGCTTTTTTATCAACAGAAATGACTTCCTTACCCTGGTAGTAGCCGCATTTTGGGCAGACACGATGGGGTAAGCGAGGTTCACCACAATTGGGGCACGCGATGCTGGCTTGGGCCTCGAGCGCGTCATGGGCGCGGCGACGATCGCGGCGTGCGGATGAAGTTTTTCTCTTCGGTAATGGGGTCATCTTGCTCTCCTGCTTTTCTAAATCAAATTTAACCCTTGAATGATACTTGAGACCGTTGAAAAAAGCAAGCTGAAATTTCTGATTTCTGTGAGGAGGCCAGCACATGGTATACACTTTTTAGACAGGTCATATGAGTTGTATCGGGATCGATGTCTGGAGTTATGGGGGATAAGATATCAAGACATTGAGGTGTATATTGATCAAAACTATAAC
>JAAYCN010000006.1 GCA_012729755.1 Chloroflexota bacterium | reverse complement strand
TTCCCGTCAAGACTGGCAAGAGTGAAAAAACTACAAAAACAATCCAAAACTTAGCTTTCTTCATTGTGGCTTATTCTCCTTTGAACTTTGGCAATATATGATTGGATGGCTCGATAAAAAGGGGATCTTTTGGGTTAATGGTGGGGACCTCCTTTTAGATTCTGTGATTTATGGGTGATATGACCCAACACTATTTATTATGAAATAAAAGTTTCTTAATATTATCATAATTGGGCTTCAAGCAAGTCAAATATCATCGCTGTTACCTGCTGCTGCCCGCTTTGAAAGACTTCGTTCAGTTCTGATTCCATGTCCATCACTGAGATGTCTTTCTCGATCATTTCGCTCACTTCCCCTGCCTTTACCGTTATAATGACGGAGACAGCTAATCCTGTCATTTGAGAGTTCCTCCATGTTGTTCTTTTTTGGCAAATCCAATTATGACAGGAACTCTCTTTTTTGTCGCCTATCTCCATTCTATCGACTTTTGAAACAGAAACGATCAGAGGGCTCTGTGCCTCAAAGATGTTCGATTCGGATATAATTTAAACAAGCTATTTTCCCCGGAGGGCACATGAAGGTCGAGAAATATCGCGTTCCAAGCAAGGGCAAGATCAGTCTGAAAGATTTTGATCCGAATGAAACAGCTCTGTTTGACGGAAGTAAAAAGGACGGCGTCGAAGCGTTAGTTGAGATCAACGCTGACATTGAAAAATTGCAGGAGCAGTTATACGCTGAAGGAAAGCATAAACTCCTGGTTGTTTTGCAGGCTACTGATACCGGCGGAAAGGACGGCACAATTCGAGCAGTCTTTGAACATGTCAACCCGCAGGGTGTTAAAGTGGCGTCGTTTAAAGTGCCGAGTTCGGTTGAGCTGGCGCATGATTATTTGTGGCGAATTCACCAGCAGGTTCCCGCCAAGGGTGAGATCGTTATTTTTAACCGCTCGCATTATGAAGACGTGCTGGCAGTGAGAGTTCACGGCCTGGCCCCGGAGAAGGTCTGGTCAAAGCGCTATGAACATATCAAGGATTTCGAGCGCATGCTGACGGACGAAGGCACAACCATTCTCAAATTTTTCCTGCATATTGATGAAAATGAGCAGGCTGAACGCCTTTTGGCACGTGTTGAAGACCGAACCAAGCAGTGGAAGTTCAGCCCGGGTGACCTCGAAGAGCGCAAACTCTGGAAAGAATATCAGGCTGCGTTTGAGGATATGGTCAATAAGACGAGCATGGATTGGGCACCCTGGTATGTGGTTCCTTCGAATAAGAAGTGGTACCGCAACCTGGTGATCGCTCAGATCGTGCGAGACACGTTGAAGGGCTTTGAGATGACTTATCCGACGCCCGTTGAAAACCTGGAGCAATACCGCACCTTGTTAAAAGGAATGATCGCTTCTGAGTAGGCGAGTGGCGTAAAACCTGACAAGTTGACTGAAAGATAAGATGTCAGAAGAAATAACTGAGACGCTTGACGCTGTGTTGGTTGGGCGCCTTCGACGCGAATATCTTTTGCCGTATAACCATCCGCCCCGCCTGAATACTCTGGGTGGAAATTTATCTTACGCTGCTGCAGCCTTCGCGATGTGGGGCGGCAAAGCCGGGTTGTTGACCAGAGTGGATAAAACTTTTCCGCTGGGGTGGTTGGAGCTGTTCGGCGAGAGGGGATTTGATCTGGAGGGGGTCAGGTTGAGTGAGGAAAAAATCGATGAACGGCTTTTTGTGGCGTATACAGATGCTCATCTTCCGCAATATGAGAACCCGGTTACCTGGTTCGCTGAAAGACAGTTGTCTTTTCCCCGTGAATTGTTGGGGTACGACCCAGGACCGACCCGCCTATGCAGCAAGACTGAGAACCACCCTTATTCTTTGAGAATCAGCGACGCACCGAAAGCCTATCTTGACCTTTCTGCAGCGCATATTTGCCCGATCGACTTTGTATCGCATAAAATGCTGCCCTCGCTGTTGAAGGCGGGCATGATCCAGACTCTGAGCATGCGGGCGGCGCCGTGTTATATGGACCCAAGCTATTTTGGAGAGATGCGCGGCTTGCTTTCGGACCTGACCGTGTTTATGCTGACCGAGGGGGAAGGTTCGAAATTGTTCCAGGGACAAAGTGTGGATCTGTGGGAAATCGTGGAAGAGCTGGCTTCGCTTGGACCCGAATATGTGATTATGGACCTCAAAGATGGGTCGCGTATGGTTTTTGACCGATTCTCAAGACGGCGGTGGGTTGTGCCAACATATGGGGTGAATATGGTGGATCCAACCGGAATGAGAGACGCTTTTGACGGCGGCTTTCTGTTCAATTATCGGAAGACATATGATGTGGTCAAAGGAGCGTTGTGTGGCCAGATCAGCGCGGGATTCTGCGCGGAAGGGTCAGGGCCGGCGTATCTTTTGGATTGCCTGCCAGGTCTGAAGGAAGCTCGGGTCGAGGTGCTGCGCTCGCGGGTTATTGCTGTGTAGCTTTGATTGGCGTGGGGGAGTTGATCAACCGAATTTCGTAGAGGACATCCCAAAATTTGCCGGTGACAAAAAGGCGCTGGGAAGACGGGTCGTAAGCGATGCCGTTGAGCACTTCGCCAGCCTTTGGCTGGTTCGCGGCGGGACGGAGCCCACTCATGTTAAGCATACTTAACACCTTTCCGGTCTGGGGATCAATGCGGGCGATGTTGTCGGTCAGGTAGATATTGGCGAAGATAGCGCCTTCGATCCATTCCAGTTCATTTATCGCCGAAAGAGGGTTACCATCCAGGGTGACCCTGATCTCGCGGACTGTTTCGAAACTTTCGGGGTCGATGAAATATATAGTATCACTGCCGTCAGACATGACCAGATTTGTTCCGTCGGTGGTTATTCCCCAGCCCTCGGTTGGGTATTGCCAGGTGTTGAGCAGTTCGAGAGTATGAAGATCATAGACAAAGCCGGTAGCTTCGCGCCAGGTGAGCTGATAAAGCTTGTTGTTGAGCAAAGCTAAGCCTTCACCAAAATAACGTGGTTCGAGAGGGAGGAGCTGTCGCACTTCGCCAGTCTCGGGCTCTACGACCCGCAGCGATGAGCTGCCGTAGAGGCCGGTGCTCTCGATGAAAGTATTATTGTGCCAGACCAGACCCTGGGTGTAAGCGCTCGGGTCGTGAGGGTAGACGGCAACAATCTCGTAGCTGGCTCGAGGGCCAAGATTGGCGGGGACGGCGCGGTTGGACTGACAGGCAGCCAGGTTTTTCACTATCAACGCGGCCAGCGTAAAGGCCACTACAAATTTAAAGTGTCTGGGCATGGTTTAATTGTAAACTAGGAAATGACTGAAGAGACAATTTAGAAGACAGGGCAATCGCATCTTATTTTCAGTCAAACAAGTCATTAAGCCCTCTCTTTGGAGTGGGTCAGCATAACCAGAGACAGGCTTGTTTTGGCCTTTTCCTGGAGAAGTGTTAAAGATGGTCAAGGCTAATGTCATCTTCATTAAACATACCCAAACACCCTCTTCAGTCTCGTTGCGCTCGCCAGCTTCCCCTTGGGGCAGCCTGATATAAAACTAAAAGGCTCGCATTTTAGTTAGCTAAAGTCGCTCATTTAGATGCGATTGCCCTGTTTAGAAGGTATGCACTTAGTAAAAAGAATGAGATACTTGAAAAGCTTGGAGAACCGCCATTTGAAAGTAAAAAAGGTTAAACTAATCGAGATTACGAATTGAGAGGTTGAGATGACAGATGTTGTTGAGCGCTTTTTACGTTATGTAAAAATAGATACCCAGTCGGACCCGGATTCGACGACTTACCCAAGCACGGCGAAACAACTCGACCTGGCGAAGGTGCTGGTTGAAGAGCTTGAAGCAATGGGCATGGAGGAGGTAAAGCTTGATGAATGGGGGTATGTGACCGCCACGTTACCTGCTACCACTGATCAGCCCAGACCAGTGGTGGGGTTGCTGGCGCATATGGACACAAGTTTTTCAGCCAGTGGCAAGGACGTGAAGCCGCGCATTGTTGAACAATATGACGGGAAGGACATCCTGTTAAACCCTGAATTGGACATTGTTCTCTCGCCGTATGATTTCGCGGATTTGTTGAACTATGTGGGTGATGATTTGATCGTCACGGATGGGACTACCCTGCTCGGCGCGGATGATAAAGCGGGCGTTGCTGAAATCATGAGCGCAATGGCGTGGCTGATCGCAAATCCGCAGGTTAAACATGGCAAGGTGCGCGTCGCGTTCACGCCTGATGAAGAGATCGGTTCGGGCGTTGACCATTTTGACGTCTCAGCATTTGGTGCGGATTTCGCTTATACCCTGGACGGAGGGCCGGTGGGCGAGCTGGAGTACGAGAACTTTAACGCCGCCAGCGCCAAGGTGACCATTCATGGGCGCAGCGTGCACCCGGGGGCTTCGAAGGGAAAAATGAAGAACGCGGCGATGATTGCCATGGAGTATCAGGCGCTACTGCCGGCTTTTGATCGCCCGGAATTCACAGAGAATTATGAAGGGTTCATCCACCTGGTGAATATACGCGGCGACGCTGAAGAAGCAAGCCTTGGCTATATCATCCGCGATCACGACCATGACAAGTTTGAACACTTTAAAGTAGTGATGGGCGATGCGGCGGACTTTTTGAATAAACGCTACGGTGCGGGAACCGTGGATCTGGTGATCAAAGACAGTTATTACAACATGAAAGAGATGGTTGAACCGCACCCGGAAATTTTGGAGTACGCCAAAGAGGCTTATCGAGCGATCGGCGTGGAGCCGCGTTTCGTGCCGGTCAGGGGTGGGACGGATGGATCGAGGCTGTCTTATATGGGACTGCCGACGCCAAACCTTTTCAGCGGTGGTCATAACTATCACGGCCGATTTGAATATATCCCGATCAAGGGACTAGAAAAAGGTGTTGAAATGGTGGTGAAGCTTGTAGAAGTAATCGGTGCGAGATAGGCAGTGCTTTTATCTTCATGAAACGTAGTTTGTTGGCTGTCGAGGCAAAGCCAAAATTGGACACCCAACACAACTTATAAGACAAACCCCACCTTAATTCTCGGGTCTCATTTCGGACAGAGATGGTGGGGTTTGATCGTTATTAAACAGTTCGTCGCGGGTTACCCGCAACCGCTTGAGCAATCGCCGCTGCATCCGGCGCAACTGCCGCCGAGACGCCCGGCAGCGATTTCTTCAGGCGTACCCTGGCGGATGGAGAGCACGGTCACTTTAAAGGTCAGGTCTTTGCCGGCCATAGGGTGGTTCATATCAAGCTCAACCGAGTCTTCGCTGAGAGAAGTGGCTACGGCGGTGAACATGCGGCCGGATGAATCACGCAGGCGCATTTCTTCGCCGAGTTTGATTTCGAAATTGGGCGGAAAGGCGGCGCGGCTGACAGTTACAACCTGGTTTGGGTCATATTCACCGTAGGCGTCTTTGGCTTTGGCAATAATGTCGCGGGTTTCACCGACTCTCATGTCAGTTATGGGCACTTCGAGGCCAGCAATGATATTGCCGTGGCCATGCAGGTATTCGAGGGTATTGGATTCAATCTCTTCGCCTTCAACGGTAAGGTTATAAGCCATCTGAACGACAGCGTTGTTTTGAACAGTTTCGAGGTCGGTCATTTTTCTCCTTGCGTGTGCTTGTTTGTTGCAGCCCCGCGATTATAACAGATACGAAAGTTGAAATAATCAGGGGTTCATCTTTTGTCGGATGATACACCTCCCGCAGGGTTGGGGTAACCCACACCCAACCGCCAACCTGACGGAACGCAACTACACTATTTTTAAGCTTTTCCTCCGGGGGAGGGTCGAAGCCCGCAGGGCGCAATGGGGAGAGGGTCGGTATAATCAGGGTGAGTTCTGTGGCCGATGTCGTTACGGCTTTCAGAAATCGGATAAAAACACCCTCTTCAGTCTCGCTGTGATCGTCAACTTCTCCCATGGCAAGGCCACATTAAGCCCTCGCCTTGAAGCGGTCAAAGCTTTTAGAGGTGTAATGTATTGCTAAAAATGACTATCAAAATCTCTGAGTGACCAGGAATTTTATTGAATAAAACCTCGCGTTTTGTTTAGCCAAAGGCGCTCATCAGGATGTGCGATTGACTTGATGGGCGTGATTTGTGTCGGTAAATTTTCTGAAACGTTATAAAATAAAAAGCTTTGATTGTGATGCTGATTTACAATCAATCAAAAGGTATAAAAAGGATGAAACCAGTTTTATTATCTCAAACTAAATTGTTCACTTTAGAGAACTTTTTCAGAGCTGCTTTTTCAACCCGGAAAAGGGCTTTACGATCAATCCTGTCATTGTTGGCGGCGACCATTCTTCTGTTGGCAGGGTGTTCAGGTTCGGGTAATTCGGCTGATGAGCAGGGCATACAAATTGCTGTCACTGTTCCTCCTCAAGCCTGGCTTGTGAGGCAGATCGCTGGCGACCTGGTGAAGGTGCAGACGATGGTCGACGCTGGAAGCGACCCCCACAGTTATGAACCCACCCCCGCACAGATGGTTGCGTTGGCGGAGACAGATATTTATTTCACAGTTGGCATCGAGTTTGAAGAGGCCTGGATGCCTAAGCTCTCCAATTCAAACCGGTCGATGAAAGTGATTCCATCAGATACTGGTGTGCAGCGTATTGTCTCAGAACATTCCCACGCGGATGAAGATGGGGATGAACACGCTGAGTCGGAACACGCTGAGGAAGGGACAGATCCTCATATCTGGTACAGCCCCAAGCGCATGGCGATCATGGCAGAAAACATCGGTAGGGAGCTGATTAAATTTGACCCACAAAACAAAGCAGTTTATGAAGCGAATCTTGAGAAATTACTGGCAGAGATTAACCAGTTAGAATCCGAGACTGCCAGTAAACTGGGGTCGGTCCAGCGCAAGCATTTTGTCATCTTGCACCCAACGCTTGGGTACCTTGCGGCTGATTATGGGCTGGTTCAGATCGCGGTGGAAAGCGAAGGGCAGGAGCCTGGCCCGGAAGCGATGGCGCATCTGATTGAAACGGCAAAAAATAATGGGGTCAAAGCGATCTTTTATCAAAAAGGCAACAGCATCAAAATAGTTGAGTCAATTGCTGGTCAGATTGGCGCCAGCCAATTAACCGAGATTGATTCGATGCCTGAGGACTGGCCAAAAGGACTGATGCAAGCCGTTGACGGATTGGTGGAGGCGCTGAATTGAGCGGCAACCCTGAGCGTTTCTCCCGGCTGCTGATTGACCTGCAGGATGTATGGGCAGGTTATGAAGCGGATACTGTGCTTGAACAGGTGACCTTCAAATTATATGAGGGTGATTTTGTGGGTTTAATTGGGCCAAACGGGGGCGGAAAGACCACCCTGATCAAAGTGATTTTAGGTTTGGTAGAGCCCTCACGCGGTCAAGTGAAGGTGATGGGGTTGCCGGCGAAGGAAGGCCGTCGTTTTATTGGATATGTGCCTCAGATTCAGCTGGACGACAAGGCTTTCCCGATCAGCGTCTGGGATGTGGTGAGCATGGGAAGGCTGAAGTCGGGTTTCGGAAATTTGAAGCTTTCCAAGACTGACAAACAGGCAATCGCGATTGCCCTGGAACAAACCGGGATGGAGGATTTTGCGAATCGGTCAATAAACGAACTCTCTGGCGGGCAAAGGCAGCGAGTTTATATCTCACGCGCGCTGGCGACAGAACCAAAAATCCTGCTGTTGGATGAACCGACAGCCAGCGTTGATCCCCACGCGACCACACAGATCTACGACCTGTTCAGCAAGCTGAATCAGGACATTTCGATCCTGCTGATTTCGCATGATATGACAGCCATCTCAACCTATGTCAAAACAATCGGCTGTATCAACCACCGTTTGGTGTATCACAATGAGAAGGCTTTGACACCTGAAATGTTGGCGATCGGCTATGAATGTCCGATCGACCTGATTGCGCATGGTATTCCCCACCGTGTGTTGGCTGAGCATGACCAGGAGGTCGGACATGTTCACTGATTGGCTGACTTATGACTTCATGCGCAATGCCCTAATGGCGAGCTTGCTGGTCAGCGTGGCCTGTGGGGTGATTGGCACTTTGGTAGTATTGAATCGCATTGTTTTTATCAGCGGTGGCATCGCTCATGCCGCTTATGGCGGCGTGGGCATCGCCTATCATTTGGGCTTTGACCCGATGATTGGCGCGATTGGCTTCAGCGTTTTGTCAGCGCTGGGGATGGGCCTGGCGCACCGCAGGCAGGGTCAACGGTCTGACACAGTGATCGGCGTGATGTGGGCGATCGGCATGGCGATTGGCATCATTTCTCTCAGTTTAAGCCCGGGATATAAGGCTGATCTGATGAGCTACTTGTTTGGCAGTATATTGGCGGTTTCGGTTGTTGACTTATGGCTGATGGCGCTGATTGTTGTGATGGTGATGGCGTTTGTCGCCCTGTTTTATCGCAAGCTGCTTTCACTGTCGTTCGATGAGACTTTTTCTACGGTGCGCAACCTGGCAGTGACCCCGCTGTATCTGGCTATGATCACGCTGATTGGCCTGACGGTAGTGATCTCGATGAGAGTGGTGGGGTTAATCATGGTGATCGCCCTGCTGACGATTCCACCGGCGATCGCGAATCTTTTTCTAAAAAATATGGGAAAAATCATGGCAGCAGCTTCAGCGATCGCGGTGGTGAGCAGCATTCTCGGATTGATGATTTCTTACCTGCTCAACCTGCCTTCGGGCGCGGTGATTATCCTGCTGTTGGGGGTATTCTATTTGCTTGCGGCAATGGCGTCCGCTGTTAAGCATCAGCCAGCGCGTTAAAAAGCGCTCGATTTTGATACCCAACCCCAAATTTATGGGAGATTAGAACAAGAAGAAAACAGATAACTATTTTTTGATTTTTTCGTCTATCTGATATGAGCCAAATTGCAAACTCCGCTGATACAGAAAGAGTTGAAAGGTCGGAATCAGACTGCCTTCAGCAATTAGTGATTGCATGTCAGGAAGATCGAACCAGATTTCAAGGAATTTATCTTTTGTTTATAAAACCTGTGTTTGCATACATTCTCAGATTAGTAAGGAATCGTGAATTAGCCGAAGATCCAACATCCGAAACCTTTATTAAGGCTTTCACCTCGATCTGTCAACTCAACAGGCCCGAAAAGTTCACCGCATGGATTTTTACGATTGCAAGAAACAAGACGATTGATTTTTTTCAGGAATCAACGCAAGAATCAGTTTATAGAATTTGAAGATGAGCTTGAGATTGAGGCTTTCGCAACTCCTGAGGGCCTTCACCACGACACATCAGCTTTTATAAAAACTTTGATCAGCACACTCAATAAACGGGAGCGCGAGTTAATCCTTCTCAAATATTACTCGGGGTTGACTTTCAAACAAATCTCGCAGGTGTTGAAACGACTAGAGTCGATCATAAAACTGGAGATCTATCGAACGCTTCGTAAGATGGAAATGATGTTGGAGGATACAGATGAAAAATAATCTGGAACGAAAGATAGGGGACATATCCATTAAGTTCGCATGGAATCAGGCACAACTTGCGCCCAGAGATGCCTTCGTGAGAAAGCTTGAAGCACAACTTGCTGATGAGGTTATGAAAACAAACCCGAGCCCGTTTTGGAAAATTTCACACGTTCCTGTTTGGCTGTATGGATTTGTTTTACTACTCCTGATGGCAGTGGTGGTCTCTTTGGTTGGAACTTCTAAGGTATACGCGGGAGTTCTTAAGCTTCTGGGGTATGTAGATGGATTTGGAATTGTTAACACAGAAGGATCTTTACGCACCATCGGTTATCCTGCGTCACTGACCCGGGGGGATATCACAGTAACTGTTTATGACGCGATGTTTACAACTGAGAAAACTGAATTGCGCTATAGCGTTACGGGGTTGAATAATTCCGATTATGCCCATACCGCTAACCAGGAAGAATGCAGGGAGCCTGAAAAAATACGTTTGCCAGATGGTACGACACAAAGTATCCAAAGCCCCATCCCAGATGCAGTCGATTCGATTGAGTTGATCTTGACTTGCATCCCTGGAACGATTATTGGTCAGATTCCAGGCGATTGGACGATACCTGTTGTCATTAGCCCGGGTCAGGACACAATAAAAGTGTATCCACTGGAAGAACATGCGCCGACAGCAATGGAGGCCTATGTTCCTGCCAGTGCTCTGTCTAAGGCAGAAGTTTATATTGAAGTCGGAAGAGTCGTCAAAACAGACGATGGCTTCATCCTTATCGGCACTGAAGTCACAAGAAGACCTGCCGGATGGACTGTAATCCGGACAAATCTTTCTATCACTGATGCTAATTCACAGGCCGTAAAGTTTAAATATCCCGATAGCGCGACAAGTGGATCAGACTTAGCATATGGAATAGACCGTTCTCCTTGGGCGATCCAATTCAATGCGCAGGGGGTGGCTTTTCCGATCAAGATCAGTACAGAATCGAAAGCTTTCGAGCCAATCTCTGGGGACGAGAAGGCAAAAATCACAGTAGAGGTTGGCCAAAACGCACAGGTCGGGGATGTCATTGAAGTAAAGCAGACAGTTGCGTTTGCTGGGGATATTGTTCAGCTGAACAAAATAACAGTTTATCAAGATGGTTATGGATTCGACCTGTCTTTAGGGAATCAGATTTCTAATCTCAATGTTTCCCTCGAAAATTGTAAGGGATTTGGCTCCGGCGGGGTCGGATTCGCTGCTATTGAACCGGAAACAATAAACCAATCCATTTTTTGTGAGACGAGGCCTGCGGGTCGAATCACCATCGTTTTGACTGACGCGTTCAGTTCGCATGATCGCAGAACAACAGAGGTCTTCTGGTCACCGGATGAATAAATTTTTCTTGAAGCTAGCTCAATACTGTTGGAAGAAAATTTCAAGTCAAAAATTTTGGAGAGGATAAGATGAAATCACGGTTACCCAACCTTTTATTGATGACAACTTGTATTCTGGGGTTAGGTGCGCTTTACCTGACCACCCTGTCAGCCGGCGCAGACAGCCCGGAAAAAGCGACCTCCGTGGAATTGGTTTCTTATGAAGCCAACTTTGCCTACGTTACTGTAGAACTTTGCATTGAGTTGCCCAGTAAAGCGCAATGGCTGCCTTATGCAGAACTGAGCTTTGGTCAATCAAAGATCACGAATACCAGCACCCTGCTTGTGGATGCGAAAAAGCCTGGCATTCTCGACCAAGAAAATCGCTGCTACATCTTAAGTTTTCCTTTGCGGGAGAACGAAGTTTTGCCAGGCAAGGCAACACTTACGCTTGAGATGCTCAAAGCCGATCGCGATGGTGGCTTAATGGCGGAAGCTGGTGTGCTTGCAACCCAGAAACAACTCGCGTTGACTCATCCCGGGGTCAAGTTTACGACCTGCATGGAATCTGGAGAAGGTGGCGGTGGAGGAGGCATCAAGTTCAAATCTCTCCCTGAAGGTGTTAGCGGGGAGCAGGCAATGGCTTGGGTGTGGGAAGCCAGCGAAGTTACCGCTCAATCGGACTGGTCTGTAAGGCTCGACTTTTCAAAGTAAAACAACCTTGATGAGGGCCCAGTTTGATTGAAGATATCTTTGCCTGAGATATTGTTGCGCCATTGTTAACATTAGTTTACTACAATAAGGTAAAATCAATTTAACATATGGGCATGCGCGAATTTCTTAAAGAAGGTGCCGCTATTAAGCTGGGGTTAAAGCTGGGTCGCACTTTTTCACTAAAAGGCGGACGGCGCTTGGCGGACGTGGTCGGAAAGCTGTGGTCACTGAGCCCGACAAGCCAAAAGCTGAAAGCCATCAAAGCCAACCAATGGGTGGTGAGCGGCGGAACACTGGACCGCAAAGAGCTGAACAAACAGGCGCTGGCGGTCTGTCAGTCGATCTCGCGTTCACTTTTCGATTATTACTACTATTATCAGCACGCTGAAGAAGCCAAAAGGCTCATGAAACTGACCCCGCGCGTGGAGTCATTGATTAAGGATATTGTGATCGCCAAGAAGCCGACCTTGATCCTTGGGCCTCACCTGGGTAATTTTGATTTGTTTGGCATGATGCTGGCCTGGCTGGGGGTGAAGCCTTATGTGCTTTCGGTGCCTAACCCCAGTAAGGCTTATGAGGCGGAGAATGAACTGCGCCGGAACGTGGGTCTGGACGTGCACCCTCTGAGTTTTTCTTCCTTCAGGAAGGCCAAACAGATGCTCAGATCAGGGCGCAGCGTGGTAACGGGGTTGGACCGGCCAGTTGAGTCGGAAGAAACAAAATACCCAATCCGCTTTTTCGGTCGGAATGCCAACCTGCCTGGTTTTTACATCAGACTTGCCTTAGATACAGCGGCGATTGTCAGGGTAGGGTTTGGTTTGTGTCGGGCTGACGGTTCATTCCTCCTGGAATGTTCGGATCCGATTGAGATGAAGCGGTACGACGATAGTTACGAGGAAGTTGTCCGTAATGTTGAGAGCGTTGTCAGTGTTGCGGAGAGGTATATCCGGGCTGAAGCCAGCCATTGGGCAATGTTTTTTCCTGTATGGCAGGAAGCGTTTGAAGAAATTGAACATCTGAGATAAGAGGCGAAGAAATGTCTGAAACAGTCAAACAAACTGAAACCAAACCTAAGGAAGACGCTAAACCCGATCGGATAAATGATATTTTGCTGGGGCCATTGGAGCGGCCAGCTTTAAGGTGGTTGGCGGCGCATATGCCGGACTGGGTGTCTTCAGATATGATGACCGGTTTGGGAGTGTTTGCTTCACTCCTGATCTTTTTCGCTTATGTCATGGTTGGAAAGAGCGGTGAGTCGAGGGGAAACTGGTTTATGATGGTGGCGAGTTTGGGGTTTGTGCTGAATTGGTTTGGAGACAGCCTGGACGGCACCCTGGCGCGTTACCGCCATCTGGAGCGTCCCAATTTCGGCTTTTTTATTGACCATTCGATCGACGCTTTCAGCGCTGTGGCAATCTTCCTGGGTTTGGGTATCGCTGGGTTGTCTGACTTCACCGTGGCAACTTTTGCGCTGGTCGGGTACCTTCTGGCGATGATCTCAGTCTATCTGAAGACCCACGTCACCGGTGTTTTTGTGATGACGAACATCAAACTTGGGCCGACCGAAATCAGGCTGATTGCCATCATTTTCAACACCATTGTCTTTTTTAGCGGCAACATGCCGATTAAGGTGCCAGGGTTTGCCGAACCGATTGTTTTGGGGACGGTGATTTTAGGAGCTGTGGCGATCATTCTGGGTCTTTACTTTGCCTATGAAACGATCATTGTGGGGCGTAAGCTGGCTGCGCAGGATGAGCTGGCCTTGGAACGCCGCAAACTGAAAGCCGAGAAAAAAGCAGCTCGAAAAGCGTTAAAACTCCAGAAACGCATGTTGAAAAAGGAAATCAAAGCTGCCAAAAAGGAAGCTAACCGCTGAACTTAACGGGTTTGATACAAATTGCTATAATGTACGCATGACCAAGCATCCCCTGGTTTCAATTGTTACGCCCTCATTCAATCAGGTCAAATACCTCGAGTATACGTTGCTCTCTGTTTTGGAACAGGATTATCCGAATCTCGAATACTGGGTGATTGACGGCGCCTCGACTGATGGCAGTGTCAGGTTGATTGATCGATATACCCATCGTCTGACGGGTTGGATGAGCGAGAAAGATCATGGGCAGGCTGAGGCCATCAATAAGGGGTTTAGGTTGGTACATGGTGAAATTGTCGCCTGGTTGAATTCGGACGATGTGTATTACCCCAAAGCAATCAGCAGGGCGGTGGAGGCGTTCGACGCGCATCCGCAAGCGTCATTTGTGTTCAGCGATGTGGATTCGATTAATGAACGCGGGCAGGTCTTTCACCGCATGCGGTACGGAAGATGGGGGCTGAGAGATCTGATGCAATTCAAGATCATTGGCCAGCCGGGCGTGTTTATCAGACGTTCCGCGCTGGACCAGGCAGGTTTGCTTGATCTGGACTATCACTATTTGTTGGATCATCATCTGTGGCTCAGGCTGGCTGAGGTCAGCGAACCATCTTATGTCAAGGGAGCGCCCTTCGCGCAGGCCAGATTGCACGCCGAAGCCAAAAACAAGGCGGCCGCGGCGAATTTTGGGCCTGAAGCTTTCAAGATCGCCAGATGGCTTGGTGAGGACAGACGGTTTTACCCGCTCAGCGCGAAATTACACCGGCAGATTTGGGCGGGAGCATACCGACTGAACGGTTATTACCTGACAGAATCAGGGCTTCATCGTGAAGGGTTAAGCATGTTTGCGCAATCTTTTAAACGGTCCCCCAGGATCGCGATGCGGAGTTGGAAGCGTATTTTGGTCACATTACTCGGCGGGGGGATTGGGAAATTGACGCGAAAGCTTTTTGAGCGGCTCGGTCGAATGAAATACGGCTTGAGGGGGAAGGGTAAGTGAGTGTTTATAAGCTGAGTGAGAACCCGAAAATCAGCATCGTGACGGTCTCATTTAACCAAGTCGAGTATTTGGAAACCTGCATGCGCAGCGTTTTGGAACAGGATTATGAGAACATTGAGTATCTTGTGATCGATGGCGGTTCTACTGACGGCAGCAAGGCGATTATTGAGAAATATAGCGACTGTCTGGCATATTGGCAATCTCAGAAAGATGCTGGGCAGACAGACGCGATCAATCAGGGTTTCGCGCGGGCAACCGGCGAGGTGTATGCTTGGCTGAACTCAGATGATCTGTTGTTGCCAGGCACGCTGCGCAAGGCGGTTGAAGCGTTGAAGGCTAACCCGGAAGTGGGCATGGTGTATGGGGACTGCCTGTTGATTAATGCAAAAGGCAAAGCGCTGGGGCGCTTTCCGGCCGCTCAGACTGATTACGCCAAACTCAGGCAAGGATATGTTCACATCCCTCAGCAGGCTTCGTTTTGGCGGGCGGAATTGTGGAAGCAGGTGGCGCCGCTTGACCCGAGCTTCTATTTTGCCATGGATTATGACTTGTGGGTGCGCTTGGCTAAGCTGGCACCTTTGCGTTACCTGCCTGGTGAACCCTGGGCTGCTTTCAGGCTGCACGGCGGCGCAAAGTCTCTGGCTGCAGCTGATCGCTGTTGGCCTGAAATGATGCGGGTGCATTATCGGGACGGAGGATCGCCATTCTCATTGATAAACCTGAAATATTGGCTGCGCAAGGCGGCCGCACCCTTGATCAACTGGCGCCGCCGCCGCTTTGCCGATCGAAACTAAATTCCATTCCGGTTTGCACCAGCCAGGGGGGAAGCTGCCTGGCAAGGCGTTTCAACCAGTGTGTGCAAAATCTGTCCATCCCTGAAGCGAATAATTTCTATAGAAGTCAATAAGATAGTGACATCGTGGATGTTTTCAAGGTTGAGGTTCAAGCTCCCGGTGATTTTTTGAATGCGGTATTTGACCGTCTTGGGATGTAAAAAGAGTTCCTCTGCGGTGCGAATGAAGCTGCGGTTGGTGCGCAGGTAGACACTGAGCGTTTTGAAGAGCTCGGGGTGCTCTTCATACAGCTGTTTAATCTCTGGCCGGATAAAGTTGTTCAAATCGTGGCTTGGATCGTTAACAAAGAGCTTGAAGATTCCCAGGTTGTCGAAGGCCTGGATGGTGTTGCGGGGATAGTTGCGGGTCAGAAAGCTGGCAACTGCCTTGGATTGGGCATCTGCTTGGGCGATGTCGTTTACGCTGAAAAAACCACTTAAGCCGCCGTAAAAACGCAAATTAGACGTCTCAGGGGTTTGTTCAATGAGCATGTTGAGAACATCCATGATGTCTGAAGGATTCAGGCATCGATCCACTGGCTCCGCTGGCAAAATGAACTGGTCATAACTGGGCGCGATATAGTATAAGAGGCGAGGCCTCAGGCGCTGCATTTCAGCGCGCAGGTTGCTGCGCAGGTCATACATGGAGAGGCTGTCAAACTTGCCGTCGAAATAATAATCGAGCGTTAAGACGCGCACTTTTTCTTCAGGGTTAATCTCGAGTTGTTCCACCACGGATAAGAATTCTTCGCGGGCAATATAAGCACCACGCAGGACATCGGCAATGAGAGAGTTTTTGTTGAGAAGCTGGCGCTGCTTGCCTGAAAATTCACGCAGCAGTTCAAATTGCAGCGAGCGGATCAGGTTTTCGATGACGATCACATCATTTACGTCTATGACATGGTTGCGTTTCTCGTGAATCAACAGAAAATGGCGTTTACTCTCAAAGGACGAAATGTCAATGCGCACCAACGTGCCTTCCTTGCCGGTGCCAGCTGAGAGGTATTTGCAGCGAAAGCGTTTGTATTCGAAGGTCATGTATTCCCATTGTTCCAGGGGGAGCTCTTCGAGTAGTTCATAGCGGATAAGCCTGGGGTTTGTGCTGGTTGAGAAACCGCGGGTCAGGTTTTCAAGTGTCAGATCAAACTGCAGAAATTGTTTGAATTCGCGCAGGATCTCGGGAATGCCGAGCATTTCAATGGACATGCGTGAACTGATTTTGGAAAGGCGGTAATAAAGTGACAAGCGCTGCTCGCGGCGGGCGAGGATGAAACCGAGCACCTCCACGATAATATCTTCGTATCGATCCGCTTCGCCGATTTCGATCAGGGGGATGTTGTGTGATTTGCACAGGGCAATGAAATTGGCGGGAATTTCTTTAACGAGCCGATTGATTTTGACAATCAAACAGCAAATTCCAATGGTTTTCAGCTTATCAAAAAAACTGGCGAGCGTGGGTTGATCAAGGTTCTGCAGCGCGAAATAGCTGGTCAGGATGACCAGGCCTTGCTTGCCCCATTTTTCAATATCAGGCGCTTCGAGGATATTAATCCCGGTAATTTGGACGTCCATTTCCTTCGGGGCGATAATCACGCGGGCAGACTTGAGACTCGAGAGTTTTAGCAGATCACCGATCAGCATGGTGGAAGTGAACATATGTATCCCTTTATCCTTGATGGATAAATTATACACAAATCCTTATCCAAATTTGCTAATGACGGAGGGTGTCGATTTTGCTAAACTGTTATTAATATTCACCTTCCAGTTGAGAGGTTAAAAAAATGGGTCAACCTGCTCCGACCCAACAAAATATGGCAAAACAAGGCAAAGTAAAGGAGGAATAATGCTGAAGACGATTGTAAAAAAGAATAATTATCAAGACTCAATCAATTTAATGTTGTTAACCAACGAGGTTAACGCGCTCCAAGGTGTCACGAAAAGCTCGGTCATGATGGGCACGGATGCGAACAAGGATATTTTTGAAGGCTCCGGCTTGTTGACCGAAGAGGCCAAGGCTGCCTCAGCCGCTGATATGGTTATCGTGTTGGATGTGGTTGATGAAAAGGTTGTCGATCAAGCCCTGGCGACAATTGATCATTTCTTGTCGGACCTGACAGTTAAGCGCGAGAAGAGCGGTGTGACGAATGCCACCAGCCTCAAGCAATCGCTTGAACTGCTCCCCGAAGCCAACCTGGCGCTCTTCTCCATCCCTGGTGAATATGCAGCGGATGAGATGATGAAAGCGCTCGAGGCGGGCTTAAGTGTTTTTTCGTTCACAGATAACGTGGCCCTGGAAGACGAAGTCAGGCTTAAAAATTATGCCCATGAGAACGGCCTGTTGATGATGGGGCCAGACTGCGGCACCGGCATTATTTCAGGTATTCCACTGGCCTTCACCAATGTGGTTAAGCCCGGTAATATCGGTATCGTTGGCGCGTCTGGCACGGGCATCCAGGAAGTCTCGACCATTATTGACCGCCTCGGTGGGGGTGTGGTGCACGCCATCGGTACCGGCGGGCGCGACCTGAGCGAGGCTGTGGGCGCAACTACCGTCAAAGATGCCCTGGTTGCCCTCGACCATCATGACCCGACCGATGTAATTGTGTTGATCTCCAAACCCCCGGCTCCAGCTGTGCGGGATGAGGTGGTAAGTCTGCTCCATAATCTCTCCAAGCCGGTGGTGGCTGTTTTTATTGGCGAGAAACCCGATCACCATGAGCAAGGCGTTTATCTTGCTCATACTCTCGAAGAAACCGCGCGCATTGCGCTCGACCTGGCCAACAATCGCTCGGTGAAGCCGAACTATGTTGGCGCGCTCGATAATGAGGTCAATGATGTACTTCCGTCTAGCGCGACAGTGAAAGGTCTCTACTCTGGCGGCACGCTGGGCAGTGAAGCAGCGATGTTGATTTCGGAAGCCTTGCAGTTGGGCAAGATCATCCACTCGGAGGGTTATGTATTGCATACACACGGCTATGAAGTGGTTGATTATGGCGATGACATGTATACCCAGGGTCGACCTCATCCGATGATCGACCCGGCGACGCGCATTGAAGCGATCAAGAAAGTTGGCGCTGATGAGAATACGGGCGTGATCTTGCTCGACGTGGTTTTGGGTTACGGCTCGAACCCAGATATGGCTGGCGCCCTGGCGTCCGCCATCAAGGAAGCGCTTGAGAACGCTAAAAAAGCAGGTCGTCAGTTGTATGTCGTTGCGACTGTCTGCGGAACCCGACAGGACCCCCAGAATTATGACGCGGCGGTGAACACGCTTAAACAGGCTGGTGCGCTGGTTGAAGACAGCAACGCCAAGGCCGTGCGGCTGGCGCTGCGGCTTAAGGGCGTTGAGCTCAGCGAGCCTGATAAAGTGGTCGTGGAGGTGCCTGTTGCTAAAGTTGCGCTGCCTAAGCCCAGTGACAAAGTGATGGAACTGCTCACCAGTAAACCGCGCGTGGTCAATATTGGTCTCGAGAGTTTCAATGAATCCATCGGCAAATTTGGTGGGGAGTCCGTTCAATATAACTGGAAACCAATCGCTGGAGGCAATAAGAAACTCATTCGCATTCTCAATGCCATGGCCAAGATGGATAGTATCGAGGTCGGCAACCAGCAGGTAATCGATCGCATGCGTGAGTCGCAACCTTTCCTGGTGGATGTAGTCAAAGCCAAGACCGTCATCCCGGTGTTGAATACCCGCGCACTGCTGCATGCCGGACCACCCATTCAATATCATGAAATGACTGGCCCGATGCAGGGTTCCTGCGTTGGCGCGGCGATTTTTGAAGGTTGGGCGAAGGATGAAGCCGAAGCGCGCAAGATGCTCGAGGCTGGCGAAGTGCAGTTTATGCCCTGCCATCACGTGCACGCAGTGGGTCCGATGGGCGGCATCACCTCCGGCAACATGGCCGTGATGGTGGTGAGAAACAAAGCTGATGACACGGTCGCTTACTGCACCATGAACGAAGGCATTGGCAAAGTGCTGCGTTTTGGCGCTTTCAATGATGAAGTAGTTAATCGCCTGCACTGGATGGCGGATGTGTTGGGACCCACGATTGCCAAGGCCGTGAAACAAACCTCTGATGGCATCAACCTGAACGTGATTGTCTCAAAAGCGATCACGATGGGTGATGAATTCCACCAGCGCAATATTGCCGGGTCGCTGCTGCTCCTGAAGGAGCTAATCCCGTTGATCGACGCGCTTGAAATGGATAAGGAAGACAAACAAAGCGTGATTAAGTTCCTGGCCAATACCGATCAATTCTTCCTGAACGTGATGATGGCGACCAGCAAAGCGATTGTAGATTACGCGCGCAAGGTCACAGAAGGCACGATCGTGACCACCATGACCCGCAACGGTAAGGATTTTGGTGTGCGTATTGCTGGTATGGGCGACGAGTGGTTTACCGCACCGGTTAACACCCCGCGCGGTCTGTACTTCACAGGTTATACCGAGAAGGATGGCAGCCCTGATATCGGTGATTCAGCCATCACGGAGACTGTGGGTGTGGGCGCAATGGTGACTGTGGCAGCTCCAGCAGTGACCCGCTTTGTGGGCTCTGGCGGAGGTTACGACGACGCGCTGGCGCTCTCGAACCGCATGGACCAGGTATGCATGTCGAATAATCCCAACTGGAGCATCCCGAACTGGAATTTCAAGGGCGCTCCGCTTGGAATCGACGCCCGCAAGGTTGTCGCCACGGGTATTGTGCCTGTGATCAATACTGGTATCGCGCATCGAGAAGCCGGTTTGGGACAGGTCGGCGCGGGAACGGCAGAAGCGCCGTTGGCCTGCTTTGAAAAAGCCATCATCGCGTACGCGAAGAAGCTGGGCATCGAAACCGAATGATTTACTCCCTCAAGCGAGGGGTGGTGAGTTCCTCACTGCCCCTCGCCCGCTCCGAAAGTGTTTCTGGACAGATCCACAGTCTGTTCAAGAGCAGTTTAAACATAGCTTTCGGTGAAGAGCTGGTCAATGTAGCCAACTCACGTATGCAGTGTTCGAGCTTCGGACTGAAACTCGAGGATGACAAGGTGGACCAGCTGATTCAAAGCGCTATTGTGGCTGATCGGGTGGTACAAAAGGGCAGCCGCCTGATCCTGTATAGCAGCTATGGCGGTGTGATCGAGATCGACCTGGCCAAGCTGGAAGTGATCGACCTCAAAGTCAAACCAGTTGAAATAACCCCTGAGCGTATTGAGTTGATCAGCAGGGTTTTAAGCGAAATGGCTGACCTCGAGCAGGTTGGCCTGCCAATGGACGAGCGAACTGTGGCTGTATTGCGCGGCCTGACCGACCAGGACATGAAAAAGGAAGCTCTGGACGCGGCTTTTGAACACCTGATTGGCCGCGGCAAGGGCTTGACACCAAGCGGCGATGACGTGCTGCTTGGTTACCTGCTGATGTGCAAATTATTCGGCAAATCACCATGTTTGGAACAGTACAGGGTTAAGCAAAATATCAACAGAACAACCTTGATCAGCGCGAACTATCTGCGCGAGTTATGTCGGGGATTCGTCAGCGAATACTTTCAGAACTTCTGCCTGGCAGCAGCCCGAATGGACGAGGGGTTGATGAGGCAGAGTGTAGAGCAAATCAAAAATGTTGGCGCGACCAGCGGGCACGACATGCTACTGGGGATGTCACTCGGAATCAGCAAGATCGGAGGAACTATCGTCAAATTTCCTGAAACTGTTCTTTCGTAGGTAATTGTTTCAATTTATTCTATTCACTGGAGGAATGTATGCAACAAGAAGTAAAAACCAAAAAGAAAATTAGCACTACCACCTGGATCATGATCGGTGTCCTGGTAGGTTTAATCTGGGGTCTGGTTGTTCCATCAAACCCCATTGTCAACGATGTCCTCAGGACTATCGGCCAGCTCTTCCTGCGCCTGATCCAGATGTCCATCATCCTGTTGGTGATGGGCCAGATCATCCAGGCTATTGGCGGCTTGAAGATGAAAGAACTGGGCAAAATCGGTTATAAGACTCTGCTCGTGTTCTTCAGCTCTTCCCTGCTGGCTGCCGCGTTCGCCGCTTTGATCGGTTTCCTGCTCAAGCCAGGCAGCGGTATTGATATCGCCGCCATCCAGGCTGGTACTGCGGTTGAGGCTACCAAAATTACCATTTTCGACACCATCCTCAATTTCTTCCCATCGAATGTGATCAAGGCCATGTCTGATGGCAACATAATGCAGGTGATTATTTTCGCCCTGTTCTTTGGCATCGCCATCAGCTTCCTGAACAAGGACAACAACCTTAAGCTGTATGATTTGATCAAGGAATTCAATGCTGTGATCCTGCGTGTTGTGACCATGGTCATGAGAGTTGCCCCCTTCGGTGTGTTCGCGCTGATCGCTTCATCCATCGGCTCCTATGGTATCCAGGTGGTCATCCCGCTTGCCAAGTACCTGGGTATATTCGCTCTGATTGACCTGCTGTTCATGACCATCTACATTCTGGTTGTCTGGATGGTAACTGGTGTCACTCCCGCCGAAACTGTGCGTGGTTTGGGCCGCATGTCTATGCTGGCTGTGGCGACTGGCTCTTCAGCCATCACCATGCCCACGGCCATGCAGGACGTTGAGAATAAGCTGGGTGTCAGTAAGAAGGTCAGCCGCATCATGATGCCTCTCGGTGTGACTTTGAACAGTAATGGCGCTGCCATTCACATGGTGATTACTCTGATTACCATCTCGCAGATGTACGGCATGGCGTTTACCCCGGCCAATGTGTTCTACATGATCGTCCTGTGCACTCTCGCATCCGTTGCCAACGCGGTTGTTCCTGGCGCGGGAATTGTCTCGTTGACAATTGTGGTTCCCCAGATGGGTTTGCCGCTCGAGTCGATCGCGCTGTTCGCTGGCGTTGAAATATTCGTTGGCATGCTGCGCACGATCGTGAATGTTGACGGTGACGCGCTGTCTGCCATGTTGGTTGCCAAATCTGAAGGCGTTTTGAACCTCGCCAAAGTGCGTGCCGCGCACGGCAAATCTGATGAAGAACTGGCTGAAATTGCTGCCGCTGAAGAAGCTGCCGAAGCGCTTCACCAGGAAGTTGTGGTTAAAGAACCTTAACAATTGACCATGCCCCGACTGATGAACTGTTCTGTCAGTCGGGGCAAACAGATTTGTCAGGCAGACGCCTGATTTCTCATTCAGGTTTGCTCCTCCCTTATCAGGCGCTTGTCTTTCTGTGTCAGTCGCTTTTCTAAACCAAGGAGTACAAATGGTTAAAAAGAAAAAAATTAACATGACGGCTATTATCATGATTTCGATGGTAATTGGCGTCATTTTTGGTCTGATTACAGGCAAATCCTATCCGCTGATTGAAACCATCGGACAGGTTTTCCTGCGTTTAATTCAGATGTCCATTATCCTGCTGGTTACCGGCCAGATTATCGAAGCAGTCGGCGGCATTAAAGCCAGTGAAGCAGGAAAAATTGGCATCAAGACCATCATCATCTTCTTTGTTTCCACGCTGCTGGCGGCCATCTTTGGTGTCTTTATGACGCTGGTGATGAAGCCAGGTGTTGGGCTGGATCTCGCGGCGGCGGACCCGGCGGTGAAAGTAACCGCTGGGCAGGCAACCTCGCTGACAGACACGATACTCGGGTTCTTTCCGTCGAACATCATGGCTGCCATGTCAAATGGGGTCATCGTCCAGGTGATTGTTTTCGCAATCATGTTTGGCTTGGCTTTGAGCTATATCAACCGCAACGGAGAAACCAAGCTTTTCGGGCTAATCAGAGAATTTAATAAAGTTATCATGCGTATTATTGCCATGATCATGCAGATCGCTCCGATTGGCGTTTTCGCGCTTGTGGCCTCATCGATTGGTAAGTTCGGCGTGAAGGTGATCATTCCGCTGGCTAAATATTTGGCCACTTTTGGCTTGGGAACGTTGATATTTTTGACCCTCTGGATCACGGTGGTTGCGTTGAGCGTGCGGGTCAGCTTTGGTGGCATTGTCAAGGGTATCAGCCGCATGTCGGCAATGGCATTGGCGACCACGTCTTCTGCAATTACTCTGCCGATTGAAATGCAAGACGCTGAGACCAAACTGGGCGTGTCGGCGGATATCAGCAAAATCGTGCTGCCGCTGGGTGTCAGCCTGAACAGCAACGGCGCAGCCATGCATATGGCCATCACCATCGTCACCATCGCACAGTTGTACGGGGTAAGCTACAGCTTTCCGCAGTTGATGTACATTGTGGTGCTGGCATCCTTTGCCTCCCTCGCGAACGCAGTAGTGCCTGGCGCGGGTTTGGTGTCGCTCTCAATTGTGGTACCTCAGATGGGTTTGCCACTTGAATCTATCGCGCTGTTTGCGGGCGTGGAGTGGTTTGTGGGCATGCTGCGCACCATCACCAACGTAGATTCCGACACTTTTACCGCTATGCTGGTAGCAAAAAGCGAAGGCAAGTTTAAATACGAACATTTCGAGAAGGGTTACATAGCCCCGGAATCAAACGACTAAGCGATTTCTTTTGCTGCAGAGCCATCCGCTTCATTTTAAAATAAGCGGATGGCTTGGGTATGGTGAATAAAGTATAGAAAACCACAGGTCACAGTGAACGGGGGTGATACAATTTTATTAATTAACTGGGAGGCAAGCGCCGATGATCCAAACCCGTGACCTGAGTAAAGTTTTTCGAATTGGCAAGAAACATAAAGATGAGTTCACCGCAGTGGACGGCTTGACGCTTGATATCAACCAGGGCGAAGTGTTTGGTTTTCTTGGCCCGAACGGCGCGGGAAAGACCACCACAGTTCGCATGCTGGCTTGTCTGATTGGCGCGACCAGAGGGAGCGCGCGTGTGGCGGGTTTTCAGGTGGGGAAGGACGACACTGAGATCCGCCGCAGGGTGGGCATTCTGACTGAATCCCCAGGGATGTATGAGCGGCTTTCCGCCGAAAAGAACCTGACAATTTATGCCAATCTTTACGGTGTGCCGGATACTCAACGGGCGGTCGGCAAGTACCTGAGCATATTGGGGCTGTGGGAACGGCGCATGGACCCAGTGGGCAGCTTCTCAAAAGGCATGCGCCAGAAACTCGCGGTAGCGAGGGCGCTGCTTCATGAGCCTCAGGTGCTCTTTTTGGACGAACCGACGACGGGCCTTGACCCTGAAGCCGCTAAAACAGTGCGCGAATTTATTGAGGAGTTGAAAACTGAAGGCCGAACGATCTTTTTGACCACTCATAACCTCGATGAGGCAGATCGGCTGTGCGATACGGTAGGGATCATCAAACAAAAATTATTGGCGGTTGACTCGCCTAAGGCGCTGAGGGATAAGCTGTTTGGCCGCAAAAGCGTCTTTCACCTGAGGACGATTAACCCCGATTGGGTGGGACTGGTTGCGCTGCAGCCTGGTGTGAACGCGGTCAGCCAAATTGGTGAAAAACTGGTGGTGAGCCTGAGCGACCCAGAAACGCAAAACCCTGCCATTATCAAGGCATTGGTGAATATGGGCGCGCAGATTATGTTTGTGGGTGAGCTGCGGCATTCGCTTGAGCAGGTGTACCTTGACCTGCTGTATCAAGGCAAGGAGGGAGGTGGACAATGAAGCGTATCCGCACGATTATTGACAAGGAATGGGCTGAGGTGTTTAAGAACCGCATGGTAATCATGGTCATGTTGGTTTTGCCGCTGATATTTACTGTCATGCCCCTGATAATGCTGAAATTGACAGCCAGCACCGGCATGGAAGGCGTTGACCCGGCCAGCGCGGGTGTCCCGGCGAAATTTCTGGTTTCATGTTCGGGAATGAACGCGGGGGAATGCATGCAGATTTATATTGTCAATCAGTTCCTGCTGATGTTTATGTTAATGCCGTTGATGATCCCGGTGACCATTGCCGCTTATTCAATCGTTGGCGAGAAAACCACGCGCAGCCTGGAACCTTTGCTGGCGACGCCAATTACAACCAAAGAACTGCTCACCGGCAAAGCGCTGGCAGCAGTGATCCCGGCGGCGCTGATTTCAATCGGGGCGTTTGCTTTGTTTGCGTTGGGATTATTTGTGTTGGGTATTGCTCCGATGGTGAGGGCATATATCCTCAGCCCGACCTGGCTGCTGGCGATATTGGCGCTGGGGCCAATCCTGTCAGTCATCTCAGTGATGGTAGCGATATTCATCTCTTCGCGGGTGAATGATCCACGCGCCGCGGAACAGATCTCTGGCGTGTTGGTGGGACCCATGATGATTGTTTTGGTTCTGCAGCTGGCAGGACTGGTGGTGATTGATGTCAGGTTTATGCTGGCGGCGATCGTTGGGTGTCTGTTGTTGGCGGTGGGCATGGTCTATGCGGGCGCGAAACTGTTTCAGCGTGAAACCATCCTGACCCGTTGGAAGTAGGTGTGAAATGAAAAAATATGTTTTTGTGATTTTGACGCTGATTTTGTTTGTTCCACTTGGGCTGGTCTTTGGGCAGGAGGATTCGCCCTATCAGATCAGCATGCGGCGCGACTGGGGCTATGGCATGGGGAATGACAGGCAGGGGCGCATGACGCTTTCGGTGGTTGGAGACGAGACTAAGATCAAGCGGGTCACCTATTTAATTGATGGAGCGGAAATGTCAGTGCAGGATGCCGCGCCGTTTAAATTTTCTTTTGATACGGATCGGTACCCAGCTGGCGTGCACCAGCTAAACGCGCGGATTGAAACGCAGGATGGAAAGAGTTTTTTGACAACGGAGCAAACTTATCGCTTCCTGACCGGGTCAGAGGTTGGAGCTGGGATGACCAAGATCTTGATTCCGATTGGAATTGTGGCGGTTTTGAGCATGGCATTGCCGATTGCTGGACAAATGATCGGGAAGAAAAAAGCTCCTGCAAAGCTGGGCGAGGCGGTGAACTATGGCGTTTCGGGCGGGGCGATCTGTCCAAAATGCGGGCATCCCTTCGCGAGGTCCTTATTCAGCATGCATGTGGGGGCGTTGAAGTTTGAGCGCTGCCCATCATGCAAGAAGTGGAGCTGGGTTGGCAGGGCGAGCGCGGAGCAGCTGAAAGCGGCAGAACGACAGGAAGTTGAGCAGTTTAGCGGCGGATCGGTGATTGAGCAGCCCGGCTCGAGTAAAAAATCTGAAACAGAGGCGATTGACGATACACGCTATATGAATGGCGTGTAATTTTTCCGTCAGATGAACCATAGCGGCAAAAGCAGAATTAGCCATAAAAAGAGAACTTTATTATCAGGCAGGGGAAGGCGAGTTGGTAACGAAGGGAGGACAGGGTTCGCGGCGGCTTCTTTGGGTTAAAGGGTGAAACCTGAAGCTAAGTGTGTTAGAATCGCCTTAAACAACAATCTATTCGGAGGAAGACGGATGGAAAAGCAAGTTTCCAGTTTTGAGGTTAAAAAGGGTTTGGCAGAAATGCTTAAAGGCGGTGTGATCATGGATGTGGTCACTCCTGAACATGCTCGTATCGCGGAAGATGCTGGCGCGGTGGCTGTGATGGCGCTCGAGCGCGTTCCCGCGGATATCCGCGCGAGCGGCGGTGTGGCGCGCATGAGCGACCCCGAGCTTGTCCTCAAGATTATGGAATCTGTCTCGATTCCAGTGATGGCCAAGGTGCGTATTGGCCATTTTGCGGAAGCTCAGATTCTCGAAGCATTGGGCGTTGATTTTATTGATGAATCCGAGGTATTAACCCCGGCAGATAACGCCTATCATATTTATAAACATGATTTCAAAGTGCCATTTGTTTGCGGCTGCCGCAATTTAGGCGAAGCTTTGCGCCGGATTGGCGAAGGCGCGGCGATGATGCGCACCAAGGGAGAACCAGGAACCGGCGATGTCGTTGAGGCGGTTACGCACGCACGCCAGCTTTATGCGGATATCCGTGTTTTGCAATCTCTGCCGGTTGACGAAGTGATGACGTTCGCCAAGACACACAACGCTCCATTCGAAATCTGCATGCAGGTGCGCGAAATTGGCAAACTGCCTGTGGTCAACTTCGCCGCTGGCGGCATTGCCACACCTGCTGACGCCGCGCTGATGATGCAGCTGGGAGTTGAGGGCGTCTTCGTCGGGTCGGGCATCTTCAAGTCGGGCGACCCGGTCAAGCGCGCTTCGGCGATCGTCAAAGCGACCACCCACTTCCGCGACGCCAAGATGCTGGCAGAAATCAGCCGCAATCTTGGTGAGCCGATGGTTGGGCGTTCGGCGAGCAGCCTTTCTGAGGGCGAGCTGATGTCTCCACGCGGTTGGTAATTTAGAAAGAATTTAAATGAAAATCGGAGTACTCGCTCTGCAAGGCGACTTCAGAGAGCATCGTCTGGCCCTCGAAAAATTGGGGGTTGAGACGGTTGAAGTGCGCTTGGCTGAGGATCTTGAAGGGCTGGAAGGGCTGATCTTGCCAGGGGGTGAGTCAACCACGATGGGTAAGTTGATGACTGATTATGACATGTTGGAGCCTTTGAGGGCGTTTGGCGCCGCGTATGCCATGTGGGGCACTTGTGCTGGCGCGATTTTGCTCAGCCAAAACGTGGGGCGCGAGCAGCCGCTCTTAAAGCTGATGGATACGGAATTAGAACGCAACGCGTTTGGCCGGCAGATTGAGAGTTTTGAAATTGATCTCTCTGTGCCATTTTTAGAGCCGCAAAAACCCGATTACCACGCGACTTTCATCCGCGGCCCGATCTTTAAGCGTGTTTTTGGCCGCGCTAAACCTCTGATGACCCTGCCGGATGGAACGATTGTCGCAGCACAACAGGGTCATTTATTGGCAACATCTTTCCATCCTGAATTGACCGATGACCTGCGTTTTCATCGATATTTTCTGGAGCTGGCGAAACGACCACCCGAAGCCTGACCTTCTTTGACCTGGCTGACCTGATCAGGGTTGCGCCTTTAATGCATTCTTTGGATTGTCTGCGGTTGGTGACGCACGGAACTCCGTTAACTCTGCACAACCTGCTGGCACATCTTTCGCCCGCTCAAAACGCGATTTCGTATGTGCAGGAAGAAAAAGGCGCTCAAAACCTGTACGCGCAGGTTCTGCAGCGTAAGTTTGCCATGGGTGGGCAATTCAGCTTTATAACGTGGCGGCAGGAAGCGGACGCGCAGCGGATGATCGAATTGATCGAACGGGTTATTTCGACAGCTGGCGAGTGGGGTGTTTATTATTTGCTGGCGGACCTGCCGGAAGAAGAGCCATTCCCAGAAGCTTTTGCCGCGGCTGGTTTCAGGGTGTGGACGCACCAGAGGATTTATTTGATGAGACAGGCAGACATTCAGAAGACGCAGCAAGAAACTGCCCCGAAATATGCCTGGCGCACTTGGACGAGTGCGGATATTCCTGCCATGCAGCAGCTGTATCGAATGGTCGTACCTGGATTGTTTCAAAACATAGAGCCTTTGACAAGACGTGCTCAACTGGGCATGGTCGTCTATGATGAGTCGCAGCATTTATTGGGCTATGTTGACATTGAAAGCGGGCCAAGAGGGGTTTGGGCGCAGCCGGTGGTCGCGCCGACCATGTCGGACCCCAGCCTGATTGTCGCGCTGATTGCTGACCTGCCAGATGTTTTTGGCCGCCCAGTGAGCCTGGCTGTGCGCTCTTACCAACCCTGGCTGAGGAACATGGCTGATCAATTGCCTCATCAGGGAGTTGGCCAACAGACTTTACTGGTGCGATATCTGGCAATGCCCAAGCTGGCTTTTGAACCGGATCGGGAATTGGTGTTTGAAGGCGCGGTGCCCACGGCGGGAAGATCGCAGGTTAGTCAGGCTGATCAGAGTTCGAGAAGAGGGTAAGGTTGGTTTGTCTGTGAAACAAATTTTGACAGTTAAACATTTGTCGAAAAGCTATAATGGCTTAAAAGCGGTCAGCGATGTCTCTTTTGAGGTTAAACAAGGCGAGAAGTTTGTGTTTGTCGGTCCCAATGGGGCAGGAAAATCAACCACGATCAATATTCTCTGCACTTTGCTGAGTAAAGACGCGGGTGAGGTTGTTTATGGAGATCTGACCCTGGGGCAGGACAATGAAGCCATTCGGCGTTTGATCGGGGTCGTTTTTCAGAATCACACCCTGGATGATGACTTAACCGTGCGAGATAACCTGGGTATTCGCGGGGCTTTGTACGGCTACAGCGATAAGGAAATCAATCAGCGTATCAATGAGCTCGAAAGTGCGTTAGAGATTAATAATTATATTGATCAGCGTTATGGAACGCTCTCGGGGGGACAAAAACGACGTGCTGATATTGCCCGGGCGCTCCTGCAGAAACCGGCCATTCTTTATTTGGACGAACCTACCACTGGCCTTGACCCACAAACAAGACGGGTCGTGTGGAAAATCATCAGCCAGATCCGCGAGGAATTCGGAATGACGGTCTTTTTGACAACTCATTATATGGAAGAGACTGAGGATGCTGATCATGTGGTGATCATCGATGGAGGTAAGGTCGTAGCCAGCGGGACACCCATTGAGCTAAAAAACCAATATGCTCCGACTGTTCTCAAGCTCTTTTCTCAAAATCCGGGACCGCTAAAAGAATCACTCGAAGCGTCTGGGTTTCAACCCTGGCAATCAGGAGGACACGTGCAGATCAGCATCAGCAATTCACTTCAGGCGCTGCCGATTCTGGAAGCCATCCAACCTCGGTTGGACGGCTTTGAGGTCATCAATGGCAGCATGGACGACGTGTTTATTGCGATTACCGGCAGGGAGATTCGCGCGTGAAAGCCACCTTTAGCCTTGCCAGACGCGTGATCCTGTTGTTCTTTAGAGATAAAGCGAACGTTTTCTATTCGTTGCTTGGTTCGATCATTATGTTGGTTCTCTATATGCTCTTCCTCAATAAAGCATGGACAGAGGAAAAAGTGATCGCGGTTATGCCAACCTTCATGCAGTTTCAGGGGCAGTGGCTGATGGCCGGGATAACCTTCATCACCTGCTTTTCGACTTCGTTGAACGCGATGGCCCAGCTGCCTTATGACAATAAGCAGCGCATTTCAGACGATCTTAACGTGACGCCAATCTCGCGCAGCAAAATCGTGGCTGGTTATTGGCTGGGGGCGATCGCCTGCGCGGCGATTATGACAGTGTTCACAATTGTCTTTACTTATCTCTACCTGTTTGTTAAAGGGTATGCTGTGCCAGGCGTGGTGCAATCGATGTTAATTCTGGCGATTGCCATCTTATGCATCATCATGAATTGCGCGTTTGGCTTCATGTTAGCGAGCAGCGCTGCTACCCCACGCAGTTATGGCTCGATCAGCAGCGTGCTCATTACCTTGCTTGGTTTTCTGGTGGGGGTGTATGTGCCGATTGGCGCGATGGGTAAAACTACTCAGATGGTGCTGACTTTGCTGCCCTTCACGCATGGCGCGGCTCTGCTGCGTCTGCCGTTTACACGTGAGACCCTCAGCGCGGCAACTAACTCACATAGCGCGAGCATTCTGAGCAGGATGAGGGAGTATCTGGGTATCGACCTGGCTATCGGCAGTTTTCGGATCGAACCATGGGTAAGCATGGTTTATATGGCGGTGATGAGTCTGATTTTCTTCGCCATATCCGTACGCAATCTGTCAAAGAGTAAAAAAGTTTAGGCTGCACGTATGGCCAACAGAAGGGCGACGAGTTCACTCTAACACCACTGTCGCATATCGATTTGTTATTAAAAGCCTGTCACCCTTCTTTGTCGCTGTTATCCGCAGTCAGCAGACGCTGTCTCTATGGGGCTAATTTGTATGTAGGATTGTCAAACATATTGGACAGTCTGAGATAAAAATTGAACAGGTGATAAGAACTTCAATGGACGCATCGGTATATGATTAGAGCGCTGATTGTGTCTTCTCAGTTGTCTTCTAAAATCCTC
>JAAYCN010000071.1 GCA_012729755.1 Chloroflexota bacterium | reverse complement strand
TTATAGTTTTGATCAATATACACCTCAATGTCTTGATATCTTATCCCCCATAACTCCAGACATCGATCCCGATACAACTCATATGACCTGTCTAAAAAGTGTATACCATGTGCTGGCCTCCTCACAATCGTTTTTGAAAAATCTATTGACCAAATAAGACCAATTGGGTAAACTAACTTGTAAATATTTTCACAAATATTTTATAAAAAATTAGGAGCCGAAAATATATGTCAGGTACCACAAATCCAACCGATCCCCTGCAGAACGCCGCTCAAAAGGCGATCATTGACGCTGTAATCAAACAATATGCTAAGCTACCCGGTGCGACGATGGTTGTGCTGAACACTTTGCAAGAGAAAATCGGTTATCTCACCAAACCTATGCAAGAATACATTGCCAAATCGTTAGGCGTGCCGATCAGTAAAATCCATGGGGTGGTATCCTTCTATTCCTTCTTCACCACCGAACCACGTGGCAAACATTTAGTCAAGTTTTGCATCGGCACAGCTTGCTATGTCGGTGGCGCTCCTCAATTAATCGATAAAGCCAAACAGGTGTTGGGCATCGAACCAGGCCAAACTACCCCAGATGGTTTGGTAACGCTCGAAGTATGCCGCTGTGTTGGTGCCTGCAGCGCAGCGCCAGTTATCGTGATTGACGAGGTCAATCACGGCCGCATGCAGCCTCAACGCTTTGCCAACGTGATTAAAGATGTAATCCAGGTCGAGGCGCCTGTTTGAGAGAACTTTCGCTACATATTCTGGACATCGCTGAAAACAGCCTGGCTGCTGGCGCGACCAAAGTGGAAGTTGCTGTTGTCGAGGACACTAAACGAGATCAACTTTCCATCACTATTCGCGATAATGGCAAAGGGATGAGCGATGACCAGGTTAAACGCGTGCTTGACCCTTTTGTTACCAGTCGGTCAACACGCAAAGTCGGGCTGGGGCTGCCCCTTTTGAAGTCTGCGGCCGAAGCCTGCGACGGTAACTTAACAATCGAGTCAAAACCTGGTAAAGGTACGATAACGAAGGTGTGTTTTCAGCTCAGCCATATCGATCGCATGCCTTTGGGCGATCTCGCAGAAACTTGGCTGACCTTGTTGCTTGGCTCACCAGAAATCAACTGGGTGCTTCGTTATCAGGTGAATGAGAAAAAATTTTTTCTCGACGACTCGACTATAAAACAAGAAATTGACGACGTTTCGATTACTGAGCCCAGGATCATCAAGATTATCAGGCAGATGGTCAGAAACGGCGTTGAGGCAGTAAGACAAAATAATAAGGAGAAATGATGCCGGCAATCAAATCAATAGAAGATCTGAAACGCCTCCGCGAAGAAGCTCAACGCGTGCGTGACTTGAAAGTACAGGAGGGGAAGACTGAGATTGTAATCAGCATGGGCACCGTGGGTATTGCCGCTGGTGCGCGTGAGACGCTCAAAGCAATTCTGAATTACATCGAATCCGAAGGACTGCGAAACATCATCGTCAGGCAGGTAGGCAATCTCGGCGTTGAAGGCCAGGACCCGTTGGTCCAAATTACGCTGCCGGGCGCCGAAAAAGTTTTATACGGAAAAGTCCACCCGAGCTTTGTAAGCCAACTGATGAAACAACATGTCTGCGAAGGCAAGCCGGTTGCAGACAAGGTTTTTAAATTATGAAACCAAAGACAAACATCTGGAAGGTGAAATAACATGACCTATTATCGTTCTACCGTGCTTGTCTCTGTTGACCCGATCGCTCTCGATAAGGGAGCGTCTGCCGTCAAGGATAAACTAATCGAAGAACTCAATCGACTCAACCTTCAGGACGAAGTGCAAGTCATCGAAACCCCGCGTATCGGTGACCCAGTCAAAGATGCGCCAGATTTTCTGGTCTATCCTGAAGGAACCCACTACACAGCCATCACCGTCGATACGGTGCCACTGCTGGTCAGTGAACACTTTGTCAAAGGCCGTGAGCTGAAACAGTACGCCTCTGTAATGCGCGATATTGTCGAAGAAGAATTGGGCGAGCCCCAACCAAAGGAAGTCCGCCTCATTCTTGATCAAATCGGCAAGATTGATCCCCGTAACATTGAAGAATACTTCGCCGTCGATGGCTACATGGCGCTTGGCAAAGTGCTCACCTCCATGACCCCTGAAGAGGTCATTCAAACGGTGCTCGACTCGAAGCTGCGCGGTCGTGGTGGCGCCGGTTTTCCAACCGGGCTGAAGTGGAAATTTGCCCGGCAGGCAGCTGGCGAACCCAAATATATTCTCTGCAACGCTGACGAAGGTGACCCAGGCGCGTTCATGAACCGTAAAGTTCTCGAAGGCAACCCCCACTCGGTCGTCGAGGGCATGATTATTGGCGCATACGCCATCGGGGCCAGCCGTGGTTACATATACTGCCGTGCTGAATACCCGATCGCTGTTTCTACCCTGAAACTCGCTATCAATCAGGCTCATGAATATGGCCTGCTCGGCGAGAACATTATGGGCACTGGTTTCTCATTCGATCTTGAAGTCCGCATGGGCGCCGGCGCTTTCGTTTGCGGTGAAGAAACCGCCCTGATCGCCTCTGTTGAGGGCCAGCGCGGTGAACCACGCGTCAGACCACCTTTTCCTGCGCAAAAAGGGTTGTGGGCTAAACCATCCAACATCAATAATGTCGAAACTTATGCGAACATTCCCCTCATCATTTCGAGAGGCGTCGAATGGTATAGCAGCATGGGCACCGAGAAGAGCAAAGGCACTAAAACTTTCGCTCTGGCCGGCGACGTGGCTCACACCGGTTTGATTGAAGTGCCCTTCGGCACCACCCTGCGCGAGATCGTTTTCGACATCGGCGGTGGCATCAAAGGCGGCAAAGGTTTCAAAGCCGTTCAGACCGGCGGACCGATGGGTGGCTGTCTGCCTGCCCAATATCTCGACTTGCCAGTCGACTATGAAACCCTCGGCCAAGCCGGCTCCATCATGGGATCAGGCGGTATGGTTGTCATGGACGATGAAACCTGCATGGTTGATATCGCCCGCTTCTTCATGGAATTTACTCAGGACGAATCCTGCGGCAAGTGCGTACCCTGTCGTATCGGCACACGCCGTATCCTTGAAATTCTTGAACGCATATGCAAAGGCGAGGGTAAACCCGAAGACCTCGACGATTTAGCTCTGCTTTGTGAACAAACCATTCAGGACTCACTCTGTGGGCTCGGGCAAGGCGCTGCTAACCCGGTTGTTTCCACCATGAAACACTTCATGGATGAATACAAAGCCCATATCTATGAACACCGCTGCCCTGCCAAAGTCTGCCGCGCGCTGATTACCTTTAAGATCAATCCGGACAAATGCACCGGTTGTACTGTCTGCGCGCGCAACTGCCCAGTGAATGCCATTACTGGCGAACGCAAGCAAGCCCATCATATCAACGAAGAGATTTGTATCCGCTGCGGAATTTGCAAGCAAGCCTGCAAATTTGAAGCGATCGAAATCCTTTAGGCCACTACGGAAAACGGAGAGATTTACATGATTAAAGTAAACGTCAACGAAAAATTGGTCGAAGTGGAACCTGGTGCAACTGTCATGGATGCCGCCAAAAAAGCAGGCGTTGATATCCCTACTCTGTGCCATCACCCGAAGCTCCATCCGTATGGCGCCTGCCGGCTTTGTCTGGTTGAAGTTGAAGGTGCCCGTACCTTAGTACCTTCCTGCACGGCACCGGCTACTGACAACATGGTGGTTCACACTGATACCCCGCGGGTTAAAAAAGCTCGCAATTTCGTACTATCCATGCTCTTCAGCGAGCGTAACCATTTCTGCATGTACTGCCAGGCAACTGACGGCGATTGCGAGTTACAAAACGCTGCTTATGCTGAAGACATGAACAGCTGGCCTTTCACGCCGCATTACCTGCCCTACGCTGTCGACGCGTCGCATCCCGATTTTGTGCTCGACAATAACCGCTGCATTCTTTGCCGGCGCTGTGTCAGGACCTGTGGCGAACTTATCGGCAACTACACGCTTGGTTTTGAAGAACGCGGTTCTTCAAGCTTCCTGGTTGCTGACAGCGGCGTTCCGCTGGGTGAAAGCACCTGTATTTCCTGCGGCAACTGTGTTCAGTTCTGCCCCACCGGCGCTTTTCTCGATCGCCGCAGCGCATACCAGGGTCGCCTGACCGATTTAACCCACACCGAATCAGTCTGTGTAGACTGCTCTCTGGGCTGCATCCGCGACGTCCAGACCCGGGATAATCGCCTCGTACGCATCGACGGCGCTTTAGAAGGTGAAGTCAACCAGGGCCTGCTTTGTGAGCGCGGCCGCTACAAACCATTCCGCGAGGATCGGGAACGCGTCAACACGCCTCTCATCCGCCGCAATGGTCAGCTTGTGCCTGCCTCTTGGGAAGAAGCCCTGAACGTTGTTGTGACCCAACTCAAAGCCAATGGCAGCGATGACATTTCAGCTCTGATTTCGCCTCGCCAGTCTGTTGAAGCTTTCAACGCCTTCAGCGAATTCTTCCGCGACAACTTCCAGGCCAAACAGGTTGGCTTACTCAACAAGGAACAAACTGCAATGGTTGGCGTGAAATTAGCTGAGGAATTTGGCTTGTTTGAGTCTCCTGTAACCGCATTGCAATCCTGCGACTCAGCCCTTTTGCTCGGCGCGGATATCGAAGACCAACATCAGGTAGCTGGTTTCATGCTCAAACGTCAGATCGAAGGCGGTTTGAAGCTTTATCGTGATGATGAATGCGACCAGCCAGCAGTCGTGGACGAATTCAAGGCTAACGCCACCGCAGATTCAGCCATCGTATTAGGAAAATGCTTTGTTAAGCAGGATAACATTCAGGCTGTCCGCGATATTCTCGCCTGGGCGTCAAAAACGAATGTGAAAGTCGTTCTGCTTAAGGGCAAAGCTAACGCGTACGCTGCCGCTTTGTTTGGTGTGGCGCCTTGCGATCGTGAGATTAGCAGTCAGTTTACCTACATGGCCCTCGGCGATCAGCATTCTTGCCAGAACACCCTGGCTTGCCTCGAACAGGCAGCTTTCAAAGTTGTCCAGGCTGCTTATCAGTGCGACTTGACAGACATGGCTGATATCGTCCTCCCCGCAAAGACATGCTTTGAGGAAGAAGGACATTATCTGAGCGGCGATGGAAAGCTGAACCTCAATCGCCAGGCTTTACAGGCTGACAATCAGGCTAAATCGACCGCTGAGGTCATCGCGCTGCTCGCTGGCAAATTAGGTTTGACCCTAAAGAGCGATTGGAAAGCTGCCCTGACCAAGCGCCCCACTACTCTCACCTTAGCACTTTGATCAGTATGAACGAAAACATCGATTCGAAAGGAAATTCAATGGCAAAACCCAAAGTAGCAACAGATTGGCTGGCAGGATGTGCCGGTTGCCATATGTCATTTTTAGACATAGACGAGCGTATCGTTGATCTGCTCAAGCTGGTAGACCTGCGCTCATCTCCAATCACAGACCTGAAAGAGCCAGATGAAGATGGTGTAGATGTCGGCATCCTCGAAGGCGGCATTACCAACACTTACAATGAAGAGGTGGCAATTAAGATGCGTAAGCGCTGCAAGATCCTGGTCGCGCTTGGCGACTGCGCTGTGTTTGGCGGCGTACCAGCTATGCGCAATTTCTGCGGCGCTGATGCAGCCTTAAAAAGAGCTTATATCGAAGCTGAAAGCAACGATGACAGCGCGAAAATCCCCAGCAACCCCGAGCTTTCTACCACCGTGCCCGTAAAACCAGTCAGCGACGTGGTAAAAGTAGACGTGTTCCTGCCTGGGTGCGCGCCGAGTGCGGATGCGATTTTTGCTGTTTTAGCTGATTTAGCCAATGGAAAAATGCCTGAAGTCAAGGGCGAGATTAACAATTGGCATTAGGAGCACACATGACAACACAAAAAATTACCATTGAACCCGTAACCCGTATTGAAGGCCACGCCAAAGTCACGGTCCATATGAACGGTGATGGCAGCGTTGAGCATGCTTACTTTCATGTCAATGAATTCAGAGGCTTTGAAAAATTCTGCGAAGGCCGGCTGGTTACTGAAATGCAGCAAATCACTCCCCGCATCTGCGGCATTTGCCCGGTCAGCCACCACCTCGCCGCTGCCAAAGCCGGCGACGCGGCTTTAGGCTGCCCGCCTCCCCGCCCAGCGCAGCTCCTGCGCGAAATCATGCACATGGGGCAGATTATCCAGTCTCATGGCATGCATTTTTTCGAGTTGGGCGGTCCCGACCTGCTCTTGGGCTTCGATCACGACCCGGCGACGCGCAATGTGGTCGGATTAGTCAACGCGGACCCGGAATTAACCCTCAAAGCAGTCCGCTTGCGCAAGTATGGTCAGGCCGTTATATCCGAACTCGGCGAACGCTCCATTCACCCAACCTTTGCTATTCCCGGTGGTGTGAATCGCGCTTTCAGCGCAGCCAGCAGAGATAAATTATTGTCCGGTCTAGATGAGCAAATCGTTACCATCCAGGCGGGCGTTGCCATTTTCAAAGACTGGATGAACCGCAATATGGAAGACATCAACAAGTTCGCCGTCTTCCCCACAGGGTATTTCGGTCTGGCCACCCCAAAGAACAGCCTCGAGCTTTTTGACGGTGAGATTCGCCTGGTCGGCCGCGATGGCAAACAGCTGGTCAAATTCGCGCCGAAGAACTACCTCGACCATATTGCCGAACATGTCGAGGATTGGTCGTACCTTAAATTCCCCTATTACAAACCGCTCGGCTATCCCGAAGGTGCTTATCGGGTCGGACCTCTGGGACGCCTGAATATGGCTGATCAGATTGATACCCCGCTGGCAAACGCCGAATTCAAGCTTTTCAAAGCTCTCAATGGCGGTCTGCCCATTGAGAATACCCTTCACTACCATTATGCCCGCCTGATTGAGACCTTGTTCGCCGCAGAACGCCTGCGCATCCTTCTTGAGGATCCTGATATTCTCTCGACTGACATTCTCAATACCCGACAGAATCCGCAGGAACGTGGTGTGGGCTGCATCGAAGCGCCTCGGGGAACACTGATCCATGACTATTACATCAACGAAAACCTTCAGCTTACGAAAGTAAACCTGATTGTTTCCACAGGTCACAACAACTACGCGATGAGCAAAGCTGTGGATAGTGTTGCCAAAACTTACGTGCACGGTCCGGTAGTCGCAGAGGGCATGTTAAATCGTGTCGAACATGCGATTCGCGCTCACGACCCCTGCCTGAGCTGCTCAACCCACGCGGTAGGGCAAATGCCGCTCGAGATCGAAATCCTCGATCCCGAGGGTAATGTCAGCCAGGTATTGCGACGCTGAAGCCAGACAGGCTGATTTACCTCTCCTTATCCTTGCGGTATGATAAGGAGAGGTTTTTTATGTCGATATGAAGAGAACTCTGGTAATTGGTTACGGAAATCGCGATCGTGAAGACGATGGCGCGGGTTGGCATTTATTAAACTTGTTTGCCCGGCATTTGAATTTGCCCTCGCCAGAACTTCCAGGTGATTCGAGCGTCTCACCCGATGGTTCTGTTCGCCTGACTTATTTATTCCAGCTTCTTCCCGAGATGGCCGAAGATATCGCTGAATACAACCGCGTATTTTTTCTCGATGCCCACAATTCAGAAAAGCTGGACGAACTCGTCTTTGAACAGATCTTCCCCAAACATACCCAATCAGCTTTCACACATCACCTCGCCGCTGAAGAACTGCTCGCCCTCACTCAAACACTTGGTAGGAAGGCGCCTGAAGCCTGGATAGTAAGTGTGCGCGGTCATTCTTTCCGCTTTCAACGTGAATTGACCGACCAAACCGCTCAATCCGTGCAGCTCGCATTGAAAAAAATGGTTGAAGCTTTCGCGGAACCTTCGAGCAGCTTTTCGGATGCCGCCAAAGAATTCGCTTATGTTCATTATCAGGCAGCCGATCACTTGTTCACCGATGCCCAAAAGCCAGTGGTCAGCGAGCATGCCTGCCGTTTAATCGTCAATGGCGAGGCCTGGATTACTTTTATCTGTTCGCCGATTGATCTTGAGGCTCTTGCGCTCGGTTTCTTGTGGAATGAAAATGTAATCAGTGAGTTATCTGAGGTGCTTGACATGAAACTCTCAGATGACCGGGCTCAGCTCTCGATCAATCTTAAATCACAAACCCACAAACCCGTTTCATTTCACCGCACTTCCACTGGCGTTACGCCTGATTCCGCGCGAAATGACACGCCCAGTGCCTCCGACTTCAAGATCAGCGCCACTCAAATCATGGAACTGTATCGTCTATTTACAAAAGCGCAGACGATGCATGATAAAGTAGGCGGTTTCCACAGCGCGGCCTTGAGCGACGGTGCATCTATGCGCATCGTCGTTGAGGACCTCGGCCGGCATAACTGTGTCGATAAACTGGCTGGGCAGTTTTTGCTTCAAAATAGGCCCTTTACGCCCCACCTGATCGCCCTGAGCGGCCGCATCAGTTCAGAAATGGTCGCCAAGAGTTTAGCCTTGAGCGTTGAATTTATCGTCTCGCGCACTTCTCCAACATCGCTGGCGATTGAAACAGCCAAACAATTGGGGATAACCTTAATTGGTTATTTGCGAGGCGGTCAGTTCGACATCTACAGTCATGCCGAGAGGGTGATCCGCGATGCATGAGCTCAAGGTCACTGAGGACATCCTGCGCATCGCCAACGAAGAAGGTGAAGCCTGTCAGGCCAAGCGCGTGACAGATATCTATCTGACAATCGGAAAGCTGTCATCGGTTGTTGACGACTCGGTCCAATTTTACTGGGACTATATCAGCCAGGGGACAATCTGCGAAGGAGCAATCCTGCACTTTAACCGCCCGCCCGCCCTGCTGAGATGCCGCCAATGCGGAGAAATCATCACGCTCAAAGATGAATTGGCCCCCTGTTCAGAGTGCCACTCGTTCGATCTTGAGGTGATTTCTGGCGATGAAATGCAGGTTGATCAAATTGAAATCGAAAAGGACTAAATAAAACCCTATGTCAAAAGAAATCTTAGAGAAAGCACCGCCAAACCCCGTCATTGACGACCTCACCCCACCTGAGATCGCTGAAAAAACAGTCAAAATTGGCATCAATAAGGTCGGCTTAAAAGTTCAACAGACATTAGCGCTGGCCTTTTTAGCAGGGGTTTTCATAAGCTTCGGCGCAATGATTTCCACTATTGTCAGCACCAATGGTTCCGCCCTGCCATACGGCATCAACGCCTGGATCAAAGGCCTGGCGTTTACCCTTGGCTTAGTTTTGGTGCTTGTGGCGGGTGGCGAGCTCTTCACTGGAAATATGCTGATCATCATGGCCTTCCTTGAGAAGAAAACCAGTTTCAGCGCCATGCTGCGTAATTGGCTGCTGGTCTATTTCGGCAATTTCGCAGGGTCGCTGGTTATGGCGCTGCTTTTCGCGCTCTCAAAACAATATTCCTTTGGAGGTGGAGCCGTGGGTGAAAACCTGCTGCGCATCGCTGAAGCGAAATCTGGCCACACTTTTATGAGTGCGTTTATTTTGGGCGTTCTGGGGAATACTTTCGTTTGCCTGGCTGTCTGGATGGCTTATTCGGCACGCACCACCTTTGGCAAAATTGCCGCGGTCATCCTGCCGATCAGCGCTTTTGTAGCTGGCGGCTTGGAACATTCTGTGGCTAATATGTATTTCATCCCAGTAGCTTTGTTTGTGCGCTGGTTGAATCCTGATTTTGTTGCCAAGATCGGGGAATTTGGCGGCCTGACTATTGCCCGCTTCCTTCTCCACAATTTGATCCCGGTAACGATCGGCAATATGATTGGCGGTCTTTTCTTTGTTGGTTTTTTCTATTGGTTCACGTATCTTAAGAAAGGAAAGGTCTAAAATGGCTGAACGTGTTGAAATTGTTCGGAAGATTCTTGATTCAAATGATCGCTTGGCGATAAACAACCAAAAGCGCCTCGACAATCACCAAATCTTTGGTGTTAATATGATGGCGTCTCCCGGGGCTGGCAAGACCAGCTTCATCCTCGAGACGATCAAACGACTGCCCGCTGATGTCAAACTTGGCGTGATCGAAGGCGATACCGCCCCAGTCACCATTGACTCAGACAAAATAATCCAGGCAGGCATGCCAGCGGTTCAGATCAATACTGGCGGAGATTGCCACCTTGATGCGGTTATGGTGGAAATGGCGCTGGATCAGCTGCCGCTCGAAGCGCTCGATCTTGTCATCATCGAAAACGTGGGCAATCTGATTTGCCCTGCAGCTTTTAAATTGGGCACGCACGCGAATGTGTTGATCGCTTCTATCCCCGAGGGTGACGACAAGCCGTATAAATACACCAATATTTACCGCAATCTCGACGTGTTAATTATCAATAAAACCGACTTGCTGCCCTACATCGACTTCCGTCTGGGTTATTTCAAAGCCGGCGTTGAAGCGCTCAACCCCGGGCTGATTACCTTCCCGGTCTCATGTAAAACCGGCGAGGGCATTGAAGCCTGGATTAATTGGTTAAACACAAAACTCGGAGAACGGAAAGCCTGAGAGGTTCCGATTAATCGACTGATCACTATCAGGGGCATCGTACAGGGCATTGGTTTCAGACCTGTCGTCTATCACCTTGCCCTTAAACACCAAATCAGAGGTTGGGTAAATAACACCGCCGATGGTGTGCATATTGAAGCATATGGTTCGCCAGAACAGGTGACCGCTTTTACTGAAGACTTGCGCAACCATCCGCCCGAGCTGGCTGTGATCGATAGCTTCATAACTACCGAAGCCCCCGACCACATCTATGAGGAGTTCTCAATTCGGGAAAGTCATGATCAGCGAACTGACTTTCTGCCTGTCTCCGTAGACCTCGCGATTTGCGCCGACTGTAAGCATGAGCTCTTTGACCCAAAAGATCGGCGTTATCGCTACCCTTTTATCAACTGCACCCATTGCGGCCCCAGATTTTCAATCGTGAAGACAATTCCCTATGATCGGCCAAACACATCGATGTCAGAGTTTACGCTTTGCCCTGAATGCCTGGCTGAGTATCAGGATCCGCTTAATCGCCGCTTTCATGCCCAGCCTGTTGCCTGTGCTGTGTGCGGGCCATCTGTCTGGCTTGAACAGCCCTTCCGACCGACATTAAAAGGCGAAACAGCCATCGAGACAGCGCGAAAAATGCTCGCTGAAGGCAACATTTTGGCGATTAAAGGCTTGGGCGGTTTTCATCTGGCTTGTGATGCCTCCAATCTAAAAGCGGTTGATAACCTGCGTTTGCGCAAGCACCGCACCGGTAAACCTTTCGCGGTAATGACTTGTGATCTCGAAACCGCTCTCAAATTTGCCAATCTCGGTGAGGCCGAACGCTCCTGGCTGACCTCACCGCAGGCGCCGATCATATTGGCCGACCCAACAGTCCCGGGTGAAGACATCCGCGCCATCGTCGCCCCGGATCAAAGCAGACTGGGCATTATGATCGCATATACCCCGCTCCACCTGCTGCTGCTTGAGCCGGGTAAGGACGCCCCCCAGATTCTGGTTATGACCAGTGGCAACCTGTCTGAGGAGCCAATCGTTCACGATAATCTTCAAGCTCAGACAAGCCTTCAAGACATCGCGGATGGAATGCTGCTTCACGACCGCCCTATTTTGACACGTATCGATGACTCAGTAATTGCCAGCCTCGAAAATCGACCTTATCTCTATCGTCGCGCCAGAGGGTATGCTCCCAGCCCAATTATTCTTCCATTCAGCGCTGCTCAAACCCTGGCGGTCGGTCCGCACCTCAAAAACACTTTTTGTCTGACCCGCGAACAGTACGCCTTTATCAGCCAGCATATCGGCGATCTCGACAACCAGGAAACGCTCGATGCGTTCGAAGCCTCAATCCTTCACAATCAGCACCTTTTCAGGGTCGAACCAGAGCTGCTCGCCTGTGACTTGCATCCTGCTTATTTATCAACCCGTTACGCGCAGAATCGGGCAGAAACTGAACACTTGCCGCTCGTCCAGGTTCAACACCATCACGCCCACTTGGCCGCCTGTCTGGCAGAGAATAAATGGACTTCCGACGAGCCAGTGATTGGTTTGATCTTCGATGGTACAGGATATGGCAGCGATGGAACGATCTGGGGAGGCGAAGTGTTAGTTGGCGGTTACTCAGGGTTCAAACGCCAATTTCACCTTAATCCCGTTCCTATGCCGGGGGGCGATCTGGCCGCGCTCACACCCGCCCGCATGGCAATCAGTTATTTGCTTGAAGCAAATATCGACTACCATGATCTCCCTCCCACTCACTCCTTCGATCAGGTTACCCTTCAGGCTATCCGCCATCAATGTCTCACACATTTCAACGCGCCTCTCACCAGCAGCATGGGACGCTTATTTGACGCTGTGGCTTCGCTGATCGGCTTAAAAGACCGTAACACTTATGAAGCCGAGGCAGCGATTCGACTTGAGGCGATCGCCGAACCTGATGTGTCAAATGCCTATCCATTTGAAATTAAGAAAAATGTGATCGAAACCAGCCCGCTTATTCATGCGGTTGTGGATGATTATCGCCAGGGCGCCTCTGCGTCAATAATTTCAGCCCGCTTTCACAATACAATCGTCGGGCTCGCCTTGCAGTGCTGCAGGTTGGTCAGAGAAGAGGCTGGATTGAACACAGTGGCAATTTCAGGAGGAGTGTGGCAGAATTTACGTTTGATGCGATCTCTGCTGCCTGCGCTGCGGGCAGAAGGGTTTAAACCACTTATTCACCGACACTTGCCGCCAAATGATGGCTGTGTCGCGTTAGGTCAGGCCACTGTCGCACAGAAAGTGTATAAAGGATAACTATGTGTCTCGGTATCCCCGGTAAAATAATTGAACTCTATGAAATTGACGGCACGCTGATGTCAAAGGTTGACTTTGGCGGCGTCACCCAGGAAGTTTGCGTTGCGACCACGCCCGAAGTTGAAATTGGGCAGTATGTTCTTGTTCATGCTGGGTTCGCGCTGAGTGTCATGTCTGATCACGAAGCCGCAGAAACTATTGAACTTCTCGAAGATCTTCAGCGTTTCAACCAGAAACAGGCTGAAGGTGGTGGTCTTCAGTGACTGAATATCAGTCAATGCCTACCCGTGACTCACAGCGCACGCTGCAACTGGCGGATGAAATCCGCCGGGTCGCCACCCGCTGCTGGAACATCATGGAGATTTGCGGCGGCCAAACCCACGCCATTATGCAGTATGGGCTTGATCAGCTCCTGCCGCCAGAAATCAATCTGATCCATGGGCCTGGCTGTCCTGTTTGCGTGACTTCACTCGAAGCCATCGAGACCGCTCTGCAGATCGCCCAACAGCCCGGTGTAATCTTCACTTCATTTGGCGACATGCTCAGGGTGCCCGGCACAAGCCAGGACCTGTTCGGCGCACGCGCCAGCGGCGCCGATGTCAGGGTAGTTTATTCTCCGTTCGAAGCGGTGAAGATCGCCCAATCCAACCCCGATAAGCAGGTCGTTTTCTTTGCGATCGGTTTTGAAACCACCGTACCATCCATCGCCGCCAGCCTCATACACGCCCAGCGCAATCAGATTCAGAACTTCTCGATTTTGCCCGCCAACGTGCTGGTTCCCCCCGCCATTCGTGCGATCCTTTCCAGCCCCAATAATCAGGTCAACGCTTTTCTGGCCGCTGGCCATGTCTGCGCAGTGATGGGTTACACTGAATATGAACCGCTGGCTGAAGAATTTTCCTGTCCGATCGTGGTTACGGGTTTCAAACCAGACGAGCTTTTGACCGGCATTCTAATGACCATCCACCAGCTCGAAACCGGCACAGCCAGGGTTGAAAACGCTTATGGTCGCGTGGTGACAAAAGGGGGCAACCTGACTGCCCAAACCATGATCCGCACAGTTTTTAAGCCGGTCGACAGGCAATGGCGCGGCATTGGCACCATTCCCCTCTCAGGTTTGGGGTTGCGCTCCGCGTTTTCAGCTTTTGACGCGGTCAGGCGCTTTCAGGTTGACGCCTCTCCTGTCGCTGAATCAAGCGTCTGCATTGCCGGCCAGGTTTTGACTGGCGTCGCTAAGCCGCCTGATTGCCCTGCCTTCGGCAAAGCCTGTACGCCAACTTCTCCATTAGGCGCGCCGATGGTGTCAAGCGAAGGCGCATGCGCGGCCTATTATCGTTATCAGAAAGCCAACTAATGAACGATTTGCCCATATTTCAAAGCCCGATTTGTCCGCTGCCGCTCGCTCATCACGCCCAGGTTACCATCGGGCACGGCAGCGGTGGACAGTTGACCCACCAGTTGATCAGCGATGTTTTTCAGAAACACTTCAACCATCCTGCCCTTACGCAGGGCAACGATGGAGCGCTAATCGATCTGGCATCCCAAACCGCCCAACAAAAACTGGTTGTCTCGACAGACGCCCATATTGTCACGCCCCTCTTTTTTGCCGGCGGTGACATTGGCCGACTCGCTGTGTGCGGCACAGTCAACGATGTGGCAATGATGGGGGCTGATCCGAAGTACCTCACCGTCAGTTTTGTAATCGAAGAAGGGTTTCCGATCGACCAGCTCGAACAAATCGCGCTTTCGATGAGTTCCGCTTGCGCGGAAGCCGGTATATCGATCGTGGCGGCAGACACCAAGGTTACCGAAAAAGGCAAAGCGGATGGCCTCTTTATCAGCACTACCGGGTTTGGGCTGCTCCCGGCTGGTCGCCTGATCGCGGGCGACCAGGCCCGACCAGGCGATGCCGTCATTGTCACCGGCTCACTGGGTAACCATACCATCGCCATCGCCGAAGCGCGCGGCAATCTCGGCTTTCAGAGCGGCGTTGAATCTGATACCGCCCCTCTGAATCACCTCACCTCTGCTTTGCTGGCAGAAATCGATGATGTCCACGTCCTCCGCGACCCCACACGGGGAGGCCTGGCCACTACCCTGGTCGAAATCACGCGCCAATCCGGCGTGACGATTGAGCTTGACGAAGCTTCTATTCCGATTGACCAACCCGTATGGGCCGCTTGTTCCATGTTGGGCCTCGATCCGCTCTATCTCGCCAATGAAGGCAAAGCGATCGTCATTTTGCCTGAGGCAAAAGCCTCTAAAGCGATCGAAGTGCTGAAAACCAACCCCTATGGCAGAAACGCAGCTGTGATTGGCCGGGTGGTCAACGTTGAGAAAGCGCGATTGCTCTTAAAAACTCCATTCGGTACCACCCGCGTGCTCGATATGTTGGCGGGTGAGATGCTGCCCCGCATCTGTTAGTTGACCCTTAGGGGCTGATTGGCTAAAATGGTGCTCATTCTGAAAAAAGGCAGGCAATATGAAAATTAATTTTCAAGAAACCACAAACGATCTTCTCAAACGAATTGACATTCATAGTCAGTATGGCGCGCGAGACATTGATGTATGGATGTTGGAGACCTTAGACCTTCAACCCGGCATCAAAATCCTCGATATTGGCGCAGGCGCTGGCAAACAATGTTTCTCGTTTTATCACCACTTAAAAGGTCAGGCTGATATCACTGGCACGGATGTGTCCGCATCCCTGTTGGATCAGGCCCGCATTGAAAACAAAAAAATCGATAATGCGGTTCGTTTCGAACTGCTTGATTTCAACCAGAAATTCAACCTCCCCGATGACACCTATGACCTGATTTCGGTCTGCTTCGCCATTTATTACGCTCAGGATATCCCCTTTACGATTGGCGAGATGCATCGCGTGCTCAAGCCAGGCGGACGGCTCTTCAGCACTGGACCGATGCCAAGCAATAAACAGGTTTTTTATGACATCATCCGTGAAGCAACCGGAAAAGCCATCCCTCCCATGCCCGGGAGCTCGCGGTATGCCTCCCAGATTTACGGCACGATGCAAAAATTGTTCAGTTCGACCGAACAGCACATCTTCGAGAACCCGCTTACATTTGAGACCGCAGAGCCATTCATGGTCTACACTCGCGCGTCAATGAGCGAAGATCGCAAGCTCTGGAACTCACTTTTTGAGACCCACGAGGAATTTGAAAAGGTGATGAACCAGATTGAGAATGTCGCCCGGAAGCGCATCGAACGCGACGGCCAGATCGTGATGACCAAAGTGGTTGGCGGCTTCATCGCTACCAAGTAGGCAAGCATGACAAACATGACCTTCTACGGCCAAAGTCTGCTCTTCCTTGGAGCCCACCCTGATGATATCGAACTGGGTTGCGGCGCGTTGATCGCAGACCTGCTCGGCAAAGCCGCCTCGATTTACTGCATGACTTTTTCGGATAATCAAAAGAACCCAGACCTCTCAAATCTTGTTTCTGAACACATCGAAAGCATGCACGCGCTCGGCCTCACCGACTACCAGATCGAACTGGGCGCCTTTGAAACCCGGCGCTTCCCAGACCATCGCCAGGAGATCCTCGAGAAAATGCTCGAGTTGAAACGTCATCTTCAACCACAAATTGTTTTTGTGCACACCAGTCAGGATATCCATCAGGATCATGTCACCCTGACTCAGGAAGCAATGCGCGCTTTTCGCGGTACTACAGTGTTGGGATATGACGTCTTACGCTCATCCTACGGATTCTTTCCGCATTTTCTGGCTGAGGTGAGCGAACAGGCCGTCAACCAAAAGATAGCCGCACTCAGCAAATACAAAACTTATAAAGACCGATATTACTTCTCGCCTGATGTGATTCGCGCCACTGCCGTTCGGCATGGCGCGCTGGCTGAGCGCCCTTTCGCCGAAGGATTTGACATCATTCGCATTGTCGGCCAGTTTGGAGCTTAACGTTTGAACAATTAAAACAAAAACAGCCTGACGGCTGTTTTTGTTTTAATGCGTCATGTCTATTAAAGCAATGCAGCTTTTGTTTCTTCAATCGTCTTTTTGGGCTGAACAGGCCGCAAATTAGACGAGTCAAATGGATACCAGAGAATCCTATCCGGCACCATCCACCCATCAGTCAAAAAAATATCACTTTTGAACTGTACAGCCAGCATTTTATTCTCAACCTGCACAACAGTGCCTTTCAGCCAGCCATTCACTCTGACACCTTTCAGATCATGGTCGCATTTCACTTCCACTTTGTCCCCCACACGAAAAGCCTGTTCAGCGCCAGGTGGTCTCAAAAATCTACCTACAGGCATAATTCCTCCACTCGTTAATTTAACAACAACTTCTCAGTAATACTGCGGCTGAGATAATTTCGTGTGCTTTCGTCCAGAACTTCGTCCAGAATCCCAGCAAAGAAACCTTGAATAACCAATACTTGAGCTTCATCCAATGGAATTCCACGAGACTGAAGGTAGAAAAGCTCGTCTTCGTTCAGTCTGCCGACTGTGGCACCATGAGAGCACTTGACATCATCTGCGTTGATCTCCAGACCCGGGATGGCGTTGATCTCGGCCTGATCACTCAGGATCAGGTTGCGATTGGTCTGGAATCCATCAGCCTGCTGTGCGATCGGGTCGACATAAATCATGCCTTCCCACGTTGCTCGGCCATCGCTGTTTGCCGCGCCTTTATAAAGCAAGTCGCTTGTTGTATGTTTCGCGTTATGATTCTGCTGCGTATCAAGATCAAAATGCTGACCTTTCCCGGCGAAATAAACTCCTCGCGCCAGCGCCTCAGCGCCTTCGCCGTCCAAATCAATAGTCACAAAATTCTTTGTGGTATTCGCGCCAAGCGCGGCATAATTCCAGGTCAAACTCGCGTCCGCAGCTACAACCGCTTTCTCATGGCTTAAATACCAAATTTGCGACGGCAAAGCCTGAACCTCGGTCAGGTTTAACCTTGCGCCTTTTTCCAGTCTGATTTCAAATAAGCTGGAGATTAAGGACGGTTCTGGTTTTTCATTACCGGTCAATTTTAGGATCACGGTTGCGGAAGCGTTTTCATGCAGATTTAAAATGTGGTGGCTGAAAGCGCTGCCTGAGTTTTGCGCCTGATAATTCACTTCAATGACAATCTTGCCGGGCAGGTTGGCGCCTTTGGGAACTGAAATAAAAACACCGCTATTCGCCAGCGCAGCGGTCATCGCCCTGAATTTATCACCATGCGTGCCTACAATCGTTCCAGCAAGGCTGGACCATTTTTCGACATGTTTCGCCTGGGCCGTTCTGAGATCAGTCAAGATCACACCCTCAGGCGTTTTATCCTGCTGGCTTCCCTTTTCGTCAACATAAGAAATCGCCAGCCCGGTTTTTATTTCTTCCCTGTTGAAGATGTCAGGGAAGTTTTTAAAATTCACCCAGCGCCAGTTCTCATCCTTATTACCCGGGAAATCAAGCGCCAAAGCTGTTTTCCAATGCCGCTCGCGAAAGTCTTTGATTTTCTGATCTTGCTCATTAGCTGGCAGCTCCAGCCCGCCCGGGAACTTTTCGGCATCCACGATAGGAAGGGATAAATATCTGTGATCAGTCATGTTTACCCTACCGATCCAACCATTTGCAGCTGAATCAGGCGATTCATCTCAACCGCGTATTCCATGGGCAGTTCCTTGACCAATGGCTCAATAAACCCCGAAACAACCATTGTCGTGGCTTCTTCATTGCTCAAGCCCCGGCTGTTCAGGTAGAACAACTGCTCCTCGTCAATTTTACTGACCGTAGCCTCATGGCCGACTGTGACTTCTTTATTGTGGATGTCAATCGTCGGGTAGGTATCTGAACGGGATTCCGGATTGAGCAACAGTGCGTCACATGCGACATTCGAGCGGGAATTTTCCGCCTTGCGGGCGACTCTCACCAATCCCCTGTAAGAAGCCCGGCCATCCCCACGCGAAATTGATTTCGAAGTAATCTTGCTCGAAGTGTTTGGCGCAAAATGGATCATTTTCGAGCCAGTATCCTGTACCTGACCTGGTCCGGCAAACGCGACCGAGAGCATTTCGCCATGCGCCCCTTCACCGCGCAGAAAACAGGAGGGATACTTCATGGTCACCCGCGAGCCAAGATTGGCATCCACCCATTCCATCGTGGCGTTTTCAAACACATTGGCGCGCTGGGTAACCAGATTATAAACATTTGTAGACCAGTTTTGGATAGTCGTATATCTCACCCTGGCATTTTTCTTGACTACAATCTCGATCACGCCGCTGTGGAAAGATTCCTCACGATAGAGCGGCGCTGTACAGCCCTCAACATAATGAACTTGAGCGCCTTCATCCGCGATGATTAGCGAGCGTTCGAACTGCCCGATGCTGGCATTATTGAGCCTGAAATAAGCCTGCAGTGGCAGGTCAACTTTGACGCCTTTAGGCACATAAACGAACGATCCGCCCGACCAGACTGCGCTGTTCAAAGCGGCAAATTTGTTGTCTTGAATCGGAACAACCGTAGAGAAGTATTCGCGAAACAAATCAGGATATTCTTTTAAACCGTTTTCAATGCTTAAAAAAATCACGCCTTGTTTTTCGAGTGATTCCTGAATGTTATGATAGACCATCTCAGAGTCATACTGGGCGCCGACACCAGACAGAAATTTCTGCTCAGCTTCAGGAATGCCCAATTTATCAAACGTGTTCTTGATCGTATCAGGCACATCCTCCCATGACTTGCTGCCAATTTGCGAAGGCCGTACATAGTAGTGAATGTTATCCAGATTCAACCCCGACAAGTCTGGTCCCCAGCCCGGCATCGGTCGATGGATGAAATGGTCATATGCTTTCAAACGAAAATCCAACATCCATTGCGGTTCTTCTTTAAAAGCTGAAATCTTACGAATGACGTCCTCGCTCAAACCTCTTTCGCTTTTAAAGGCGTGAGTTTCCGGATCGCTAAATCCGTATTGATAACTATCTCCGAGGGTAGTCAGGAATTCCTGATGATGGATATCAGCCATAATGCTCAGAGTGCTTTCTCGGCGCTATCGCCCCCTGTCCCATGTTTTTCACGGACCCAGTCATAACCGTTCTCTTCAAGCTTCAAGGCCATTTCCGCGCCGCCAGACTCAACAATGCAGCCTTCGAACATGATATGCACGAAATCAGGTTTAATGTAATTCAGCATGCGCTGATAATGGGTAATCACCAATACCCCGAGATGATCGCCGCCCAGAGTGTTTACTCCTTCAGAGACGATACGTAAAGCGTCAATATCTAAGCCGGAGTCTGTCTCATCCAGCACCGCAAAACGCGGCTCAAGCATGGCCATTTGCAGGATTTCCGCGCGTTTCTTCTCACCACCCGAAAAACCCTCGTTCAAATAACGGCCGCCAAATGAATGATCCATGCGCAGCAGGTCCATCTTGTTCTTGAGGAGCTTGCGGAATTTAACGATCGAAATTCCCTTCTCATCCCCATTGAGCGCACGATTTTTAGCGTTTACCGCTACACGTAAAAAATTTGCCAACGTCACCCCGGGGATGGCAACCGGGTATTGAAATGCCAGGAACAGCCCCAGGTGTGAGCGCTCGTCTGTTGAAAGCCCAAGCAAACTTTGACCGTTAATGCTAATATCGCCCTGCGTGATTACGTACCGCGGATGGCCCATCAACGCATAAGCCAGCGTGGATTTTCCAGTTCCGTTCGGACCCATCAAGGCATGTACTTCGCCTTGTTTTACAGACAAATTAAAGCCGCGGATAATCTCTTTCCCCGCGACCTCAACGTGTAAGTCGTTAATTCTCAGTTCCGCCATTGAACCTTCCTGAACTTTTTGAATGACGCGATTATAGCATGTTCTCATCCATAAGTCAAAATATTAGATGTTATTCTAATTTATTAACCTTGCTTAGCTTCTTTGGACAAACTGAGTTTATTCGGTAAATAAGAGTTATAATTTTTGAAACAATCCCCCTGACATATTTACCTGTTCGATGGTTGAATCAGATAGGGAAATACATTTTTAAGCCAAGAATAGGAGACATTATGGCAACCGAGAAGAAAAAAGGATTTTTTGAACGCATAGGTGATTTATTCAGCAATAGAGATGAACTGGCAAAAGAAGCCGAGGCCAAGAAGAAAGCCGCGGAGCTTGCTGAACAGCAGCGCCAGGCGATTAAAGCGCAAGCGGATAAGCAGGCCGCTGAATTAGCTAAAGCCCGCGAAGAAGCGGCGGCCACCGCTGAGAAGCAGCGCCAGGCTATCCAGGCCGAAGTTGCCGAAAAAGCTGCCGAGGCAGCCGCTGAGGCAAAAGCCAACATCCTCGCTACCCATACAGTCAGTGGCGACGAAACCCTGAGCCATATCGCCCTGCGCTACTATGGCCACGCCACCCCCCCCTACTACAAGCTAATTTACGAATTCAATAAAGCTGTCATCGGCGACAACATGAACATTATTCGTGCTGGCCAGGTGCTTGAGATCCCTCAACTTCCAGAGGAATTAACGAATAAGTAAGTTGAGTGTTCAGCATGGCAAACGAATTTGATCTCTCAACCATTTTTGGTGAGATTACCAAAACCTTGGTTGCGAACCAGCAGCAGTTAAACGAAGCTGACAAAACCAATCACAACCATGGCGACAACATGGTTAAAACCTTTCAGACTGTTCAGAAAGCTGTCAAATCCAAACGCGCCAAATCACCCGCACAACAGCTTGAATACGCCAGCGAACGACTCAAGAAATTGTCGAAAAGCGGTTCAGGGCAGATTTATGCTGATGGTCTCGGAAGAGCCGCTAAGAGTTTCGAAGGCAAGTCAGTTACCCCCGACACGATCGGCACTCTGATTGAAGCAATGATGGGCAGTGCGCCTGCTCAGCCTCAAACACAGCAGCAATCTCAGCCATCTGCAGGAAACGAGGGTTTGTTGACGACCCTGTTAGGCAGTCTGATTGGTGGTCAAACCAAACAACAACCACCACAGCAACCCAAATCCCAACCAGAACAAGGCGGCGATCTGTTGACCACCTTGCTCGGTGGCCTGGTGGGCGGGGCTCAAGAAACTCAACAACCTCAGCAAAGGCAACCCGAACCCCAACAGCCCGGTGGTGACCTGCTTACCTCATTGCTTGGAGGACTCTTGAGCGGCGGTCAGCAACCGCCACAAAGCCAGCAGCCCCAACAGAATCAAGACGGCGGTCTGATGGAGACCCTGCTTGGCAGTCTGTTGAGCGGTGGGAGCAGTTCTCAAAAGCGCGAACCTTCACCAGAAGATCTGATTGGCTCGCTCCTTGGGGGGCTTTCAGGTGGTTCTTCTGGCCAGCTTGCTGATAAGAGCAACGGCCTCACTGCTGGCGATCTTCTTTCGGGCGCTTTACGCTACTATGCTGCTAAGAAAAGCGGCCGCTCAGATCTGGAAGCGATCATGTCCGCTCTCGCAAAATCAAGCACGCTCGGCGGTACGCCGGAACGCACTCAATCAGGTGCTTTGGTCATTCAGACCCTGCTAAAGATGATGGGCAACCGCTGAGAATTGTTATTCTTAACCAATAAGTAACCCCCGGCTAGGCCGGGGGTTTTCTTAAATTAAAAATATCGTTCAGTTTGCCTGGGTCTTCCTACCGCGTTTTTATACTAGCTTTACTTTGCTTTCTTTCCTTTTCCGGAGCTCTTCAAGTACCGCGGCGTGAGATTCCTTGGTGATCGGATACTTCATTAGGAGCGGAATACAAATGAAAAGAAGTGCCGCGGGCAATATGCCGAAAAGGAAACGTATGGAATAGTCGAGCTTCATAGTCATTATCTGGGATACCATGGGAAGTGTTGCGTCGTAACCGCCGAACTCGAGAATCCATCCGACTATCGCGCTTCCGAGAGCGCCAGACACCTTGCCGACCATGCAGTTTACACCATAATAAAGGCCTTCTCTCCTCTCACCTGTCATTAGCTCATCGTATTCAACGACATCCGGGATCATCGAATGCGGGCAAACCCATTGGCTCGAAAAGCCAACTCCGGCGACCGCGGCTACAGCAATGATTGCCATCAGTGTCAATGACGTATTGCCTGAGTCAGCCTTGGTAATGAACGTGCCGGCTAAAAGAGCGACCGACGCTATGCCGAGACCGAGGGCATACGTCTTTGCCTTGCCTATCTTCATGACAACCTTTGAACACGGGATAATGCAGACGGAAAGCACGACCATCATGACGCCAACGGTTATAAGGAAGTCAAAGCTTCCCGTAAGATTCAGAGAAATAAATATATAGTACGATACGACAGTCATTACAACCGTGAACGCGCAGCTCATGAAAAGGTTTATGAACATGTATCTGTTGAAGGGCTTGTTCTTAAATACCGACAGTATCGCCTTGAAAGCGGGTATCGTGCTTGGCTCACTTTCAACGGCGGGCTTGTTCGTAACGAAAAGACCGACTATAAGCGAGCTCAGGCAGGCGAGAAAGCCGAAGAAAAGACCCATTATGGAATACGCCTGCTGTTTGGTCACGCCGAACGTGCTGATGATGATGTCACCGAGAAGGAAAGATGCGGCAGCGCCGAGAAGGTAGCCCGCTATATTGAACATCATTCTGTATGTCGCGACGCTCGTTCTCTCGTTGTAGTCCACCGTGAGTTCCGCTGTCATGGCGGAATACGCCGTAGTCACGAGAGTTGAGAAGGTGTCGAATAAAAGTGCCGTTCCGATGATCGCAAAAAACGCCTTGACGTTTGACATGCCTGTCGGAAGAGACAGCATGAGCCAGAACGTCAGCATGAGCGGCACGGCACAAAAGATGAGGTACGGCCTCCTGCGGCCAAGCTTCGACTTGGTTCTGTCCTCCAACCAGCCGAAGAGTATGTCGTTTATCATATCCCAGCTGAGTTTGCCCACGAGTATCGCTGTTCCGGCAAGACCGGGCTGTATGCCGCAGACATCCGTATAATATGCCAACTGGCAGAACTGAATGAAGGCGGTCAGAACCTGCATACCGAAATCTCCCGAGCCGAACAGGAGTTTTGTTTTTACCGAAAGCTTCTTGTCATTCATGCTATCCACCCTTTCTTATCACCAGTGGTTTTCGGCGTGCTCTAAAAATGTGATCTTATCTTTAAACTCTATCTTCTTTCCGCCTTCGATTATATAACCGCAGGTGCTGTAAAAGACCTGGTGACAGCAGTTATCTATCCACAGCACATGCGTCTTTGAAACATTATCGTATATGGGCTCCATCTCAAGGTGAAAGATGTTTCTGTCATCGTCTATGATGACTTTTGAATCCATGGGACGGCTTATGTCGATTTTCGCGATCAACGTACCAAGCTTAAGAGCCTTACGGTCAATGAAAACGACGTTTTCGGTGGCACAGCTGAGATTCCCAAACCCCCAGCCTATGTTCCAGGCAATCTCGGTGCCGCCGTTGTCAAAGGCGGCGTTGCCCCAGTACCACTCGTGGTGATAGGGCCAGTATCCGCGGCCAAAATCCATCACGCCATAAAAGCCATCCGAACTGTAGCTAAAGTTACCGAACTTTGCTTTTAGCGAGGCTTTATAGTAGTTTTCCTTCTGGTTTAAAAAGAACATCTTTTTGGATTCATGAAATGGCGTGAGTATGACCATCTTTTCGTTATCATAGTCGTACGGGATGAGCATCTCGATTTCACACTCTCCGTGTGTTTTTGAAATGCCTTTGCACCGGATAATCTTTTTTCCTTCAAAAAGTTCGTAGGAAATGAAGAAGTTTTTACGCTTGACTTCAACCTTGTAGTCGTGGTCTGGATTGTTTTGAAGCGTGAGATTTTTTGCTGTGTGAAACTCCAGACGCTCAAGACTGTAGGACTCCTTTGTCATGAGGTTGAAAAGCCGCACCGAATAGCTGCCGAAAATAGAGGCGTGGCCGACTGTCGCCTGAAATACCCAGTCTCCATCGAGAAGCTGATAGAACTCCCACTCCTTAATGCGCGATTCACGCGTATGTACCTTGGATTTATCGAAATTCCAGTCCATGGAGGTGCTAAAGCCGGGATTTATGACATATCCCTCACCACTTACGACCTCTTTCATGATCCCGATACCTCCAGGGGTCTGTCCATATCCGTGATTTTACCCGCCTTCTGCCATAGCTCATCCGCCTTTTTCGCCCAGGCGGCATAGCCAACAGGACTTCCCGGGAACTTTTCGTAATGCCTTCTTATTTTGCCAGCCTTTATAAGACCGGACGCTGTATCTGTGAGTGCCTTAAGTGAAAAATCACCGCTTAAGACACCTTTTATTAGCTCTTTTACGGTATTGGGTTCAGGCTCATCGTCCGAACGGAATATGATGCCCTTTTTAAATATGTACTCATTCTCGCGCTCATTCATCTTCATGAGGCAGACGACAGATGCACGGATCTCCTGATTTGCGGCGTTTACACTCCGATTATAGATGACGTTGACGGGCCAGAGCTTCTCAACCGATGTATCATTATCCTCGAGCGCTTTGCAGACGGCATCGAGAGTTTCCTTTATGAATTCAAAATGATACTCGATCCCTTCTCCAGACATCGGATTCGTCAGCCCGGCGGAGTCGCCGAGTGCCATGAAATTGTCAGCGACGAAGGAATAAGGAGTCCTGGTATAAGGCGTCGAGCCGTATTCGAAGTGGTCGACCTTATACGAAGGTCTTGGAATCCGGCCTTCGAATTTTTCCATCATGTATTTGCAATAATCAAAGGAGGTCGACGCGCCGCACCCTATGATCCCACCGCTCTTGCCATGGAAGGGGCCTATCCATGTCTTGTAGTACGGCCAGCTGACAGGCTCAAGCGTTTCATTTGCCGGGTCATCGTAGATGACATATTTGAGCATGACGTAAAACTGATCCAGAGGCCCGATCTCAAAGGTCTCCATATACGGGCTGTCGATGTCACGTCTCACGGCTGAGCTGATACCGCTCGCGTCGGCGATGAGTTTTCCGAAGGCCTCGTACTCCGCGCCGTCTTTTTCGTAGACGATGCCTTTTATTTCACTGCACTCCCTTATGAGGCGTTTATACCTGGCGCCGTAGATAATCTCGGCGCCAGCATCACGGGCAAGATTTGCAAGCCTTGCGTTAAATGCGGGAAGATGTACCGCGTAAACATGGTTTGAATTCACTTTTTCGTATGTGTCGATGGCGCTCCTTGAACGGGAATAGAGAAATTCCTTTCCGAATTCACCATCTCCCTCTTTGGGGGCTTCTATCCCGAAGCGCTCGTAAAGAGAGTAGGGGAGATGGATGATATCAAGCCTTCTGGAAACACGATCTGGTGGATCTTTTTCAAGTACTAAAGTCTTAAAGCCTCTTTTCCCCAGTTGCAAAGCAAAATACAGTCCGGCGGTCCCTCCGCCAGCTATTACGGCATCATAGATCATATGCGGTCTCCTTGTTATTAAATTAGCGCGCCTCGTAGCGTCTTTTTGATCTAAAGCCTTTCTCGAGCGGTATCTTGATTCTTGTTTAAATTAGTAAGTAATCACACGTGGCAAATCTTTTGCCTGAGCAACCCAGTCGGCGACCATGCTTTCGGAGGGTGGGCGGCGGACGAGCTTCTTGGCTTCGTTGACTTCCAGAATTTTCTTGTGGAGGTTGGCAGGCACACGCTTGGACAATTCAACCACAGTATCCACTCCAGCTTCTTCGAGAAGATCAGAGTATTCCTGCGCGACACCTTTAATGCGATACAAATCGGCATGATTGACCCATTCCAAAATCAACGCGCCGCTGATTT
>JAAYCN010000070.1 GCA_012729755.1 Chloroflexota bacterium | reverse complement strand
ATCTTATCCATAGCAGGTGATGGTTCCTCCTCATTGTTTTGTTTGAGCGCAATAACAATAACGGATACTTCCATTTCCTGCTATTCTCCTTTTTCAGTCACTGTCCAATATGTATCGTAATCCTACACGCTGTCTCTATGGGGCTAATTTGTATTCATTGACGAAATGAAGCAGTTCTGCGACACTGAGGTGTTGGATGCCGAGTTTTTCAACAGTCCGACCGCGGCGCCAATAATCCGTTGAATGGATGACGCAGGCCAGGCGGATTATCGCGTCCATCACGCGCACAGAGACCCCGACCATTTTGCCCAATGATGCGATTGGGACCAAACTCATGGGCACATCTTCAAAGATATAGCGATGCTGAAGAGTGCCTGGCGCTTTAATGCCAGCGTATCCGGTGTGGGCATGAATGGCTTCGTAGAGATTTTCGCCGTGGGCATCATAAGCCATCGACAGCCAATCTAAACCTGAACGAGCCTGGATTCCGAGCGCTGAAGCGACCGTCACCCGTTCCCGGTCCAAAACTTCCAATACTCGCGCGACGCTTTGGGTAGCTCCCTGGACATAAAAATCAAAGTCACCAAATGTGGCTTCGATCCATCCCGCGTTTAACAAGGCAAGCGCGGGATGAAAAATAGCGCCCATATTGTTTAGCCCGGTCTTCAGCACGTTTCCGCCGTTTATGTATTGGGGATAGGGTTGACGTATCAGATCAAGCACGGTTTGATTCGCGGTGGCGGGCAGGGCAGCCAAAGGAACAGATTGTTTAATGCTGAATATTCTCGCTTCAGCGGGCCCATCGGAGCGGGAGGCATAGATGAACGTTTCAGTTTCGGCAATAATCACATTAGCCTGACAATTAGTTTTATCCAGGACATTGCGAAATTCAATCGCCCCACAGGTTCTACCCGGGTGGAGGACGGCTACCTGACCATCTTTCAGGTGCGGGCTCATGACCTTGGCGATTTCCGCGTGTGCGGAGGATGGAATAACGACCATAATCAGTTTCGCTTCAGAAAGCGCTTCTGCTATGTCAGATGTGACTCTGGCGATAGGGCAGAGAGTGCCTGGGGAAAATCCCGCCCCGATTAACTCGATGTGGCCAAGCTCTTTTACGGCTTGTACACGGTTGGCGGTACGATTGTAAAGAGTAACGGGATAACCCAAATAGCCAAGGTGAGCAGCCATGGTCTTGCCGCCATTACCTGCCCCAATTACCGTGATATTGAAAAATTCAGTCGTCATCAGCATATCCTTATCTGAGCGCTACGCTCATCCCATCGATTATTTCGGTGTGAACTTTTCCTAATGCAAATCTGTTATTTTTTAGTTGCGGTGCGTCCAGCAAACCAGATGTGACAGCTTTTGTCAACGTTTCCGGGTCAGTCCAGGGGTCAGACACCGCTGGCGGCGCTAAACCGGCAATTTTTTCAAGTAAACTTCTGGATTGCTCAATCAAGGCGCTTGTGCGAGCCTGGATATGGGGGTCCAGCTGCATCTGTGGCGCGCCTTTTAAGGACGTTTCTACAACCCGTCTCACTATTCTCGAGGCTTCGATCACGTCTTCAGGCTGCGCGGCATGGTCAGCTTCGCATGGTGCTACAATGTGCACGATGTCAGGTTCCAATGCCATTTGGAGGTAAGTGGCAGCAGCCAGATGGGCGCGGGCGGCAACAGGTTCTAATGGAAAGCTCAATAAACCGGTTCGGGTTTGTTTCCAGACGCGAAAATCTTCCGATTTTAGCTCTTCGATCATCGCTAAAATAGCGAGCATGCGCGAGAGATCCATCGCGTCAGAGAGTCCTGGCGGGCTGTTAAACATAAGCTGAGCGATATAGTCTTTTACTCCAAAGGCTTTGGCGTTGTAAGCCGCCAAAAAGCCGGAAGTGACAAATACGACATCGCTGGCATCGCGCATGCCCCAGTGATGCGGTTCATTTAGCTCTACTGGAATGCCGTGCCGCCCATAGAATCTCATGACTTCTTGATGTTGTCTAATGCTTCCTTTTAAGTCCCAGGGGCCACGACCATCCATCTGATTGAACCAGAAAAGTGGTATGGCGCACCAGGCAATGCGAATGGTACGCATGTACATTTCAGCGAGGTGAATGAAATCATCTGTGCCAGAATAGGTGCGCAGCAATGGAAAATTTCCTGTGCGGGAGGCTTCGTAAAGCGCACGATAGTCATCTTCCGAACGGACGGGTACCCCTCCAGCACCAAAGCGCCGTGGATCTTGACGCTCGGGGTGAAAGAAATTGGCCTGGGCGTCTTGGTCGATGCCAAGGGAAATCACATCGATCGCTCTGGCATCTGCAATCTGGCGAATTCCTTCGAGAGTCGCAGACATAGTTGGCAGGCCGAAATGATGTCTGAGCAGCGGCATCGGTCGTTTCCACAGGATGCGTTCTATAGCGGTTTGAGGCCAGTCCCGTTCAGTTTGCCTTTCTAAATTGCTGCCTTTGAGCCAGGTTAATACGGCTTCATCTGATTGGCTGCCATCAAAAATGACGTCAAAAAAATCGATTTTACTCACTCTTGCTGCTACAGGCGGCGTGCCACCAAAGGCAAAGATCATGCCCGAGTCTTTTAAATCAGAGGCCAGTTCAGCGAATTGAGCGATTAACCTTTCGCCTGTCTCAGGGGTAAGACGATATGAAATGCCGATCAAATCTGGCTGCTCTTTTTTGGCTGTTTCGATCAGCGATTCGATAGATACTGCCGGACCCAGAAAAATGGTGCGCCAACCAGCTTTTGAGGCTAAATTAAGAAAGTTGTTGATTCCGGCAACATGAACACATTCCCCCAATGCCGCGGCAATGACGGTTTTTTGTTTTGTCATAAGGTGCCTTTCTACCACTTCTGATTCGTGCTAACCTGACACGGACGGCAAATGAGAAAAGATTTCAATAATTATGGACTTGAGAATTAATCAATCTAACGTGCTGCACTATTCCATATCTGCGAAAGCACCTGACTATTACCGCTCATTAGAGTCGGCATCTATACTCATATATATCATGAATATACTACATCCGCAAACGTGAAAGGCAATCGCGTTTTATTTTCATTAAAACCTGCAAGAACGAGACGTATTTTGGATTGGATTTTCTACTCCTTATGGAAGTAAGCGATAAACCTGAATGGAAAAATAGACGGGATAACCAAAAACATTCTGTTTGCTGTAAATCAACTGCCAAAGCAGGTTTATCTATCGTCCGTACTGAGTAGAAGAGTGGCGTCGTAATAAGACCCTTCTTGAAGAGGGTCGCAGTAATCCCGAACAAGTACAATGAGGAGTCGCGCTGGCGGGCGATGCGGACTTCAGCAAAACAATAGAAAAATCCTCTTCAGTCTCGCTTTGCCCCAGCCGGCTTCTTCCAAGAAGAAGTCAAAGTCCAGCCTTTTCCTCTGGAGCGGGACAAAGCGTAGGGGGTTACTATAAATTGACTAACGGAATCAAAATCTCTGAGTAGTAAACAGGAATGTTTTTCAAATAAAGCTGAAAAATAGTATTTTTGTTTGGGTGAAGCCGCTCATTTAGACGCGATTGCTCTGGCAAACGAGTAGGTGGACACCTTGGTCACTTTAAAAAACCAACAAGCTTTTTGACTTATGTTTTATACATCCAATATATAATTGAAATAATCATCTACAATAAACACGTAGTATTTATCGATAGAATGCCAGTTATATAGACGAATGACAACGACTCGAAAAAGAATAACTGATGACCTTGACGGTCTGATTGATGTGCTTCCACCCGAAATTGCACGGGCTGTGTCAGCTAATGATAATTTTGATGACCTGGTTGAAGTCATATTGGATCTCGGCCGACGGCCAACCGCCCGTTTCATTGATAAAGAGGTGTTCCTGCTCGATCGGCTGGTCAACGTTGAAGATCTTGACTATGTGACCAAACATATTGGTCAGTTTGATGCGGATAACCGTGCCGGCATTGAGGCGACCCTGCACCGCATTTCAGCGATCCTCAATCGGCACGGTAAAGTGGTGGGGTTGACATGCAGGGTTGGCCGTGCGGTCTATGGCACGATTGAAATTATCGATGACCTGGTGCACTCGGGCGAGAGCATTTTAATTCTGGGTAAGCCAGGCGTGGGCAAAACCACCATGCTGCGCGAAGCAGCGCGCGTGTTGGCGGAAACCAACCGGGTGGTGATCGTTGACACCTCTAACGAAATTGGCGGGGATGGGGATGTACCCCACCCAGCAGTCGGCAACGCGCGGCGCATGCAGGTGGCAAAGCCCAGCTTGCAGCATGAGGTGATGATCGAGGCAGTTGAGAACCATAATCCGCAGGTGATTGTGATCGACGAGATTGGGCGTGAGCTTGAAGCCCAAGCGGCGCGGACAATCGCAGAACGCGGCGTGCAGTTAATCGGCACCGCTCACGGCAACGCACTTGAGAACCTGCTGCTCAACCCCACATTGTCTGACCTGGTGGGCGGGATTGAGTCGGTAACGTTATCTGATGATGAAGCTCGCCGCAGGGGCACACAAAAGACGGTGCTAGAGCGGCGCTCTCCTCCGACCTTTACGGTGATGGTCGAAATCGTTCATCGCGGGAAGGTCACCATTCATCGCGATGTGGCTGCCGCGGTAGACGCGATTCTGAGAGGGTACCCGTTACCTGCGGAAGAACGTTTTTGGGATGAAAAAGGCAAGATCCACTATATAAAAACTTCACCGACTGCCGCGCCAACTGTAGGACAGTCCTTGAAAAACAATGGCAACATGGAGAAATCCCCATTCCAGCGGAATGGGGGCATGAACGGAAAGTCGACTCAGAAAAATTCGAAATGGGAAAAGTCGAAGAACCTGTATGAAACACAGTTTGAGGACCCCTGGGTGGGGTTTCAACCTCAGAGCGAGGGAGTTAAGAACCTCTTCGCTTTTGGCGTGGCGCGCAATCGCCTTCAGCAGGTAATCCGAAATATGGGGGTGCCGGCAAGAGTAGTGCGAACGCCTGAGGAAGCTGATGTCTTTGTGACTCAGCGGCGATACTATCGCGAGCGCTTGCAGCCTGTCGTGCAGGCTGAAGAGAAGGGCATGCCGATTTATGTGATCAAGTCAAATTCGGGCGGTCAGATTGAGCGATTTTTATCAGATTTGTTCTCGACCGTGCCTTACAGTTTCGAAAAAGGGAACGAGGAAGCGCTGGAACAAGCCCGGGAAGCCATCCTGGCGGTACAATCGGGTGAGAAGTATGTAGACCTTGACCCGGCTAACGCGGCGATCCGGCGCAAGCAGCACGCTCTGGCGCAGGCGTCGGATCTGGTCTCACAATCTTATGGGAAGGATCCGAACCGCTACGTGCGGATATTTAGGGACTGACATGTTTATTACACTTGAGGGACCAGAGGGCAGCGGCAAGACCAGCCAATTAAGCGCGTTCGCAGATTTTCTGCGCGAGCAGGGGTATGAGGTATTAACGACCCGTGAACCGGGCGGGACCGCGATTGGCGATCAGATCAGACAAATCTTGGTTTCAATGGAAAATAAAAACCTGCACCCTCGCACAGAGATTATGCTTTTTCTGTCTGCCCGGGCGCAGCTGGTTGAGCAGGTAATTAAACCCGCTCTCTCGAATGGTAAAATTGTAGTTTGCGATCGCTATGGCGACTCAACCCTGGCCTATCAGGGCTATGGGCACGGTTTGCCCCTGGAAACCCTGCGTAAGATGCTGGGTTTCGCGACCGATGGACTCAAACCAGAGCTTACTTTGTACCTTGATCTGGAAGTTGAAGTTGGGCTGTTGCGTAAGAAAAAAGAGCAGGAGTGGAATCGACTGGACGCATATGAAGCCGCCTTCCATCGCCGGGTCAGACAAGGGTATCTGACAATGGCGGCCGCAGAACCAGAGCGTTGGAAGGTGATTGACGCCAGCCAACCTAAAGATGATGTGCAGCGCGACATGCGGAAGGTAGCGCTTGAAGCGCTTGAAAATTGTAAAGTTAACCCCCGGCTATAAGGCCGGAGGGGTTGAAAGGATAAAATGAAAGCTTTTTCCAGATTTTTGCTGATTGTGCTTATTGGCGCGATGTTCTTAGGCGCATGCAAAGTGAATATACCCACTCCACCGCCAGCCACGCCGGAGCAAACTGAAGAACCGGCGGCGACTGAACCAGCAGCCAATGATGTTCCCACAGAAATTGTCCCAATGCCAACTGTAGATACCCGCCTCTTTGACGAAGATAATAAAATGATCTGCACGATTTATACGGGTCTCTTTCCCGCCCTGACGAGCGAACAGGAGGCGATGCTGGCTGTGTTCCCGAAAGTCGGCGAGAGCGATTGGGTGACTGGGCCGGCGGACGCTGAGTTCACCATCATTGAATATTCAGACTTTCAATGCCCGGCTTGTTTGGGGTTTTATGAGGAAGCTGAAAAGCTGTTGGAGATGCATCCTGATGACGTGCGCCTGGTTTTCAGGCACTTTCCTTTGGTGAGCCTTCACCCCAACGCAACCTTAGCCGCGCAGGCTTCCGAAGCGGCTGGCGAGCAGGGCAAATTTTGGGAAATGTACCACGAGCTGTTTAGCAAGCAAAAAGACTGGTCTGGCCTTACGACAGAAGAATTTACCACCTGGTTGACCACCGCAGCTGAGGGGCTGGAGTTGGACGTGGCGGCGTTTACCAAGGCTTTAACCAGTGAGGCCATCGTGAAGAAGATTCAGGATGAGATCGATAATGGTACGAGCAAAATCGGCCTGAATTCCACACCGACTGTTTTATTGAATGGCCGCCCCTGGTCATATAGCTGGGACGTCACCACGCTCAGCATGGTCATGAAGGTCATGAAGTCTGAAAAGAATCTCTACACCGAGTGTCCTCCGTGGATTATTGATCAGGACAAGAATTACACAGCGACGATCAAAACCGAAAAAGGCGACATTAAAATCCAACTCTATCCAAAACAAGCCCCTCTGACGGTAAACTCTTTTGTCTTTTTGGCGCGGGAAGGGTTTTATGATGGCGTGACTTTCCACCGCGTGATGCACGACTTTGTCGCTCAGACGGGCGACCCGAGCGGCACCGGCATGTCCGGCGCGGGGTATGAGTTCCGTGATGAAGTCAGCCCTGAGTTGACTTATGATGAGCCAGGTATGGTCGGCATGGCTAACGCCGGCCCAAACACTAACGGCAGTCAGTTCTTTATCACCTACGAGGCTAACGACAATGTCAAGAACCTGACCGGCACCTATACCATTTTCGGTAAGGTGTTGGAGGGGATGGATGTGCTGAAGGCCCTGACCGAACGCAATCCGCAGACTGATCCGAACGCTCCGGCAGGCGACAAGATCATCTCGATTTCGATTGATGAGCAATGACTCTCGCGAATAACAATGGGCTGCGTGCTGACCAGTCAGCGCCAAAGCGCACTGACTGGCTGACGACAGCCCAATTGATTTTCTCCGCGCTTTTTACGCTGTTTTATGGTGGCGTTTCAGTCGTGATGTTCGCCTTTTCGCTTCCGGAAGTGCGGAGTGCGACCGCGTCTAACCCCACCCCGCTGTTTGGTTACAGTATGGGGATCATCTGTGCGATTTTGGCGTTGTTCAACCTCGCTTCGGCATATTACGCGGGGAAAGCGCTGCAGCTAGGTGTGGATTCGATCCGCACTGAAAAGCGGATGAGATGGCTGAACGCGCTGATCGCGCTGTTGCCGTTCAACTTGATTGTTGGCGCATTGGTTTTCTCTAACCAGACACTGCGTAATTATCTGTTGCCTGTATTGACTTCTCTGAGCCTGACGATTGGTGTAATCTGGCTGATCAGGGTTGGTTCAAAAAATCTATGGAGCAACCACCCCCAACGCGACAGCGGGTTGATCTCGTTGATGTCAGGATTTACGGTGTGGTTCATCATGTTCCTTGAGATGATGGTGATGCTGATGATGGGCGTGATGCTCTTCGCGGGCGTGATGACAAACCCTGACCTGTTCAACCGTTTTGAACAGCTTTTGCCTCTGTTTCAGCAGGCGAACCCTGACACAGAGTCGCTTATGCGTGCGCTGGAAGGGATGGTTTCGCTGCCGTTGTTAATTGGAGGGGCGATGTTTTTAATTGCCGGCATCCTGCCGGTGATTGAGGAATTGTTCAAGACGATAGGCGTATGGATGCTCTCTGGGCGTAAGCTGACACCCCAGGAAGGCTGGACGGCCGGATTGATGTCCGGCGCGGGATTCGCCCTGGTTGAAGGCCTTTTTTATGGGCTGCAAATGACTATGGCGCCGGACGCGACCACCTGGATTTCGACACTGATTGGCCGTACAGGCGGAACTATCCTGCATACATTGTTTGGCGGCATGGTCGGTTTGGCGTACGCGCGCAGCTGGCGTGACGGCAAGGCCGGGCGTGTGGTTGGCGTGTATGTGGCGGTGATTGCCATGCACGGGTTGTGGAACGCCCTGGCGATTGCGCAGGGGGCTTTAGCGCTCGGCGGCAAATCCGCCATGGCAACCAACTGGATGTATCTGCCGCTCGGGTTAATGATGGTGATTATGCTGATCGCCTATCTGGCGAAAAGCAGAAAGCTTGAGAGACCTTAGTGTGAAACCTGTGAAAGCAACCGCTGGTGAGTTTTCTCAACAGCGGTTATCATTTCTGACGACAGATGAGAAGAGAAAAAGTCTTTCAAATAATTGACAAGCTGATCCATTGGGTAGCCGATTTTAAAGTAATCGGTCAAAAGAACGTGCCCTCGAGTGGCGAACCAGCGTTGGTGGTGATCAGCCATATCAGCCGTCTGGATACGCCCTTTGTGATGTTGGCAGGGGGAAGATTAGATGTCACCCCAATGGTGGCGCGCGAGTATAAGAACACCTTTTTTATTGGCTGGATTCTGAATCTGCTGGAGGTGGTGTGGATCACACGCGGCGCGTATGATTTTGAGGCTTTTCGTGAGGCGAAAGCTTATCTCAACAAGGGTTGGATAGTGGGTTTGGCGCCTGAAGGAACACGGTCGCGTGATAACAAGCTGCACGAAGGCAAACCCGGTTCGGCGTTGTTAGCCTATAAAATGGGCGTGCCTCTTGTCCCCGCGGCGGTGACTGGTACTGATCAGATGTCAAGAGCTTTTTCGCGGTTGCGCAAGATGAAAGTCTGCGTTGAGTTTGGAAAGCCTTTCAGACTGCCGGAACGCGAAGGGACGGAAAATAAGGTCTGGCTGAAAACCGCTACCGACGAAATTATGTGCCATATTGCCGCGCTGCTGCCGCCTGAGCGGCGAGGTTTCTACGCTGATTATCCGAGAGTGCAGGAATTGCTGGCAATGAAGGAAGAGTCGAGTCTCGCAGAGGAGGTGACAGGTGATCCCACTTAAGGATGAAATCAGAACCAGGCGAGTGCCTGTGGTGAATTATCTATTGATTTTGGTCAACGTTGGCGTTTTCATTTATCAGTATTTGAACGTTGCAAAGATGGACACGATTGTGTCGCAATACGCGATGGTGCCGGCGAACCTGACCGCGGCGCTTAACCGCGACACGCTCAAGACGGTAGTGATGAGCATGTTCATGCATGCCGGCTGGCTGCACCTGCTTGGGAATATGCTGTATCTGTGGATTTTTGGGGATAACGTCGAGGATCGCCTGGGGCATTTGGCCTATCTGAATTTTTATCTGGCGGGCGGTTTTATAGCGGCCGCGGCGCATGTCTTGTTCAATCCACACAGCACGGTGCCAACTGTTGGGGCGAGCGGCGCGATTGGGGCAGTTTTGGGGGCTTATCTGGTGTTTTACCCCCGCGCGAGGATTTACACATTCATCCCGATCGGATTTTGGGCGAGGCTCAGACTCGTGCCCGCGGTGGTGGTTTTGGGGCTTTGGTTCGTCTTACAGCTTTTCAGCGGGTTCGCCAGTCTGGACGCAAAGGCGGATGTGGGCGGGACTGCCTTTTGGGCGCATATTGGCGGGTTCTTATTCGGCCTGCTGATTGGGTTTTTGTTTAAACCTAATAAGTCAGAATCGGATCCGCGCCGATTCTGACCCCGATAATTTTTTATACGAGTGTTCAGGTCAGCTTTGAGAGATAAGGCTGACCTGTTTATATGAGATTACTACTAACCAACTAGACAAATATGGGAATATTAAGAGATAAGATAGTTTGAGCTTAATCGGGAAATCATAGGTGTTTTAAAAGTGTTGACGGACTCTTGAAATTAGTCTAATAGCGGGCAAATATGAGAATTCGACTTGGCTAGGATTGTACAGTTTTAAAACTTGGCATTGCATCCTTCTTGGATTCTTAGAAGGAAAAAGTGAATCAAACAAATGAAATTTTCAATCGTGTGGAAGAGCGGTGATGTACTTTTTCAAAAAGTCAAGAAAAATACATAGCAGCTATTTTGGAATTAATTGATTTGATTCATAAAATAATTGAGCGAATCTTTGAGGTGGGGGCTACTAACCCGTTCGATGTAAATTAAATGCTGATATTCTGCGATTCAGATTGACTAATGGCTACCCAATGGAAAATAAAATATTCAGAATTAACCAAAATCTTGAACCTTTGAGTATAAATCGGGAAGTGTATTGGATCGCAGCCGAAATTTTGTTCCGTGGTTGTGACCCGTCCGAGCATCGAAATCAACGTAGATCTTTCCTTCTTTGATTGCTTTTATAAAGCGATCGACGTTAAATCCACTCAATAACATTAGTTTCTTGTAATAGAAATGCTCAACACCATCGATTATCATCGAATCGGCTACAACGTAAAAAGTATTTATTAGCTTAGTACCAGCTTTATGTCCCAGGTCGTCTATCCCCCAATATGGCTGTGGGTCTAACTGGTTTAGACCTACAGTTTTTCGAAGAGTTTCTCTCCATTCAGAATGGCGGTCAGCAATAGATGAAGAATCAAATGATAGAACCACTCGTCTATTTACATCATCAACTTCAATCTTGAACCCTCGGTCTGAAGCACTTAAACCATTAATTGTTTGTCTGAAACTTTTTTCATGAGATGAGTATTTTGAGTCGGCGAGTTTATGTGTCCAGCCATATTTTGGAAGTAAAATGTTTGGGACCCATCGAATTGTTCGTGGTGATGGTTCCATGTGAAATAGCGTGGTTAATGAATTTGTATTTGAACGTTGGCTCTTGATTTCCCATTCCGCAGCGTTTGGAATTGGAAGATTGTTTTCATGTAACCCCAGCAAGTCTTCAAGAGTATTGCCAACCCCGCCTTGGTTTCCAGGCCGATGTGTTGGAATCCATCCTTTATCTCTCAAACTTAGAATCGCTTCAATCAATTTTTCTTTAGTAATTAGATCAGTCATCAGCTGGTCTCCAAAAATCTAACAAGTACTCAAAAGTAGTGCCCATTGTAATGTAATTACTAGGGTATCCAAAAATTCCTATGCGGTTAACTATGTTTGTTCTATCCCAGATAATTGTGTTTCGAAGTTCGTAACCCCTTCTGCGCATTTCCTCAACTAAGGATATATGTAATGTAACCCTTTTATTCTCCCACCAAAAATCCGGAACGTTAATGATGCAATGTGCTTTCCTTTTTAATAAGGGAAGGAGATTTTCGAATATTTGCCCCATCGCGGTTGTGTATGCTTGAAGGTTCATTGTTCCTAAGTCGCGGGGGTTTTGAGAGTATTGCTCTATTTTGTTTAACTGACCATTATCTCGATCTCGTCTAGACTTGTTAAGCCGTTTCCGATTTAACAAATTTGCATATGGTGGCGATGTCCAAATGAGTGAGATCGTATCAGGTTCAAAATAGTTATGGATGTCAATAGCGTCAGCTTCAATAGCAAGCTGTTGAGTCGTTGTATATAAGTTTTGTTGATTGAGCCGTGTTTGTGAAAGTTCAATATATTTCTTCAACAGGTCAAAACCAACAGCATTACGATTTAAATCCTTCGCAGCAACCAGCGTAGTGCCGCTGCCTACAAAAGGGTCTACAACTAATTCGCCTTCATGAGAGAATAAACTGATTATCCTTTTTGCAAGTGATATTGGAAAAGTAGCAGGATGCAATTCTTTGTTTCTAATATCACGAGATTCATAAGTAAATTGCCAAACTCCTAACTGATTTTTCAACCATTCTTTTGCTGAAAGGCAATTTATGTGAGTTTTTGGACAATCACAGATCCTTTCATGGTTGATGGGAATAATTTGATTGTTCATCTCGAATTAGAACTCCTGTGTTCAAATCTTAACACATCTTAACAGACAAATAATGAATAATCGTGTCTCTCACTCGACCCCATTTGAGAGCATCTGAGATACCATCGGCGATGCTGAGTTTGGTTTTCCAGCCCAAAAGACGGTAGGCTTTGTCGGCGTTGGCGTAGGCGCCAACGACATCACCAGGGCGGGGCGGTTGTTCGACGACGAGGATCTTTGCGCCGTAGACTTTTTCGAAGTCCTCAATGAACTCTTTAACGGTGACGCCCGTGCCGGTTCCGAGGTTGATAACCGTGTAATTGATGTCATCTTCGCGCCCGTTGGCGATCACCTGATCAAATTTTTCGATCGCGGCGACGTGCGCCTGAGCAAGATCCCAGACGTGCAGATAATCGCGGATGGCGGATCCATCGCGTGTGGGCCAATCAACGCCTGTCAGATAAAAGACGGGTTCGTGGCCGAGAGCGACCTGAACTAATTTGCCAATCAGGTGGCTGGGATAGCGGATGTGCAGACCGGTACGCATTTGGGGATCGGCACCAATCGGGTTGAAATAGCGCAGGGCTATTCCCTGGAGGTTGTAAGCGACACAGAAGTCGCGCAGGATCATCTCCATCATGAATTTTGATCGTGAATAGGGGCTAAGGGGGCGCAGGGGGGATTCTTCGGTGACCATGAACCCCGGCACAGCGTCATAGATAGCCGCGGAGGAGCTGAAGACGAGCTTAGGATAATTGATCTCGGAGAGCAGCTTGAAAAAGGTCATTGATTTGACCACATTTTCGGTGTAATAGTCGTAGGGACGACTGACAGAATCGGGGACGACGATCAGCGCGGCGCAGTGGATGGTGGCTTCAATGTCGGGGTGTTCGCTGAAGAGCTTGCGCACCATGGCGCGGTCGGCAATGTCGGCGTGATAGAAGATGCGATCGCGGATAAATTCTTTGCGCCCGGTAATCAGTGAGTCGAGGATAACAGGGGTGTGACCCGCGTCTTCGAGGGCGGAGGCGATGGTGCTGCCGATATAACCGGCGCCGCCGGTAATGAGAATTTTCATTGGATGCTCCTGAGTTATTAAGTAGAGCTTAGTATAACATTTCAGGAGGGAGGTGTCTTTGTTCTGGCGCAGATGACCAGGGCATCGCCTCTTGTTTTCAGGAGAAATTCCAATCATGTGTGTATTTCAGATGTTCGTTTGGATAGGATTTTCCATGTCTTATTAAGCCCTCTCGAAGCAAATGGTCAAACGTGTTGTATTCTGTTGGGTTCTATCCGACCTGCCTGAAACACCTCCTATAGTGTGGGGTTGGGTGACCTTGCCCAGCCCTTACTGTCTGGAGAGCAACCCAATGTTTTCAGGATGACGCGACTTTCAGTAAAACCATCGGAACACCCTCCTCAGTCTTGCCGCGCTCGCCAGCTTTCCCCAAGGGGAAGCCTCGTGAAGACTGAACCTAATCAACCTATGCCCTATTTGTCGGGTTTCACCCAACACGTGGTAATGCAGACTTTGACAGACACATCGAACCATCCTCTTTAGTCTCGCTGCGTTTGCCAGCTTCTCCCAGGGGAAGCCAAAATTTAGACTGCTGTTTTGACATCACAGGATGAGATATGAAAATGCTCCCGGTTATCTGGGAGCATTTGACTAAGTTGGGTTGGAGAAATGATTAGGCGGCGTTTCTGCGATCTTTTTCGTGTTTTTTGTAGGTAACGGTCTTCATGATCTCAGCCGCGATGGAGGGGATGAAGATCAGAGGCAGGATCTCGAGCCAGTGGATCCAGTCGATCGAAGTGGTGTCAAAGATATCCTGCAGGAAGGGCAGATAAACAACCGCGAGCACCAAAAGCACCGACACAAGAACAGCGAGATTCATATTCCTGTTGGTAAACACGCCGATTTTGGTCAGCGGATAGTATTCTGAGCGGGCGGTGAAAGCCCTGAGCAGTTCGCTGAGCGACAGGGTCACGAAGGCGTAGGTTTCGGACAAGACGCGGGCTTCTGGCGAAGCTCCCTTCGCCCAGCCACCGCCCAGGAAGAAAGCGCCGAGAGTGGCGGCAGTGATCGCGATGGTCTGAACGATGATGCCTTTGAGCATATAACTGTTGATGATTGGTTCCTTGGTCGGGCGGGGCGGATGCTCCATAATATCGGGATCGCCTTTTTCAGACCCGAGGGCAAGGGCGGGCGCACCATCGGTGACCAGATTGAGCCAGAGCAGCTGAATGGGAGCCAGCGGGGTATTCCAGCCGAAAACAGTGGCGAGGAATATCGTCATGATTTCAGCAATATTGCAGGAAACCAGGTAGTAGACGAATTTGCGGATGTTGCTGTAGATGATGCGCCCCTGTTCTACCGCGCTGACGATAGAGGCATAGTTATCGTCGGTAAGCACCATGTCGGCGGTTTCTTTGGCGACATCGGTGCCGGTGATGCCCATTGCCACGCCGATGTCGGCGCGTTTAATCGCGGGGGCGTCATTGACACCATCTCCGGTCATGGCGACGATCTCACCGTTCTCGCGCAGGGCGTCAACGATCTTCATTTTATGTTCGGGGCTGACTCGAGCGTACACATCGGTGATTTTGACGACTTCGCGCATTTCTTCAGGGGTTTTATTGTCAATTTCTGAGCCCATCAACACCTGGTGGCCTGGCTGTAGCAAGCCGATATCCTCAGCGATCGCTTTTGCCGTATTGGGGAAGTCACCCGTGATCATCACTGAACGGATGCCGGCGGACTGAGCTTCTTTGAGAGCGGGTTTAACTTCGGCGCGAGAGGGGTCAATCATGCCGATCAGTCCAGCAAATACGAGGTCTTTTTCGAGGGAGGCAGCGTCGATGTCGGTGGGCTGTTCGTGAACCGGACGATAAGCGACACCCAAAACTCTTAAGGCCTGACTGGTCATATTGTTGTTGGCTTCCAAAATTGCGCGGCGGTCTGCTTCAGTTAATTCTGCTACCGTATTATCCATGCGCTGGATGTAACTGCAGAGGTTCAGCACGATATCGGGCGCACCTTTAACATTGACAACGAATTTATTGGTCTTTTCATCACTATAGAAAGGTGAGATGTCGCCACCACCCGGCTTGACGATCTCGTGAACAGTAACCATACGCTTGCGCTCTGAGTCAAAAGGAATCTCCTGCTTGCGCGGGTAGTTGAGGTTGAGATCTTTGCCAGTTGCGCCGGCTTTGTGCGCGGCTACCAGAATTGATCCTTCTGTCGGGTCACCGATCATGCGATAGGTTGTTTTGCCGTCGCTTTCGCCGCTGGGTTCAAGCTGGGCGTCGTTGTTGAGTGAGCCAACCCAGAGAGCGTTGCGCGCGCCCTGATATTTCATCAGGTCGATTTTCTCGCCGTCAATCATGAAGTCGCCGACAGGGTCGTAGCCAGCGCCGGTGATGTCGATCATGGTATTGTCCACCCAAATTTTGGTGACGGTCATTTGGTTTTGGGTTAGCGTTCCGGTCTTATCGGTGCAGATCGTGGTGACTGAGCCGAGGGTTTCAACAGAGGCTAAACGGCGAATGAGAGCGTGGCGGTTGACCATCTCGCGCATGCCGCCAGCCAGACTGATGGTGACCACGGCGGGCAGCCCTTCGGGGACAGCGGCGATTGCCAAGGAAACAGCGACCATAAACAGGGCGACGATTTCCTGCCAGAAATCAGCGCTGCCGAGCTCCAAGGGCCCCGGAGCGGCAATCAACCGCCATACGCCGATGAGAAATACCAGGACGCATACCGCCAGGGCGGCGATGCCGAGCGTTTTTCCCAGCTCATCAAGGCGTTTCTGGAGCGGAGTCTGTTCTTCATCAACAGTCTGAAGCATTGAAGCGATCAGGCCAAGCTGAGTCTTCATACCCGTGCCGGTGACCACGCCTTTGCCGCGACCGTAAGTAACAGTGGTGCCCATAAATGCGGAATTGTCACGGTCGCCCAGTGGGATGTCGGCGTCAAGGTGTCCCTCGGCGCTTTTCTTGGCAGGCACGGATTCACCAGTAAGTGAGGCCTCTTCGATGCTCAGGTTAACTGCCTCGAGCAGGCGAATATCCGCGGGGATATGGTTGCCGGCTTCGATGAAAACGACGTCTCCGGGCACTAATTCTCTTGAGGGAACGGACTGTCTGAACCCGTCGCGCAGCACTTGCGCTTCTGGCGCGGCCATCTTTTTAAGCGCTGCCAACGATGCCTCGGCGCGTGATTCCTGCACGATGCCCATGATGGCATTGAGGATGACGATGAGCAGGATGGCGCCAGCTTCAACCCAGTCTCCGAGGATGGCTGAGATCACAGCGGCGCCAATCAGCAGCCAAATGACAAAGCTGTTGATCTGTGCCCAAAGCATTTGCAGAAAAGTGGTGCGCTGTTTCTCGACCAGCTCATTCAGCCCATATGCTTCAAGGCGTTTTTTGGCTTCTTCGGAAGTCAAACCGCTGTCGACCGGAACGTCGAGTTGGCTCAGCACCGCTTCAGCATCAAGGGCATGCCAGGAAATCTGCAGATCTTCGTTTTGGGGATGATTGATTTTATTTTCTTCCATAACGCAATTGCTCCATAGGTTTAGAGTTTCGAACTTATGAATTATAGCCTAAGCAGGTTAAACTTGATGAAACTCGGCTTGACAGAAACTTGGCTTTTGTTCAGCATTTAATAATCTCGCAGACTCAAATTGACCGACAACCAACGGCCTGCCCGATCCCTTCCAGCGTTCAGGCGCGTTTCCGGCTGTCTTCCGGAGTGATTTCAGCGAAAACAGACAATAATCGTTTGAACATCACTGTTGCCGTCATGATCAAGGCAAGAAGAAGCGCAGCACTGCATAAGCGTTGCGCTTCAAGTCGAGGTTCAATGATCAGGCGCCAACAGCGCGCCGTCAAGGCTTACTGCTATAAAGTCTTCAAGAACTTCCCGATTCGCTCTAATGCGATCTCAAGTTTCTCATAGGATGTCGCGTAGGATACCCTTACGAACCCAGTTCCGCTCTCACCAAAGGAACGGCCAGGCACGACCGCTACACTGGTTTCGTGCAACAGGCGTTCACAGAACGTCTGATCATCAAGCCCGGTTGATTCGACATTTGGGAACACATAAAAAGCTCCCTTGGGCTCCATGGTAGTAAAGCCAAGGCTGTTCAGTCCTTTGACCACCAGCCTGCGGCGGCGGTCATACTCAGCCAACATCTCCATCACATAAGGCTCGCCAACCTTTATGGCTTCCAGCGCGGCATATTGTGAAATCGTCGGGGCGGACATTATTGAAAACTGGTGAACGCGCACCATCATCGAGGTGATTTCCTGCGGTGCGGCAACGTAACCAATGCGCCAGCCAGTCATGGCATAAGCCTTCGAGAAACCGCCCAGCAAAATTGTGCGTTCCCACATGCCCGGGAGCGCCGGGAAGCAGACATGTTCAATGCCATAAACCAAACGATTATAGACTTCGTCTGAAACTACCAGCAAATCATATTTGACAGCCAGATCAGCTATTTTCCTCAGTGTTTCCCTTGAAGCCACCGCGCCGGTGGGGTTGCTTGGGTAACCAATAAAGATTGCTTTGGTCTTGGGGGTGATTGCTGCCTCGATCGCGGCGACGTCAGGCTCAAAGTTGTCTTTGAGGTACGTCGGGATTTCCACCGCCACACCGCCCGCCAGCTCAACTTCAGCCTGATAAGACACAAAGCAAGGCGTCGGGATGATCACCTCATCGCCTGGGTTCAGGATGGCAGTGAACACCAGATAGAGTCCCTCAGAAACGCCTACAGTAATGGCGATCTCATTGGCTGGGTTATAAGTTACACCATATAGATCGAATAGATTCTTGGCGATCGCCTGCCGCAATTCAATCAATCCATGATTGGATGTGTAATGGGTATCCCCGCGCTTCAATGAGGCGATGCCCGCCTCGATAATAGGCGCGGGGGTTGTGAAATCTGGCTCACCGATTCCGAGCGAAATCACATCCTGCATTGTGGCCGCAATATCAAAGAATTTACGAATTCCTGATGGTTTTAAATTGCTGACGCGTTGTGAGAGATGGTCTTTAATCATGCTTTCTCCTTATTTGTCTAATTTTGTCGCCAGCGTTTACCAGTTCGCTGACGAATTGTCACCGAGGTTAAACTTGCCCATCATGCCGTTCATCACAACATCATGCCCAAGCAGTGACCCGTCCAGGTGAGTGTTGGTCACATGCACACCAGGGCTGAGAATGGAATCTTTGATTGAGCTTCCCTGAATTACCGCACCTGCGCCGATTGACGTGTAGGGCCCGATAATCGATTTCTCTACCCTCGCTTCTGGGTGAATGAAAACAGGTGGAATGATCACATTGCTGTCATCCAACATCATTTCCGGGTTATTGGAACGCCCATGATCCAGCAGGTAATGATTTGTGTCCAACAACGCGTCGCTTGTCCCCGCGTCCAGCCATGTTTTGACCGGTTCCGTGCGCATTTTCAGCCCCGATTCAAGCATCAAATTGATCGCGTCCACCAAAAAGAACTCTCCATGGAATTGAATGTTTTTCTCGATCTGTTCTTTAATGGCGGCGGTGAGTTGTTCGCCACTTCTGAACCAATAGCATCCAACCACAGCCAGGTTATTGTTCATATCATTCGGTTTCTCGATCAAGCGGGTAATGATGTTCTTCGAATCGACTTCGGCCACTCCGAATCGCCTGGGGTCAGGAACAGCCTTGACCCAGGCGGCGCCGTCCAGGGGCTCATCTTTGATGCAGTCAAAAGTGTTTTCAATCAGTGTGTCCGAAAAAACCATCAGCATCGGCCCAACCATCAGGTCGCGGGCCTGCCAAAGCGCGTCTGATTGCCCCTTCTTTTCAGGCTGCTCAAGGTAAAAAACTTT
>JAAYCN010000069.1 GCA_012729755.1 Chloroflexota bacterium | reverse complement strand
TGTATTTCGCCTTCTTTAAGCTCTAGATTTATGTCTCTTAAGACATTCACAGAGGAGAAGGTTTTTCCTATTCCTTTTAACTCTAGCACTGTATTCGGCAAACTTTTACCTCCTATGGGTTACATATGTAGAGCTTGCGGGTTCATGTTACAAATGAAATTTATAAATAATTAGCTTATTATCTAATATTCTGTATTGTTAACTTTAGAACTATTAAAGAACTATTAAAAAATCACTATGATATATCTGATATTTGCTTGCGTTGCATAATAAGCGTTGTTTGATATTCTGTCAATAAAGCCTATAAAATCACACGAATTTAGCAAATTATGTGTAACTAATATAAACAATGCCTAATATTCGTTTTTTTGGTGTTGCAATTTCCCGCATTATTGAGATAATTGGGCGTGTGCTTGTCTATAATTTGTTAATAAAGAGGTTTGTCCTGATGAATTTTCAAAGAATGGCTTCAGAATTGCTCTGGGTGTTCAACGTACACTATAAAGAAGGTAATCGTGTGGAAAGCCACTCACATCGCTACCACTATCAGCTTATGTATGTAAAAAGTGGGCGGTGTATATACATGTCACGAAATCTCAAGTACATATTAGAACCGGGGTCGTTGTCTTTGCTTGCGCCTGGAGAGGTGCATGCTATCGATTGCGTGACCGAAGCCTTAACTACCTACGAGTTAAAATTCCTGTTTGATGATTCTGCTCTTTCAAAAGCGATGGAGTTTGTGCCACCAGTTTTTCATGAGGATGCATTAATTCGCGAGTTAATGTTTGCGATTATAGAGATAGCTGGAAATCCACAGAGTAATGCAAACAAACTGGCGTTTTCCTATTACCTGGGTTCATTGCTCTGTCATATAACGAAGTCCTATCAAAAAAATGATGTTTCTTACAGTTCGACAGTAAGCCCCGATACTTACCTGTCAGATTTTGATGCTTACCAGTTGGAATCCTATTCAGAAGCAACGAAATCCGCAATAGATTTCGTTAATGCTAATTATCATCGTTCAATATCACTGGAAGATATATGCAAAGAAATCAACTATAACAAAAGCTACCTGTGCTTTATCTTCAAAAGAGACACAGGAAAAACTGTCAATGACTACCTTACTTATGTTCGAATTAAGACGGCAGCCCAACTTATCGTTTCTGGAACGTACACTTTGAGTGAGCTGAGTAAGATGACTGGGTATAAAACGGTTTCACATTTCAGCCGAATTTTCAAAAAGACTATTGGTATTACACCGGGATTATATAAAAGCGCGTTTCTCAAGGATTCGATTATTGCGGATCTGGTGAGTATGGATATATCCGAGGAGAGTAGAGCTATGCTGTCTAAGGCTGTTTTAGTTGAGATGGACAGGTAATGCATGCTCTTGTTATGTTATCAAGTGAAAAACTAAGAAATGCTCAGCCGGGATAGCGAGACTGCCAACAGTCGCGAACGCGATAGAAAGTCTGGTCGAGCGTTTCAGGGAGAACGCGTGTCTCGCCAATAATAGAAATGAAGTTGGCGTCACCGCCCCAGCGTGGAACAATGTGCATGTGAAGATGATCAGCAATGCCCGCGCCACCCGCAGAGCCGATGTTGACGCCGATGTTGAAGCCCTGAGGTTTGTAGGTGGCGGTGAGCACCTCGACGGCCTGAGTGGCAAGGTACATCATTTCAGCCTGCGTCTGCCGATCGAGTTCGCTGAGTGTGTGAAGATGGGAATAGGGCACGACCATGAGGTGGCCACTGGTGTAGGGGAAGAGGTTGAGGATCACAAAGGCGTTTTGACCGCGATGGACGATGAGGTTATCGGGAGAATCGGTCAATTTTGCGGCTTCACAAAAAGCACAGCTGTGATCAGACTTATCACGATCGAAATATTTCATACGCCAGGGGCTGCTCATGCGTTGCATGAGGCTATTTTATCTTAATTCTGACGGCAGCTGCGGACGGATGTCGGAAAAACAGGAACCCACACAGGAACCCATACATGGGATTGACAGATCGAAGGACGTCCTTTAGAATACGACCGCTCAGTCATAAAAATGGGAGAATCCCCTTGCCAAAAAAGACTTTTTTTAATTTATCTGTCAGTAAACGTGAATTAATTGAAGCGGTCGCGATTGATGAATTCGCGGCGAACTCCTATCGGGGGGCGTCAATTTCGCAAATCGTAGCGAAAGCCGGTATCGCAAAGGGGTCATTTTATCAATATTTTGTTGACAAACGCGACCTTTACAATCATATATTGAGCATCGTGCAAACCTGCAAAATCGAGATGGTGAAGGACATGACGCCGCCTTCGTCAGTAATGGACACTTTTGGATATTTGCGATGGATGATCCAGGTGGCGGTGATGTTTGAGTTAAAGCACCCGAAGCTGGCGAAAATTGAGCAAGACGCATTTTTAGAGAATCCGTTGGCGAATGAATCGGAACCGGGGGAGCAGGAGGCGACTGACGCAACGGTACGCTTCAGGGATTTTCTGACGCAGGGGATTATGCATGATGATATTGCACCGTGGGTCGATATAGACATGGCAGCATTTTTCCTGGCATCGGTTTATCATCAGATCGGGCAATATTTGATCGCCCGCATGGCAGACAAGGCTAATGCAATAGCGAATGGCAGCGTGGACATCGCTTTTGACCCGCTAACGCAGGATTTGTTTGACAATCTGATGGACCTCGTTGAGGCGGGCATCGCGAGGGAGCCGCAGATCCGTAAGGATTATTATTCGAAATAAGCTGAGCTCGAGTTACGCGATTTCGGCGACGCCGAGAGTAGCGCCAACTTGAAGCGCGCTGCGCAGCCAGCCATGGTCGGATGGAATGGGTTTGCCTTTTCCGGCGATTGACTCGAGCGGGACGCTGCTCATGACACCATCCTGTCGGCAAGCCATGCGGCCGAACTGGCCTTCGGCGGCCATCTTGGCGCTCCATTCAGCCAGCTGTGTGCCGAGCAGGCGATCAGCAGCGGTGGGAGTGCCTCCCCTGACGAGAGAGCCGAGGATGGTGATCTGTGAGTCGAGACCCGTGGATTCTTCGAGACGGCGGGCGAGCAGCATGGTCTGGCCGGAATATTTGTTTTCGAGACGCTCAAGTTCGCGGGCCTGGTCGCCCTCTCTGGCGGCGCGCAGGCGAGCGGAGGTCTCCATGAAGTCGACGAGTTCGCGGGAGCGGGCGCGCTCAGCCACAACGATGAGCGAGAAATTGCGGCCTCTTTTGCGGCGGTTGTTGATGGCGTCAACGACAATATCCATATCGTATGGGAGCTCGGGGATGAGAATAACGTCAGCGCCCGAAGCGAGGCCAGCGCCAAGCGTAAGCCAACCGGAGGAGTTGCCAAGCAACTCGACGATCATAATGCGGTGGGTCGCGTTGGCGGTCGTATGCAGGCGGTCGATGGCCTGGGTGGCGATTTCGCGCGCGCTGTCGAAACCAATGCACTTATCAGTGCAGGGGATATCGTTGTCGGCGGCTTTGGGCATGGTAATGATGTTCAATCCGGCTAGGCTGAGCTGGTAAGCGGCCTCCTGGGTGGCGCGGTCGCAGATGCAGACAAGCGCATCGAGCTTTTGCTTTCGATAGGTCTCAACCGCCTGATTGGTGAGGTCGAGGATCTGATCGCCTTTGGGCATCGCAGCAGGCAGCTGGATGCTCGTGCCGAGAATGGTACCGCCGAGGGTTAAAATGCCCGATAGCGCGCTGTCGCTCAAGTCGAAGGCGCGGTTTTCGACCAGGCCGAGAAAGCCGTCCTTAAAGCCGACCAAATCGAAGTTATATGTATTGGTAATAGCGCGCCCGAAGCCACGAATGGCCGCGTTGACGCCCGGAGCGTCGCTGCCCGCGGTTATTATGCCGATACGTTTTGTCATAAACACCTCGTTCTTGCATTATAAGTCTTAGCTATTATAGCTGAGGAGATGAGGGCCTTAGAAAACCGCATTGTCTCACAATTAAAGTAACTATCTCGGTATTAAGCAACCGTGAGAAAGCCTATGATGAGTGGACGAAGTAAAAGAGAGATACTTGAGCATACCAGAGCACGCTACCTGAAAGCCAGCAAAGCAGAGAAGTAGATCATTCTTGATGAATTGACCGCGACAACGGGATATCACCGTAAAAATGCGATCAGGGTATTGAGGCATCCCAGTCAGAGCAAAAGGTCGAAAAAGGCTGGTCGCAAGCGGCGATACACTGGGGAAACGATCCAGATACTTGAGCAGCTCTGGGAGATGGGAGGGCGCCTGTATTTAAAGCGCCCGCATCCACTTCTGCCCGAGTGGATACGCAAACTGGAAGAATGTGGCGAGATAAGTTTGAGCAGGGAGCAGAAAGCACAAATATTGAGCATGAGCAGAGCCACCATCGATCAGCGTTTGCGGCCAGCTCGCATCACAGAGAAGAGACGGGAACTTTCGACTACGAAACCCGGCACCTTACTCAAGCGACAGATCCCCGTCCGAATTTACACGCCTTGGGATGAACAGCAGCCCAACTTTTTGGAGATTGACCTGGTAGCCCATTGTGGAGAGACCACGACAGGTAACTGCCTGAATACGCTGACTGCCACGGATCTGGCGACTGGCTGACAGAATGCCTGGCTTTGCTCAATAAGACCCAGACGGCAACTTTTCAGGCAATCAAAAACCTGGAAGAACAATTACCTTTCCCTTTGCTTGGTCTGATTCTGATCATGGCTCAAAGTTCATTAACGATATGCTCTACCGCTATTGTTTAGACAAGCAGATCGCTTTTACCCGTTGAAGACCTTATCACAAGAACGACCTGGCCCATGTCGAACAAAAAAGGTCTGTGGTGTGTCATACGGTGGGTTACGATCGTTTCGAAACCCTGGCGGAACTGCACCTGTTCACCTCGATCTATGCGGAATTACGCTTCTTCGTCAATCTCTTTCAGCCAGTAGAAAAGTTGATCGGCAAAACCAATCAACAGGGCGTAATACGCAAACATTATGATCAGGCGAAAACACCCTCTCAGAGAGTCCTCGAGGACCCAAGACTTGCTGACGAAACAAAGTCCAGGCTGCGCACCTTGTATAATAATGTAAGCAGAGTCAGCTGATCAGCTGTGGATGAGAGCGTAAAGTTGGGGAACTTGATCGCGCAGAACAGAAATCTCGCTTCTCCAGGAAAAAACATCACCCGCGCCGCCATATTCAAAGGCAACTACTTTGGGACTCTGCCAGAGTCCAGCTTTGATTTGACTGGTTGCCCAGCGGGCGGCTGCAAAGTCTTCTTTACCCATTTCAAAGTGATCAGTGAGGTAATTCGCATAGGTCTTAAGGCCGGTGAGATGCATTTCCTCTATTCGATCAAGCGGAAATTCAGAAGCAAAAGCTTTGAAATCCAAATTCTCATAATGGGCGGTGATCCGCAGGTGGGATAAATCCAATAAAAAGCCGATGTCCTGACTGGTCAACAGCTCCTGGATTAGCCAGGGGCGGCTTGAGATCCGGTTTTCAGGATATGTGGGCAGGTAAGGAAGATTTTCAGCCACGATGTTCTGGTCAGGAAGCCGCAGCTTTAAGTATTCTATATCGATTTTCCAGCGATCAAGCAGCCTGATTTCATCAGGCTTGGAGTCTGCGGTTAGCGTGGAATCACCCAATAGATGTACATTTAGATGAGGTGTGTCGGTTGTCCGTAGAAAACGTTTGATCATCTCGAAATCAAGATTCTTGACGCTGCCGTTTCCTATACCAATCTCGAAATGGACGGTCACTTTCCCAAATTTGGAGGCTGAATTGACCATTCCAGCCCATTCGGGGCATTTAATCAGATCAACTGTGATCGCGTTTTCTTGCAGGAGTTGACCGAGCTGCCAGGAAAAATTTACCGCGAGCTGCATGATCAGTTTCTCCTGGAATCCTCATTGTTTTTGCTGTTGAACGGATCTAAACGTGTCTCGAGTTCCTGTCGGAATTGGTGTGTGTATAGATTGTAATAATGACCTTTAACTCGCATCAGGGTTTCATGAGTGCCCTGTTCCTCGATCCGACCGGCGTTGATGACCATGATCTGATCAGCGTGTTTGATGGTCGAGAGGCGGTGGGCAATAATGAAGCTCGTGCGGCCTTCCATCAGCTGATGCATACCTTTCTGAATCAGCGCCTCGGTCAGCGTGTCGACAGAGGAAGTAGCCTCATCCATCACAAAAATGTCTGGGTTGGCGAGCAGGGCTCGAGCGATGCTGATCAGCTGCTTTTGACCTACTGACAGCAGGTTGCCTCCTTCACCAACATCCTGCTGGTAACCATGTTCAAAACTGGTGATGAACTCGTGCGCGCCGGAAAGTTTAGCGACCTCTTCAATTTGTGCATCTGTCGCATCCAATCTGCCGTAGCGTATATTCTCAAGGATGGTGCCGGAGAAGAGGTGGGGCGTCTGCAACACGACACCGATGCGGGACTGAATATCCTTCAGCTTGAAGTCCTGATAGTCCTGGCCGTTGACCAGGATCACACCTTCACTGGGTTCATAGAAACGGCAGAGAAGATTGACAATGGTTGTCTTTCCTCCGCCGGTTGGGCCAACCAGGGCAACAGTATTGCCTTGCGGAACGTGGAAAGAAAGATCGCGGATGACTGGTTCATCATCTTCGTAGTGGAAAGACACATTTTGAAAATCAACATCACCAAGCAACGAAGTGATTTCAACTGTGTCGGGAAAATCGGTAATACTGGGAATGGTCTCGAGCAAAGAGAAAACCCGCTCAGATGAAGCCACAGCGTTCTGCATTTCTGCATACACACGTGCCAGATCCTGCACAGGCCAGAGAATCATCATGATATAGGAGATAAAAGCTTGCAGACCGCCGATAGTGATGAAGGAATTTTCAACCATGATGCCACCCTGCCAGAGCACCATAGCCAGTGAAAAGGCGCTGATGGTCTGGATGGTCGGCAGGAACAAGGCGGATAAGAAAGCAGCCCGATAGCTCGAGTTGAACATATCGCTGGAAAGTACTTTGAAGTTTTCGAGATTTTTCTCTTCGCGCCTCAGCGCTTTGACCACACGCACACCGGTAATATTCTCGTTCATCGACGCGGTCATTTTCGAATTGGCTTTGCGCGAGAGGCGGTAGTGATAATAAATGCGCTTTCGAAATTTTATTGCCACAAAAAGCATGACAGGCAGACTCAACACAACGAGGATAGCCAGGCGCCAGTTGATGATGAACATAAAAATTGAGGCAAAGAGGATATTCACGGAGGCCCAGGTTGAGTCTACAATGCCCCAGGTCAACAGGTCGCCCATTTTTTCAGTGTCTGAGGTGACGCGCGACATGATCCAGCCCAGAGGAGTCTTGCTGAAATAGGAAAGGGAGAGCCTCTGCAGGTGATCAAAGAGCTTCTTCCGCAGGTCGTAGCGGATGCGCTCGCCCTGTAAACCGATGAAGTAGACGAAGAGAAACACCGCGATAGACTGGATAACTACCAGCGCGATATAGTATTCGAACAACTTCCATAAAACGGTCTTGTTGCCGGCGATGATGGCGGCATCGAGAATTTCTTTGTGCAGGTAGGTGAAAACAGCGTCGGCAACTGCCACCAGGGCGATGCCGAGGACACCACCCAGGAGAGTTCTCCAGTGCGGTTTGATAACGCCGCCAAGTTTGTGCAGGAGGCTACCGCTCAGAGGGACGTTGTCATCGAGTTCGTTTTCATCATAATAAGCTGACATTGTCGATTTCCTCTTGCAAAGCATTGTCGATGCGTGTCTGAATCTCATAGATTTCCTGATACGCGCCGGGTTGACTGAGCAGTTCAGCATGGGTTCCTGACTGAATTATGCGCCCCTGATCAAAAACAAGGATCAGATCCGCGTCCATAATGCTCTGGATGCGGTGGGCGATAATGAACGTGGTGCGGTCTTTCATCAGATTTTCGAGCGCAGCACGGATTTGCACCTCAGTCTCCATGTCAACTGAAGAAGTGGAGTCGTCGAGAATAAGAATGCGCGGGTTGATCAGCAGGGCGCGGGCAATAGCCACACGCTGTTTCTGGCCGCCAGAAAGGGTGACGCCGCGTTCACCCACCAAAGTGTCATAACCATTGGTAAAGCTCTCAACGACATCATGAATGGCTGCATCGCGCGCAACCTCTTCTACTTTGGCTTGACTAACTTCATGTTTCATGCCGTAGGTGATATTGTCGCGAATGCTGGCTGAAAAAAGAAAGGGTTCCTGTTCGACAATTCCGATTTGTGAGCGCAAAAAGTCGCGCGAGTATTCATTCAGGTTAACCCCATCGAGCAAAATACGGCCAGAGGTGACCTCATAGAAGCGCGGAAGCAGCTTGACAAGCGACGTCTTGCCCGAACCGGTTGACCCGAGCAGCGCGACAACCTGTCCGGCTTTGCAACTGAAATTGACATCCTGAAGGACGGGATGGTTTTTTTCGTATTCAAAGCTGACGTGGTCAAAGCTGATGTCGCCTTTGACGCCATTTTCCGGCTGGCAGGAGGCGATGAACAAGTTCTCCTCAGGTACTTTGAGAATGTTGGTGATGCGCTTGAACGACACCAGAGCGCGGGAAGTGTCGACAATGAGTCGGCCGAGGTTGCGAACAGGCCAGATCAGCCAGCCTAACAAGCCGGCGAAAGCGATGAAATTTCCCACCGTGATGACACCATCAATGGCCATTAATGCGGCTATGAAGCTGCTGGTGATCTGCTGAGCGGCACAAATCAGGTCTGAAATAGGCCAGAAAAGCGCGTGCATCATGTTCAGTTTCTCGCCGCGACGCAGTTTCTCAGCGTTGTTGCCTTCAAATTTGTCAATCTCATAACCCTGCCGGGCAAAAGCTTTGACCACACGCACGCCGCTCAGATTTTCCTGAAGGTTGGTGGTAAGGACAGCTTCCTGTTCCTGGTAGGAAGCGTATGATTTGGAAAGCTGCTTGAAGAACAACAGCGAAACTACCAGGATGACTGGAACGATGACAACGGAGATGCCGGCCAGTCTGGGGTTTATGCGGTAGATGGCGGTGAGATTGATGATGAAGATCAGCGTGATGCGGCCAATGCCGATAGCCTGATCGGAGAAAAAGCGACGTAAAGTGTCCACATCAGAAGTAGCTCGTTCAAGCAAATCACCAGTTTTCGCTTCGGAATGATAGGCAAAACTGAGCCGTTGGATGTGATTAAACAGGTAATCGCGCAGGCGGCGGGTGCTGCCTTCACCGGTCTGAGCGGCCAACTTGCCACTCATGAAGGATGAAAAAGCCTGGCCGGCAATCAGGGCCGCAAAGATGAGAGCAGCTTCGATCAGCTTGGTGCCGTACTGACGTTTAATGAGGATCTGATCAATAAAATAACCCAAAAAGAGGTTGACTCCGGTGCGCGCCAGCGCGGCAGTGCCGGCAAAGAAAGTCGCGCCAAAATACTGCCAGTGAAAGCCGCTGATTAAATGCCAAAGGCTGATCAGCGGTTTGCTGCTGATCACACATTGCATATCGCATGGGGGATAGGTATGCGCTTTTTGGGCCACAATAACTCCAATAATTCGCCCTTAAGAACACTAGGACGAACCCCGAAGTATACAACCTCGAATGTAGATAGTCAACTGATCAGAACATTAAATGTCCGTATAAGAGGTTAATATCTGTTAACCGTTTGTGATGCTGAGATCCGCTGGCTTAAAAACTGCCAGGCGGCTGTTTGGGCTTCCTGCTGTCGGTTGGCCAGCAAGATAACGTGGGGAGAATCCTCGAGGACAACCAGCTTCTTGTCTGTTGAGTTGATGTCCCGCATTAATTGGCGACTCGTCGTTTTGAATGGCACGCTGCGATCCTGTTTCGACATGACGATCAGGGCAGGTTGGGTGACTTGTTTGAGGCAGCTTTGGGCGACTTTTTGCAGAGCCAATAATTGCTCCATCGCGCGGGTGGGATAGACGTTATAGCCGCTCCAGGCCAGATTAGGGTCGCCTTTGCCTTTATGGATATACTTCATGAAATGCTTCAAGAATGGCGCGCTCCAGACCAGATTGGCCTTCAAGGCCGGCGCGAAGAGCAGCAAGCCGTTTATTTCCGGGTATTTCGCAGCAAGCATCAGCGCGAGCAGTCCGCCCATTGATTCTCCAGCTACCCAAACTTTGGCATGTTCCCTCCGTAGATCAAGGAAACTTTTCTCGGCGCTTTCATACCAATCCTGCCAGCGGCTGGCATTTAGATCGTCAGGATGAGTGCCGTGACCTGCGAGCAGCGGCGCGCTGACTGTAAGGCCTTTAGAGTGCAGATGTTTACCGAGGGGACGCACTTCGGAAGTAGTAGCAGTGAAGCCGTGAATTAGTAAGACGGCAGGTTCCCCCGCTTCAATAGTAAAGGGGCTGCCATCCAGCTCTGGATGTTTGAAATAACGATGACTCATTTCACTCCAATAGTAAATAACACCCTTGATTGTATCATCGAGGGTGTTGGAGTCGCACGCATGTTTAAGGCAATATCCAATATCGCAGGGTTTCGATCGATGTTTCCATGTTGACCGTTCCTGTCGACATGGAAACGAAACCATATGTGCCAGCATCAGGCAGTGAGTGGTCGCTAACTTGGGCGACAAGGTGACCGTTGACATAAATTTGAAAATCAGAGTCATTTGCCAAAACGCCGATGCGGTTTTCCTGGTTGGTAGGATTGAGTTTATCGCTGGGCTGATACGCGAGCACTTCCACAACGCGGTTTTCCGCGGTGTATCGATTCATTCCGACGGTACCATCGCAGGTCAGTCCAACGATATAAAACTGATTGTCTGTATTTCTGAAAGCCAGGCCAATGCGGTCTTTGCCCGCACAGTTCACCATAGAAAGCACCGCTTCAAGGTAAAAATTCTTGATTTCAGGCTTAGTGGTGTACCAGCTGTTCCAATAAGGAGTGCCTTTCGAATAGAAGTGCATCTGCCCACCGCTGATGTTGACTATGAACCAATCATCTTCGTAGCTCCAGGCGCCTGTCGCCTGATTGAATTCTTCGACTTTACTTGCCTCACCCAGACGCGTTGCCGGGTCATCGGTGGATGGCACGGGGGTTGGTTCGGCTGTCGCGGTTGGCGTTTCGGTTGGAACCTCTGTGGGCAGCTCTGTCGGAGCCGCTGGCTCTTCAGAATTAATAGGCTCTGGGGTAGTGACGCTGGAGATGCCTTGATTCAGATCTGGGATGGCAGTAGCGGTTGGCGCATTGGTCAACTGAAAGGCAACGTTGGTGGCGACCGCGATGGACGGGTCAACTTTGGCACGTGGCAGATTGCAAGAGGTCAACAACAGAATTAATCCGATAAGAATAGCGATTTTTTTCATGGCTTTACCGTCTCTTTCTGAATAGTTACAGCGTAATGGTTGCAATATTCACTCCAACATAGCGGTGTCAACATAGCGGAATGAAATCAAGTATATTCAGTTATAATCCAAACGCAACTAAATCGTTTCAATGGTTTTATTAATTAATAATGTATCGTGAGGTGTTATGGATATTTTTAAGAAAGCTTTTGATTTCCAGGACGTCAAATTAGCCAAAGCTGGGGGTTTTTATCCCTATTTTATTCCGCTCGATCGCAACGAAGGTACTGAAGTGGTCTATAAAGGCAGACGCATTATTATGTGTGGCTCAAATAACTATCTCGGATTGACCACTCATCCTAAAGTCAGGCAGGCGGCGATGGATGCTATCAAAAAATATGGCACCTCGTGTACTGGTTCACGGTTCTTAAACGGCAACATGACAATCATTGAGCAGCTTGAGCGTGAACTGGCAGAGTGGACGGGCAAGGATTCCGCGTTGGTTTTCTCGACAGGCATGCAGGTTAATTTAGGCACAATCAGCGCTGTCGTCGGCAGGGGTGATATTGTCATTCTCGATAAAGAAGACCACGCCAGCATCTATGACGGCGCGATTTTAAGCAGCGGCAAAATTGAGCGCTATCGACACAATGACATTGAGCAGCTCGAATATGTCATGGCGCACCTGCCCGAAAAAGTTGGAAAATTGTTGGTAGTGGACGGTTTGTTCAGCATGGAAGGCGACATCGCGCCATTACCCGAGATCATTCCGCTTTGTAAGAAGTATGGGGTAAGGTTGATGGTGGATGATGCCCATGCTATGGGTGTGTTAGGCGGCGGAAGGGGAACCGCGGCCAGTTTCGGCGTGACTGAAGATGTTGATCTGATCATGTCAACTTTCAGCAAGTCGTTCGCTTCCATTGGCGGTTTTGTAGCTGGCCAGCATGATGTGATTGATTACATCAAACATAAGGCACGCAGTTTAATCTTCAGCGCCAGCATCCCGCCCGCCAATACAGCGACGGCATTGGCAGCGCTCGATATCATGCGCACTGAACCTGAAAGAATTAAACAGTTGGAAGAAAACGCGCTCTTCATGCGCGAAGGTTACAAGAGCATGGGGTTTAACATTGGTCATTCTGAATCGCCGATTATCCCGATTATCATCGGCGATAACGAACGTACTTTTTATGCCTGGCACAAATTGTTTGACGCGGGCGTGTTCGTCAACCCGGTGATCTCACCAGCCACCTCGCCAGGGCGCCAGCTTCTGCGCACGAGTTATATGGCTACACATACACGATCACAACTTGAAATGGTTTTGGATATTTTTGGCAAGATTGGCAAGGAAATCGGTCTGATTTGATTATTCTTAGCTAATTAGCTTAATTATGTAAGGGCGCACTCGATGCGTCCTTATGTTTTATGGATCTATTCGACAGCTGGATCAACAGCCTGCGGGTTTACTCAGTCAGAGAATCCTCAAGCTCAGACTCAGAAAGAATCTCATTCACTGCGCTTTCCATCTTGCGCTTCGAAGGCTTGCGTTTAAAAACAGCCTTGAGTTTGGTCAGCATAATGGAGGTCAGCCTCTTGCTCATTTCTGTCATGGCTTTGGCGCTGACCCTTTCACCTTTTTCGAACCAGAGCATGGAAGAATAGCCCATCACGGCAGTCATCGAGGCAGCAATTGCCGAAGAGAGCAGCCAGCCGGGAACGCCGCCGAGTTTGGAAAGCTGTTGGAAGAGCGTGCGCCCGAGCAAACCCAGTCCGAAGGTGCCGATGAGTTCTTTGGCTCGGGCGGGGGTAATCTTGTAATCGTAAATGCGCGCGATTGTCAGCACCAAACCAATCTGAGTGGCCGATAATGGGATGAAATCGATCACCGGCAGGGGAGTTAGGGCGATGGCAGCTGCCAGCGAGGCGGAGGTAATGATCGCGCGCCAGGCGATTTTCTGGCGATATTGCGGCAAGGCGCGCGCTATCGAGACCGTCAGGCTCGGATCCGCGGCAATGATTGACATCAGAATGTTGGATAGGCCTTCGCCTTTCAGAGCCGAAACGGCAAGTATCTCTTCCGGGTTTACCTTAAGGTTTTCAGCCGCTTTGGCGACCACTTCGTTCTTGAACTTACGCGTCAGATCAATCTTGTTAAGAATGATGATAAAAGGCTTTTTAAGCGCCAACAGATTCTCATAAAGGTCGAGTTCGGTTTGTTTGACGCCCTGCAAGGCATCGAACATGAGGATCAGAAAGTCAGCTTCTCTCGCGGCAGCAAAGGCGGCTTCGCATTCGGCTTCACCTACCGCGCCGACCGCGTCCGCGCCGGGTGTGTCGATCATGGCGAAGATGCCCGCGTCCGCTTCCTGGTTGATGCGCGTTGTGCCCGGGATGGGACTGACAACAGCCTGATCAGATTTGGCACGCACGAACTGATTAAAAAGCGTCGACTTGCCAACATTGGTTGGGCCGATAATGGCAACCTTGCGTGATTTCCCGAAAGTTGTTTTGTAGTGGACAATCGCCAAGTCAATCAGCATGTTGAGCGGGTTGCGATCGAGCGGCAGACCTTTGAAGGTCTCTTCAAGCGGACTGCGGTCTTTTTCGGGCACCGCTTTCCAAACCCGCTTGATAAATTCGCGTGAAGGCGAGGGAAACCAGCGTTGAATTTCATTAGAAGTCGGCATGACTTAATTATAATGATTGTATGGAATTGGATTGGAAAATGTAGAGTTTTAGTTTGATGATCCGATGTGTATCAGTTTCCGGCTGTTTTAGGGGTGGTATCTTTGGTTAGCGGTTACCTCAATGTCTGTTTTTCATAGCGCCAGTCATCGATCTCGGTCCCCGTGTAGCTATAGCTTGTAAACTGTATACCATGTGCTGGCCTCCTCACACCCCCTCACACCCCCTCACATAATTCCGGTTGACATTTGGGAGTGATTCAGGTAATATCGATGGGCATGTTGGCGAGGTAGCTCAACGGTGGAGCAGTGGACTCATAAGCCATTGGTTCTGGGTTCAAATCCCAGCCTCGCCACTTTTAATTAATTCCATTAAACTAACTTGTTTCCTGAATTGATTAGCTTCCTCGAAGCCATTGGTTTTGGGTTTACCCTTTTTGGGGCACAGGCAAATCCCGGCCTTGTCGTTTTTAAGAATCAAAACTGGTTAATGTTCCTATTGAAGAAGATCTTCGAGACTTATAAGGTAATTATTAAACCCTCCTAAATCTAGAACAATTTCCATCACTAAACATGTAAAGTGGCGTTCCGCTAGGAATTATATTAATTCTGCGAGGGCCGCTCTATCCACAATAATGATTCTGCCACGTTGGTTAGCGATAATGCGCTGTTTTGTAAGCCGTCTTAAGTGGCGTGTGGCAGAGACGCGTGAGCATTTCACTAATGAGGCAATTTCATCATGAGTTAATAGAATCTCTTCCTGGTGAAAATCTAATAAGACATGCGCGATTCTAGAAGGGATCGATTCCAGCATCATGATCCCAAGCTGGTTCGTAATCAACTGCAGCTTCGCAGAAATCGAATTATAGAGCAATTTGGCAAAGGTTGTGTCCTCGCAAAACGCTTCGCGAACTTTATTTATCTCTACAACAAATATCCTGGATGGCTCCTTTACGACGGCTTCGCTGACGTTCTTGTATTCGTGAAATAAGGCCATTTCGCCTAAGATCACCCCATCCGAGCAATGTGTTATGGTCTTTTTGGTGCCGTTCGTGTATGTAATTGAGAGATCCACCGACCCTGATTCGATCACAAATATTTTTTCTACAATGTCGGATTGATAAAATAAGACATCTCCTGGTTTGAATATTTTTTCCATGCCCATCGAAGCAAAGCGCTGCAATAGACCTGAGATAGGATTTATCTGGATAACAGGACCTATTTCGTCATCATTAAGGTATTTGTTTTTAGTTTCTTTTGTGTGATTTTGCATATATACCCAGTTTATTGTATCACATGATATAGATCGATCGCTCACTTACGCGATAGGATGATATTGCAATTCCATCCAAATTAATTTAATAGGAGTAATAATATGTCTGACAAGGATGTTCCATCAAATGGGGGTTCATCGTTAAAGAGGCAGTTGGGTCTTTTTTCTGCCATTATGATTCTCGTTGGTACTGTAATTGGATCGGGTATTTTTAACACACCTGGAAAAGTTGCAGCTGCTGCGGGTGGGTCTGGGCCGAACCTGCTTGCCTGGGTAATCGCGGGGTTCGCCGCAACTATGTTCGCATTTGTCTACGCAGAATTGTCACCTATGTTCCCAAAAGCCGGAGGGGCATATGTTTTCATCAAAGAAGCTTTTGGTGAGATGGCCGCATTTCTGTATGGATGGTCGATGATCTTTGGATCCTTAATGCCGGTTATCGCAATGCTTGCGTTGGGGTTCATCAACTATCTCAGGTATTTTTTTCCTGATATCAGCTTAACCGGCAGCAGAATCATCGGTTCTCTTATTGTGCTCTTCCTGGCAGCAATGAATGTGTTGGGCGTCAAACAAGGCTCGAAGATTCAAAACATTTTTACAGTTGGTAAACTCGCAGCCTTAGGTTTGGTTATTATCGGAGGGTTGTTTACCATCAAAGGCGCTAACTTTCAACCGGTTGTTGGAGAAGCTGGATGGTCGGCCACATTCAAGGCCGCGGTTCCCGCAGTATTGGCTTTTGGCGGATATTACGTTCTTTCTTATATGAGTGAAGAGGTTGAGAATCCAAAGAGAAATTTGCCATTAGCTACTGTAATCGGCATGGGGATTGTTATTTTAGTTAATGTTCTGATTAATATCGTTTCAATTGGTAATGTTCCTCAGGCAACTCTTGCGGCATCAGAAAAACCTGTCGCTGATGTTGCCCTGGCGATTTTTGGGCCTATCGGAGGTGCAATTGTCTCTCTAGGGGCGTTGATTTCGATTTTCGGATCTTTGAACTCGAGCGTGATGGGCCTGCCGAGAGTTTCATTCGCGATGGCGCGTGAAAATCTGCTGTTCAAATTCTTTGGAAAACTTCACCCCAAATATGAGACTCCATATATTTCCATCATCATTTTCACAGTGGCAGCCATCTTCTTTATTTGGACTGGCACCTTTATGAGCCTGCTTTTGATGGGCGTGTTTGTCTCAAGAAGCCTGGAGTGTGTGGTTGCTATCTCTTTGATCGTGCTGCGGAAGAAACAACCAGACGCGGAACGTCCCCTGAAGATGTGGGGATATCCTGTTACGACCCTGTTAGCGGTGTTGATCACAGGCTACCTGGTCACATTAGTGGATCCAAAGTATATGGGCCAGGGACTACTCCTGATGGCTTCAAGTATTCCCGCGTATTTCATTTTTAAGTATGTGGTGAATAAACAAAAGAAAGTTGAGGCATAGCAAGTGAAGCCTTTTGAATTAGCAAAAACGGTCGAAAAATACGCAATCGATATTCGTAGAAGAATTCATAAAAACCCTGAACTCTCGTTCAAGGAAATCGAAACGACGAAATTCATCGTCAAAGAATTAGAGAGTTTTGGCCTAGAGGTTACCAATTGGGATGATTTCACGGGCGCTGTGGGCTTGTTAAAAGGATCGAGGCCGGGGCCAACAATTGGACTAAGAGCAGATATTGACGCACTTCCGATTGAGGAGGAGGCTAATGTACTCTATAAATCAACAAGATCCGGTGTGATGCATGCCTGTGCTCATGATGCGCATGCTGCTGTTCTTTTAGCGACGGCAAAGTTGTTGGCTAAAGAAAGAGATCAGATCGCCGGAAATGTAAAGTTCATTTTTCAGCCAGCAGAAGAAACGCCGCCGGGCGGGGCTAAGACCTTAATCGAAAAAGGTGTCTTGGAAAACCCGAAAGTTGATATGATTTTTGCGCTTCATCACGCTACTGAGAATAAAGCTGGAGAAGTGGGAATTCATTACGGTCAGTTTCTGGCCGCATCAGATCAATTCACTTTGACATTGACTTGTAAGGGCGGGGGAGGCTCCGCACCCCATAAAGGAGTTGATGGGATTCCGATTGCTGCGGAAATCATTATGGCGTTGCATGTGATGATGACAAGGCAGGTTGATCCTGTGTTGAGTGCTCTGATTTCCTTTGGGACGATAAATGCCGGAACCAAGTTTAATATTCTCGCAGACAAAGTAGTCATGACAGGGACGTGCCGTTCGCTTGACCCCGGAATATCTGAGCGATTCCCAGATATGATTCTTAAAGTTGCCCAAGGAATAGCCTCTACTTATGGCGCGAGTGTCGATCTCAAGTATGAGCATGGATATCCTGCGCTGGTCAACGATAACAGAGCCACGACCATTGTCGAAGCTGCGGCGATTGAAGCGATCGGCGCTGACAAAGTCAAATCAACCACTCCTCTGATGGCTGGAGATGATTTGGCATATTTTTTAAGAGAAGTGCCAGGCAGTTATTTTTGGCTGGGGATTACCCCAGATTCTGGGATGATTGCCCCTGCTCACACATCCAAATTTGATATTGATGAGTCTGCTTTAGCAACTGGTATTGCTGTTATGTACGCGGCAGTGCATAAAGCGCTCAAAGAAATCTAACGTTCAAATTTCGTCTGCTCCTAACGATCAACCAACTCCTGTCTGAGTGTTGACAGGGGTTGGTTGTTATATATGGCTGGTCTCTTATGCGCTTACTCTCGGCCTGCCTTGAAATTGTAAATCGGCTTCAGCCAGGCTTCGATGGCGACTGTGTCGTTGACAGCGTCGAGGATCTCTCGGGCAGGTTTATAAGCCAGCGGGGCTTCGTCGAGCGTGTCGGCGGCGATCGTAGTGGAAAAGATGCCTTTCATACTGCGCTTGAACTCGTCCATGCGCAGGGTGCGTTGGGCCTCTTTGCGCCCGAGAAGGCGGCCGGCGCCATGCGGGGCGGAATAATTCCAGTCGGGATTGCCTTTTCCGGTGGCGAGAATTGAACCATCGCGCATATTTAATGGAATGATCAGACGTTCGTCCTTTCTCGCGGAAACCGCGCCTTTGCGGATGATGTGATCCTGTGGGTTGATATAGTTGTGTATCGTCTGAAAAGAGTCGCCGTTGACTTCAAAATGGTCGCTGATCAAGGTGCAGATGGTTTGCCTGTTAAAAGCCGCGTAACGCTGGCATAGGGCCATGTCATGCAGGTACATGGCCGCTTCTTCACCTGTCAGGTATTTGAGCTGTCTGGGTACATCTGCTTTGCATGCGCGCTCGGCAATCCTTTGATAGTGTTCGGCGATTTGCTTGCCGATATTGCGGCTGCCGGAGTGAATAACCAAATAAATTTCACCGGTTTCTTCATCGCGGTCGAGTTCGATGAAATGGTTGCCGCCGCCTAGTGTGCCGACCTGAACGTCGATCACCGAGTTTTTTATCTCCGGCCATGCGATCAGCTCACGCATGAAGTCAACGCTGGCGACTGGATTTTTCCAGGATTTAAAGCCAGCCGGAATCTTGTGAACAACGTGATCAAATTCTTTCAGATCAAAATTTACTTTGCCGAGCGACTCAACATACATGCCGCAGCCGATGTCCACGCCCACTAAATTGGGAATGATGTAATCGCCCAAGTTCGCTGTAAATCCGATCGTGCAGCCCGCGCCCCAATGATAGTCAGGCATAATCCGCACCTTTGAGCCAGCAATAAAAGGCTGATCCATCAGGGTCTGAATCTGATCGACTGCCTTGGCATCGCGATTGATCGAAAAAACTTTCGCCGTGCCGTACTTGCCTGTTACTTCAAACATAATTACTTTATTTTACGCGACAGTTATCAGATCGACATTAATGTTAGAGGAACCTTGACGTCTGGTCTCAGATGAACCGTCAAAGTTCTCGTTACAATCAAGGCGATATGTTTGGATTGGAAATGCTTATTAATAACTAAAACAGATTAACCTGCGTCTATCTATCAGATGATTATAAAACTGATACCTATAGACGTATTATGGACTTGAGCTGAGAGATTCTGATGCCGCAGAGACAAGATCAAACTGGATTGGCAAGACAGGTAAGACATGCCACGAACAACCTGGCAGCTTTCAAACCGCTTTATCAAGCCTGGGTGACACGGGTATATCGCTATATCTATAGCATGACCCGCAATCAGGCTGATGCGGAAGACCTGACTTCACAGACGTTTTTGACCGCCATGCAGGTCCTATCGCAATTAAGAGAACCTGAAAAGTTTGTGTCGTGGCTTTTCACGATCGCGCGTCGCAAGGTGACTGACCACTTTCGTCGCAACAGCCGCATGATGTGCCTCGATTTGTTCGAAGAAAGCAGCTTGTTGGCTGATTCCGATGAGAAATTGACGAGTGATCAAAGGCTGTTGCTATCCAAACTAACCGGGAATTTAAGCGAAGCAGAAATTGAACTGCTAAGGCTGCGTTTTGCGGCCGAGATGAGTTTCAGGGAGATGGCAGAGCTGCTTGGGATGAACGAATCGACGGTCAAGCGCAATTATTATCGTCTGTTGGACCACCTGTACGCGCAAAGTGAGTTGAAAGATGAAAAATATTAGATCCGTTGTTGAGTTTGAAGAGGCTCTCCGATCAAACATAGACTTGCCCCAACCTGAACCTGGGTTTGTGAATGGGTTATGGAAATCGATGATGAAACAAGGTCAGTCAAGCATGGCTCTGCGATCGACATCCCGATTTGGGTGGGTATGGCGGTTTGGTCTGGTTGTTTTGGTGATTATCGTGGCGGTCGTTCTCGCTGTTGGTCCTCAAAAAGTGCTTGCGCAAGTCAGGTCTTGGCTGGGCTACAACCCACAACTTGGTTTGGTGGATACCACCACCGCTATCAGGGTCTTGAAAGAACCAGTTAGCCAAATCAGGGAGGGTATCACAGTTGAAGTGGCGGCAGCGGTTTTGGACGCGACTAAGACCAAGCTGGATTTCAGAGTCTCTGGAGTGCCGAGAGAGGCCTACCCTGAGCACGAAAAACCCGGAGACTGTAAGGAGATGCCGTGGATCGAAAGCGTGGATGGCGGACGGTTTGAAATGCAGCAATTGGGTGTATATGAAGCCATCCCGCAGGATGTCGATTCTGCAATTTTCGTGCTGCCCTGCATCCACGACACAATCACTGGCACCGTCCCAGTCGATTGGCGATTACCGATTGAGTTTATCGCCGCGGATGCAGCTGTGCCTTTAATGCCCGTAGTTGTGGTGGAGCAGACTCAGGGTGCGACTGTTGAGCCAGTAAATGAGAAACCTTTACGAACTGTCGGGGAGCATAATTTCAGAGTTGAAAAAATCATTGAGACTGAGACGGGCTATATCCTCGGGGGCACCTTTGCACTGAATATGTCAGAAGTGACGAGCCCGTACTGGACATCACCGCAGGTGGTGGTCAGAGATGCCAATGGAAGGCTCGTGGCCACGACGTATCCGGAAAAAGCGAGAGAATTGCTGGAAGAACTGGCTGGCAGGTCACAAAATAAATTGGGCTGGTTAATTGAATTTGACGCGCGAGATGTGGCGTATCCGCTGACATTGTCCTATGTCGGATGGTCGGCGCAGATGGATCCGATCAGTCTGGGCACTCCATTCGCAATTGATACAGCGCTCATCCCTCCATATGGACAAGCGCTGGAAATAAACCAGGATATGGAAATCAATGGCAGATCGGTGAGATTGTTGAATGTCTCGCGAACCCAAATCGGATTGTATGCTTACCAGTTCAAACTCAACGCCGAGCTCAGTATGTTTGACATCAAGGTTATTGAGCAGCCGGCTAATTGGTCGGATTATATTATTGATCGGGAACAAGGCACCTACACGGTTATCCCGGTGCAAGAATCACTGCCTGTTGGGTTGGTGCATATTCAATTGTTCAACGTGAGCTGGCGCGGTGAAGAAATGGCGATGGAAATAGATTGGGCACCAGCGACGCCTCATACATCGATGGCGAGTTCCGCTGATGGGCTTCAGGTTTGCGTATTGGATGAAGAAAAACTTGATTCTGCCCAACCCGTCACTGATTTAAAAGAAGCCCAGCTATTAATCTATGAACCGATACCGGAAAAAGGCACGTACGGACTGTTTGTTTACAATGCTGCCAACACTGAGAAACAGCTGATCGCGATCAACGCAACATGGGGCGAGTTTTCGCCTGATGGCCGCACTGTGGCTTATTCCGGGGCTGACCAGCTGATCCATATTCATGAGATTGAAAGCGACAGTGACAGAATTCTGAGCGGTGTCAGCGGATATAACATTAGTTGGTCACCGGATGGAACGCGTTTAAGTTATATTAGCACTGCGCCAACTCAGCAGATCGGCCTGGCAGTGGTCAATTTGGATGGTTCGGGTCAAGAATTGTTGGTTGAAGACCGACAAATCAGCAATATCGGTTGGAGCGCTGATGGCAAAGCTTTGTTTTATAAACAAAATTATTTTCCGGATGACACCTCTGCCACCTTGAATGAATATGACCTGATGACCCATCAGTCCAGCGAACTTTTGTCGACTTCAGACCGAAACTTCATGATTAAGGCCAATCAGGAAGCAAAAAACGAGCTTTTTTGGGTGACAGCTGCCAGGCGTGGAGAGCTTTCGATTTACGCACGTCTGACCGGTGAAATCCGGCTTCAGCAGTTATTCCCCAATGCTAGTGTGCTCGCTGCTGATAAAAACTGGGCGCTTGGCAAGACAGTTGGTGTGGATTGGCAGTCCAGAAGGCTGGTATTGATCCAACCTGACAGCTGCCAGGTGGAACTGCTGGATTTCGAACTGACCTCGAGAGAGTTTTTTGATCTGTGGATACCTTGAAGCAGGAGTTGTTTTGAGCCATGAACGACCGTTCACGGTGGTTGATTCGTTTTAACACTATTAAATAATTTGTGTGGGTTTTCTCAATCTTAAGCACCCTCAGGTATAATAACCTTGCGAACAGAAGCACTATCAAAACTAAAGGAGAGTGATTGATAATGAAATACGGTCGGGTTTTTAACTTTTCAGCAGGTCCCAGCATGCTTCCTGAGCCAGTGCTTGAAAAGGTGCGGGATGAGTTAATGAATTACAAAGGCTCGGGCATGTGTGTGATGGAAATGAGCCACCGCAGCAAGGTCTTTATTGAAATCGCCAACCAGGCGGAAGCCGATTTGCGCGAGTTGATGGGCATCCCTGACAATTACAAAGTATTGTTCATCCAGGGCGGCGCGACGCTCGAGTTTTCCATGATCCCCATGAATTTGATGAAAAACGGTGTCGCTGATTATATTGTGACTGGTTCCTGGTCAAAGAAAGCCTTTGACGAGGCAAAAAAATTTGGTGAGGTTCGTCTTATCGCTTCGAGCGCCGATAAAGGCTATTCGTACATCCCGGATGTGTCTGACCTGCCCATTTCTGAAGACGCGGACTATGTCTATATCTGCGAAAACGAAACCATTCATGGCACTACTTATCAGGAGCTGCCGAACACTAAAGGAAAGGTTTTAGTAACGGATCAATCTTCGATGTTCCTGTCAAAACCTGTTGATGTCTCAAAGTATGGCCTGATTTTTGGCGGTGTCCAGAAGAATGTTGGTCCTGCCGGGTTGGCGATTGTGATCATTCGCGAAGATTTGATCAGGGAAGATCTTGACCCCAACATTCCGATTTATATGCGCTATGATACCCATGCCAAAAATGATTCCATGTACAACACTCCCAACTGCTGGGCGATTTATATTTGCGGCAAAGTGTTCAAGTATCTAAAGAGCATTGGCGGGTTGGAAGTAATGAATAAGATGAATCAGGAAAAAGCGGCGATTCTCTATGACTTCCTCGATCAATCCAAGATGTTTAAGGGCACGGTTGCAGCCAAGGATCGCTCGCTGATGAATGTTCCGTTTGTCACTGAAAGCGCTGAACTGGACGCCGAAGTGGTCGCCGCGACCAAGGCGGCTGGATTCGATAACCTCAAGGGTCATAAGAGCGTGGGCGGCCTGCGCGCGTCAATTTATAACGCTATGCCCAAGGAAGGTGTGCAGGCTTTGGTTGAATTCCTGAAAGATTTTGAAGCCAAACATGGCTAATTAAAAGTGATTTGCAGCATAACCGCCCCGATTGGGGCGGTTATTTGTTTAATGCTGGTTTGTGATTAAGCGCAATGCGTTGTCAGATAAGAAGAGTTTCAAAATGAAAAATCGTATGAGTCTCGAACACTGCGCCGCTTTTGAGAATAGGCGAAGGAAAATTGCGGTGATGTATGGCGTCAGGAAAGGTTTGGGTCTCAAGGCAAACACCAGCATACTGTTGATAAGGCTTGCCAGACTTGCCGATCGCTGACCCGTCTAGAACTCCTCCGCAATAGAACTGCAGCCCCGGACGGTCAGTAATGAGGGTCATTTTTATTCCGTTGAGCTCCGAACGCAAGGTAGCGACTGGACGGAGCTTGCCAGGATCATTGAGCACATAATTATGGTCGAAGCCTCTGGCGGCGCGCATGGACTCGAATTCGGCCTTCAGATCTTTTTGGATCGCTTTTTCACACCTGAAATCTAATGGTGTGCCGTCAAGGGGCGCAATTTCGCCGGTTGGGATCAGGTTTTCATCTACAGGGGTATAACGGCTGGCGTTAATCCACAACAGCTGATTCATGGCATTGCCCGAGGCCTCGCCATCAAGGTTGAAATAAGCGTGGTTCGTGGGATTGAAAAGCGTGTCGTTATCGCAAGTAGCGTGGTAAAGAACCTCAAGCGAGTTGTCGTCATGCAGGGTATAGGTGACGCAGGCGCGTAAGTTTCCCGGAAAGCCGCAATCTCCAGCCGGGCTGACCAGGCTGAAACGAACACCCTTGACATAGTCGCGCGCAAAAATTTCAGCCTGCCAGAGGTGTTTATCGAAGCCGCCCGGGTTTGAATGCAAGTTGTTTTCGCCATCGTTTTTGGCGAGCTGATATGAGGCGCCGTTCAGCTCGAACTGTCCGCCTTTAATTCGGTTGGCGTTGCGGCCAATGGTGGCGCCAAAATAGTCCGGATTCTTTTGGTAGCGCGACAAATCTCGATAGCCAAGAACGACATCGATCAAGTTGCCGTGACGGTCTGGCACCAACAGGCTGTAAAGTGTGGCGCCGTAAGCAAGGAAACTGGCACACATCCCAGATGACGCGTGCAGGTTAATTAATTGATGACTAAATGTTTTGTTTTGTTGAAACTTCATGCTGATGGTTTATCCTGAGAGTTAATTGTAATCTTCAAGTTCGAGTTATGGGCATTTTTGATTCATTGCTGGCGGTCAACCCGGGAGCAGGAAATATGGGATGATATAATCGCATCAACAATTATTGAGAGGAAATGCCATGACTGATTTCATCACCATGCAGCAAATTGACGCCGCTGCCACGTTTGTAAAATCGAGAATAAATGTTATCCCTGAAATTGCACTAATCTTAGGTTCTGGCCTGGGCGACTTGGCCGACGCGGTTGAAAACCCGGTAATCATTCCGACCGACCAGATCCCCAATTGGCCGGTTTCGACAGTCCTTGGCCACAAAGGCCGGCTTGTTATCGGCAAGCTGCAGGGAAAGAACGTATTAGTTTTGCAGGGGCGCTCCCATTTTTATGAAGGGCATCCAGTGAACAAACTGGGCTTGCCTGTTCGCGTGATGCAGCGTTTGGGCATCAAAATATTGATCATCACCAATGCCTCCGGAGGCTTGAACGTTAACTTTAAGGCTGGCGATTTGATGCTGATCACTGATCAGCTCAACTTGCTGCCGATGGCTGGGCAAAACCCATTGGTGGGGCCAAATTTGGATGAATTCGGCCCGCGCTTCCCAGACATGAGCCAGATTTATGACCTCGAATTGCTGGCGCTGGCACGAAAAATCAGCGATCAGGAAGGTCTTGGGATCAGGGAAGGCATTTACGCCTGCATTTCCGGGCCCTATTTTGAGACCCCCGCGGATTGCCGCTATATTCGCATGATTGGTGGAGATGCGGTTGGCATGTCCACGGCGCCGGAAACGATCGTGGCCAGGCATGGGGGCATGCGCGTGTTGGGAATTTCGGGGATCACCAACACGATCGCCCCAAATGGAGATAATGCCGCTTCGCATGAAGAGGTGCTTGAAGCCGGTTTAAAAATCGTGCCAAAGCTGACCAAACTGGTTAAGGGCGTGCTCGCTAATCTCTAATCGGCTTTGGGAGCAGTTGAAGGTTTAGCTGAATGGAACTGGTAATCAAGTTTTTGGCCAGTCTCGAAGTGCCGATTTACCTGATCATGGTGGTTGTGGGGATCGTCTATCTGCGCAGGTTGATCATAGGCCTCGAAGAACGTCGGACCGCCATCTTTGGGCTTGAACGAGAAGCAGCGCGGCGCAGGGTGACAGCCGCTATTTCGGTGTTGGGGCTTGTGGGTCTGCTGACATTGGCGGAATTCTCTATTGCCACCTTTTTGGCGCCTCCGATCATCGAACAGGCCAGCTTCGCCACCCCAACGCCCGATGCGACAACGACCGTAACGCCAACGCTTGACCCAACGTTCATTCCTGAGAACGCGACCAAGACGCCGACGCCTTTTCCACAGGCGCAGATTGATGGTCTGGAGAGTCAATGTGAGGCGGAAGTGTTGGCGATTAATTCACCTGAGCATGATGCTGAAGTAAGCGGTGTGGTGGAAATTGTCGGGTCTGTCAATATGCCTAATTTAGGTTCGTATTATTATGATTATTCAACGATGGGTGAGCCTGATTGGCAGACGATCGCGGCAGGGAGCATGACGCGCCTCAAAGAAAGTCTGGGATTCTGGTATACCAATGATCTGACCCCCGGGCCGTACATGTTGCGATTGGTAGCGCTTGATAATGATGGAAAAGAAAGTGGGGCATGCGTGATTGTCGTGCACGTGCTCGCCGAGGAATAAGATACAGATGGCAAAACTTCAAATCAGATACGCGAAACAGGCAGACCTTGAAAAAATGATAAATTTTGACCACTATTCTGATGGCAGTTACGCCTATAAAATGGAGGTTAGTCAAGACAAACAGAGTCAGACCAGCACAATCCAACGGGTCAAATTACCCCGTACGGTGTCAGTGACTTATCCAAAGGACGAGGAGGCTTTGCTAAAATCATGGGCTAAATCGGAGACGATTTATGTCGGCTGCCTGATTGATGAGCCTGTAGCTTACATCTCTCTTGAGAGCAACAGCCTTCCGAAAACAGCGCGGATTTGCGATCTGGTTGTAGAGAAGAATTTAAGGCGTAAAGGCATTGCCACCAGCATGTTGGCGGCTTGCGAAGCCTGGGCGCGGGAACGGAAATTGAACAGACTGCTGATTGAGCTGCAGATGCGCAATGATCCGGCTATCAGCCTGGTTAAGAAACTTGGGTTTGAGCTGTGTGGTTATATGGACCGGTTCTTTCCTAATGGGGATACGGCCTTATTCTTTGAAAAACGGCTAGGATAAGAGTGGAGTGTGGAATGTCCCTGGTGATTAACATCAGCAATATCCTTGAGACGATCAACCAGATTCTGACCGCGGGAGTGGCGATCACGGCTATCGCGCTGATGATGTATGCCTTCGGTTTTAACTTTCGGGATACGATGGCGAGGGCTTTTACCTTAATCCTGTTTTGTGTTACGGCTATTTACACCTGTGAGACTATCGCCAATGTCACTGAAGACCCTGGCGCAAGGCAGTTTTGGCTACAGATAAAATGGGTCGCTTTGGTAATGCTGCCGGCGGTCTATCTGTATTTCTCGCACGCTTTGCTTACACTGACTGGCCGGCCAAGCCGCGGCCGCCGCAGCAGAACGGTAGTGATCGTTTTTGTGATTTCAATTATCCTGGCCATCCTTATATTCTTTGGAATCACAGTCGGCAAGTTGGCAGCCAAACCAACTCCGATGCCTTATCTGCAGAGAACACAGGTGACATTATTCTTCGGCATTTATTACATTCTGGTGATGCTGATGTCCAGTTATAACCTGGGGCGAGTGATTCTGAGCAGCACGACGACCACGTCTGGCCGACGTTTGATGTATTTGTTTGCCGGCGCGGCGGTGCCAGCCATCGTGGCGATCATTTTCATGTTCCATGGCAGCTCATTCTTCGCGCGCAATCCCGACTTGTATTGGCTGCTGTCGATCGTTGGCGCCATGGCAACAGATTTCTTCATCATTTTGATGGCTTATGTCGTCTCGTTTTTTGGTGTGACCTGGACCGATCGGGCGGTCAAGAGCAGGCTCTTCCGTTGGCTGTTGCGCGGGCCTTTGTCCGCGGGCATCGTGTTAAGCCTGACGACCGTCGTGCGTCGCTATGGTGAGACATTTGGCAATCCTTATAGCCCTTATGTGCCGATAGTGATGATTGGCTCGATCCTGGCGCTGGAATATGCCATTACGCTGTTTGCGCCAACTATCGAGAAGATGCTGTTCTTTGGCGATGACAGGGAGGACCTTTCGATCATCCGCGACCTTGAAAATCGAATGTTGACCCGCAAGGACTTAAATCAGTTTCTCGAGACTATCGCCTCGTCAATCTGCGACCGCATTCAGACCAGCGGCACTTTTATCGCGGTGTTAGCTGACGGTGAGGTTGACTACCTGGTGCATGCCGGAAAGAAACAGGTGTTGGACAACCTGCCTTTGGATGCTGACTTAACAGAGCGAGTGCGCAATTCGGCGCCTGACGAGAACGGCTTCATCGATTGGGATACGACCAAAATCATTCCGCTGCAGGTGCATCTTGAAAATGGTCATTCGATTCTGGTGGGGTTGTGCGGTTTCCCGGCGATTCCCGAAAAGGTTTTAGACGTGGAGCAGGTGGAGGCTGTTCAAGTGCTTGTTGAAAGAGCATCGACAGCTATCAAAGATCGCTTGCTGCAAAAACAGGCCATTGACTCAATTTCAGCGATTCAAAGTGAAGTCGATTACATTCAGAAGTTACGCGCTCAGTCCAGCTACACCGCTGATAAGATTTTCCAGCCCCGTAAAACTGAGGTTGACCCGCGAATGACTGACGCGGTTAAAGATGCCCTGACGCATTATTGGGGCGGTCCTAAATTGACTAATAACCCCCTTTTAAATCTCGACGTGGTTAAGGTCGAGAGTGAAGCGCATGACGGAAATCAGGCTACTGGCTTGAGAAGCGTGCTGAAGACTGCCATTGAGCGCACCAGGCCGGCGGGGGATCGCAAATTTACTGGCGATTGGCTGCTATATAACATTCTCGAAATGAAATTTTTGCAGGGCAAAAAGGTGCGTGAAGTCGCCCGAAAACTATCCGTTTCTGAGGCGGATCTCTACCGCAAGCAGCGCGTCGCTCTTGAAAACATCGCAGTAATCATTCAGCAGATGGAAGCTGAATTGACTTCATCATCGAGTGAAACTGTTCCCAAATAAGTTCTTTTAAGATCACATTTTGGACTGTCTGGCACGATTGGTGCAATGCGTTAACTAATTATTGTATTTAATGGAGCCTGTAAGTGATACGTCCTGAACCGAAACCAAAAACAACAACTCCGCCGACCGCGACTGAGGCTAATGGTAAAGTTGGCGTTGAGCGGCACAGCTGGAATGAAAGTCTTGAGCGCTTTGGCTGGGATATTTTCAGTGTCGTGTTGATGGCTGGCGGGTTGATCCTCTTTTCAGGCGTATTGAAACTCTCCAAAGGCAGCTTAGTGGATAGCGTTGTCAGGAATCTTGACCGTTTGTTTGGTTATGGGCGTTTTATCTTGCCTTTGATTCTGATCGCGGTAGGCCTGTTGGGATTGCTTTGGCGGAAAGGTCAGGCGCGGCGTATGTCAATTGGCCGCGTGGTGATGCTGGAGTTAGCTTTCTTCACGCTTCTTGCCGCTATATCGGCTTTCTCGGGTGATATGGTTGAACACGTGCGCACTTACCAGAGTTTTGCCGGGCTGGTGGGATGGGGGTTGGCGCATCCCCTGCAGAGTATTTTGGGCTGGCTGCCGACCGGATTAATCTTTTCTTTGCTGACGCTGATTTTCGTTTTGGCAGGGTTTGATTGGTTGGGTGGATTGGAACGCTGGGCGAAGCTTCAAGCCGGCATGTCGGAAATGGAAACAGATGAGCGCACGAGTCCAGCAACCGCTCAGGAAGTCCTCCTGCCAACAATTGAAACAGACGCAGCCGCACCGGTTGCCGAAAAAATAAAAGTGCCGACAAAAACACCACCTCAAAAGAAACCAGTCAAAGAACCTGCTCCTGCGGGGCAATTGGGATTGTTTGGGAACCTGAATGAACGCAAGGTTGGAAAAGACAATGTTTTGATCAAGCGACCGACAGAATTGCCGCCTTTGACGCTTCTGGATCAGGAGCTGGCTATCGCAGCTAATCAGGGTACGATCAATATGAACGCTGGTTTGATCGAGAAAACATTGGCTGAGTTTGGCATCCCCGCCAAGGTGGTGGGGTATCGGGTTGGCCCAACGGTCACTCAGTTTGCGGTCGAGCCGGGTTATATCGACAAGGGCGGCAATGGCCACGAAAAACAAAAAGTGCGCATCTCGCAAATTTCGGCGCTGAACAGGGATTTGGCTTTGGCCTTGAAGGCTGAACGCTTGCGTATTGAAGCGCCTGTGCCCGGAGAGTCATATGTCGGTGTCGAGGTTCCCAACGCGACACATGCTGTGGTGCGGCTGAGGCCGATGCTTGAGTCAGCGGCCTTTATAAAATCAAAATCAAAGCTGACCGTACCCTTAGGCAGGGATGTCTCCGGTCAACCGGTGATTTCAGATCTGGCAACCATGCCTCACCTGCTGATTGCCGGTACGACGAATTCTGGCAAATCAATCTGCATCGCGGCGATTACGACCTGCCTGGTGATGAATAACCGTCCGGATGAGCTGAAACTGGTGATGATCGACCCAAAGATGGTTGAATTGAACCGCTTCAACGGGCTGCCACATCTGTGGGGGCAGGTGGAGACGAATATTGAACGTATCATTTCAGTGCTGCGTTGGGCGACGAGCGAGATGGATTATCGTTATAAGATGCTCGAGATGGTGCGCGCGCGCAACCTGGATACATACAATGAAAAAATGGAAAAAGCCGGCAAACCGGGTCTGCCGAAAATTGTCATTCTGATTGATGAGCTGGCTGACCTGATGATGACTGCTCCAGAAGTGACTCAAACGGCGCTGGTAAGGTTGGCGCAGAAAGCCCGCGCGGTCGGCATGCACTTGATTGTCGCGACACAGCGGCCGTCAACAGATGTGGTCACAGGCGTCATCAAGGCCAACTTCCCCACCCGCATTGCCTTCACAGTCGCCTCAATGGTTGATTCAAGGGTGATTCTGGACGCGCCGGGGGCTGAAACTTTGTTGGGCAAGGGAGATATGCTCTTTTTGCATCCCGAAGTGGGCGTTCCTATACGGTCGCAGGGCGTTTTGGTCTCAGACAACGAACTGCAGCGCATTATTCGGTGGTGGCAGGAACATGGGCCTGCAAATGAGACGCCATTGCCAGTTGTTGAGGCGCCTGTAAAGGTCGAAGAAAGCGATCAAGAGACCAAAGCTGACGCGACAGAACTCCCAGAGAAGCTCAACCAGTCGGAACCGGAGCCAAAAGAACAAGCGCCATGGGAAGAGACAATTGTCGCTGAAGCTGAAATGAGCGGGGATGAAGGTTTAATCAGACAGGCGATTAAATTATTAAAAAAAGATCAGCGCGCCAGCGCGTCATATTTCCAACGTCAACTTCGGATCGGATATCCTAAAGCCGCCTGGTTGATCGACACCCTGGAAGGCAGAGGGATTCTGGGGCCAGCGCAAACCGGAGGAAAAGAGCGCGAGATTTTGCTCGATGATCTGGATGATGAAACGGAGTGATGGATGACTGAACCAGTTCAAGATCTGAGTTTTGAAGCGAAAATGCGCAAAACGTTTAACCGGCCGATTGCCGCAGCGGCTCGCTTCTTTTTGTCGATCGGACTGAAGGCCAACCATGTCACTCTGTTTGGTTTGCTTGGGCAGTTAGTCGCGGCGTTTTTAATCGCCCAGGGTCACTTTACTTTGGCGGGTGTTTTGGTGATGGTGTTGGCTCCTTTTGACGCGGTGGATGGTGCCATGGCACGTATGGCAGGCGAGACTTCGGAATTTGGCGCTTTTCTTGATTCGGTGACAGATCGGTATGAGGAATTGGCGCTTTTAGGCGGTTTGACCTTTTTCTACGCAAATCGCAACAACTTATTGGCAGTGATGTTATGCTTTGCAGCGGCGGCTGGTTCGGTGTTGGTGTCTTATACCCGTGCCAGGGCTGAGGGATTGGGTTTTAACGGAAAAGTTGGTCTGCTGACTCGTGTGGAACGAGCGATCGTGATAGTTGTGGGTTTATTAATTGCCAAACCAGTCTATTCCGTTGGTATAATTGCCATTCTGGCAAACATTACCGCCTTGCAACGGATTGTTTCAATCTGGAAACAATCAAAACCAAAGCAGGGAAAAGGAACATTGAAATGATCGATGGCATTACAATTGGACCATTAACAATTAAGTTTTACGCTTTAATTATTTTGGCTGGGGCGTTATTCGCAGCCTGGTTGGCTTCTAAAAACGCCAAAGATTTTGGCCGTGAGGGAGACCGAGTGTGGGACATCCTGCCCATTCTGTTGATTATGGGCATCATCGGAGCCCGTCTTTGGCATGTTTTTACCCCCTCCGCTTCTAATGCCGCAGAAGGCATCACAACACAGTTCTATCTATCCAATCCGATCGAGATCCTCAAAACCTGGAAAGGTGGTTTGGGAATCCCTGGTGGGGTAATTGGGGGGGTGATTGGGCTGCTCATTTATACCATTTTCTCGAAACAGAGCTTTGCGGAATGGGCTGATTTTCTCGCTCCAGGTTTGTTATTCGCGCAGGCGATTGGACGTTGGGGCAACTTTGTTAACCAGGAGCTTTACGGCGGACCTTCTGACTTGCCTTGGGCAATTAGGATCGATCCAGTGCACCGCCTCAGGGGTTTTGAAAACGTTGAACGCTACCACCCACTGTTTCTCTATGAGTTTCTACTTAATGCTTTGGGCGGTGTCTTCCTGTTGTTCGCCGCGCGCAAATGGCGTGAGAAGCTTTACAGGGGCGATATCTTCATCATGTATTTGATTGTTTATCCGACTATCCGCTTTTTCCTGGAGTTCCTGCGGTTGGATCCTTCCCCGATCAATGACATCAATATTAATCAGACCGTGATGGGCATCATTGCTGTTTTGGCATTTCTCTGGATGTTGTATCGCCACTTCATTAAGGCGCCGAAGAGCGGTCATTATGAGCTGATCGATAAGGAAGGCATTGAAGTTTCGGGAATGGCAGCGCCGGGCAGCGCGGAATCTGTGGACACCGAATTTCTTGCCAAGGCGATGATAAATGACCCCTGGCCTGAGTTGGCTGAGATGACCGAAGCCATGAAGAAGATGGGAAAATAACCTGTTTTGAGATCGAGAAAAGCCCCTGGCCTTTTTTAAGACAGCGGGGAGTGGATTTGCCTGTACTCGCGAAGCAGAGTAAACCACTGACCTCCGGGTTATGAGGGAGAAAGCTGAAATCATAACCCCTGACCTCTAAGCCAGTCGTTTTGACGAGTTTATAGTACTCTGGTTCGTTCGATCATTACGAACTGTGGTTTGATATTTTATATCATACTTCAGACCATTGCTGAGGTCAACAAAAATCAACTTTTTGGTTAGCAAGTAGTGTTTTATATTGTGATGAATCCCCCAAAAACAGCATCAAATTTTTCAAAAAAACAGTGCTAACATCTTCAAAGACTTCCTAAAAGCGGAAGTCTGGACTTCCCAAAAAAGGAAGTCATGAGTTCCTTAAATCGGAAGTCTTATTAATAAGGAATTAATTAAACTGATTTTAACGAGA
>JAAYCN010000068.1 GCA_012729755.1 Chloroflexota bacterium | reverse complement strand
GATGCATCTTGTCACTGCTTCTCCTGATTTAGATGCTAAAATCAGGTTCGTACCCCCTATCCTTCTGGATAATATCGCTGTCCAGCTCGGTGATTGGAGTGGTTACCATCTGCTGGCTCAGCACCTTGACACAGTCAAGTTTTTGTATGGGTTCAATTGTGAGGGGTTCAATTGTGAGGGTTCAATAGATGTGAAATAGTCACGGGAGTTTTACCAATCTTCAAACACGGCAAGGTGGTTAATATTTGCTTTCAACTGAATTCACACCACGTAAATGTGCAAACGGTGGATGAATGCGCCATAACCGTTTACGCTGTGTGCGTCGTTGTACCCAATCCACAACTACAGCTTAAATCTCAAAACGCCGGTCGTCCCGGCGTTTTGAGATTTCTATTATTCGTTTATTTTTTCTTTAAATTTAATTCAACTTCTCGTTCACTTTTTTTATCTTCTGTTTCCAAATGAGATATTGAATACCCCATATGACCACAAAAATGACCAAAAAGACACCGAAGTATATTGCGATGCCCCTCACCGAGCGTTCAGTCCAGTGCATAAACCAGGCGATAGGTAACATGGTCAGAGCGGTGGCCAAGAAGTAGATGCCGGTTTGCTTCGCAAGGCTCCACTCTTCAAGTTCCCAAATGACTGAAGCAGCGCCAAAGGTAATGCCTAACAGCGCGCTTAATCCGGTCTGCAAAACAATTGCGTTCAGCTCACTGCCCATCTCAACAATCAACTCAGGTCTGGCGCCGAAGTACTCTCCCTTTCCAATGAAGAATGAGATGACCAAGCTGACGATGAAACCTATTGCGATACCCAGTGGGGCGCCTAATATAGCTCTTTTTAATGCTTCCTTTTTTTTGTTCATTTTTTCTCCTAAATCCCCAATAACTGTTTTATTTTTCTCACGTAACGTCGTGAAACGTAAGTAATTGTCCCGTCGGACAATCGTACGCAGATGCTGCCTGCCAAGCTGAGGTCGAAGTTTTTGGCTTTCTTGAGGTCAATGATTTCAGAATTCGAAATGCGGATAAAACCATCTTTCTCAAGCCATTCCTCAAGCTCATATAAACGTTGACGTAAGGCGTATTCGCCATTTTCGGTCACAGCGAAAACCCTGCCTTGGTTAGCGTAAAGTCGCGAGACTCTGCCAGGCTCCAAGATCTCGAGTTGGTCATGGCGGAAACCACTCAGAATTTGCGGTCTGTCGACCGAAAGCAAGCCCACAATGCGCTTGATGTCATCGGTTACACTTTGCGCCATAATAATAATTTTGGGTTCAATGCAGGTGTTGTCTAATTTGATTTCAATTTGCACTGAGCACCTCCTTTCTGCGCCAACAGTATAGGAAATTATTGGATCTGTATCCACAAGTTTCCCACAGATGGTCTATTTTTGGAGATAAGTGGTAAGTGAGTCTCCTTGTGACGCCTGTTCTCTTTGCTATCTTCCATTAGCTTTATCAAAACATTTCAAAAGCCTCTCAACATGGATAAGACTTGATGAGGTTAACATGAAAAACAGACAACATCAGCATAACAATAGGTGCAGACATGCTTGAATACATCGAGCAAATGCAATTGGTCATACTGAGAAGTTACCTTTGAGACTCAGTAGATAAGCCTACTCAATTCATCTGTGTCTTTTACATTAAAAACTAGATAAAGAACAAGACAGATGCAAAATCAAAGATGCCATCAGAATTACTGATAATTATAAATTACTTTATCGCAGTAAACTGCGGGGAAATGCTATCCTGTGATTACATAGAGGAGTGAACATTAAGTGCTTCGCAACCGAATGGTGAATTCCTCACCCCGTTAATTTGACCAATGATCTCCAACCGGTGAGCCGTAGATAATGCGCGTCATCGTCCAGTTGCCGAGAAGGAAAAAGAGGCTGGCAATGAACGAACTGAGAGACAGGAGGGATGAACCGGTCAGGAAGTGGCCGATACTGCAGCCTCCGGCGAAGTTGGCGCCGAAGCCAGCCAACATACCGCCAATCACCGCGTAGGCATAGTCTTTTCCACTCTTTGGTACACGCCACTTAAACTCTTTTCTGATCATCGCTGAGATAAACGCGCCTGATATCACCCCGATTACGATGCCGCCGGCAAAATTGAGCGTCGGAGCCGCTTCCGCGCCGCTATCAGCCGATGTCCAGGTTTTCAGGATGTTGATCCAGCCCGCAGTAATACCCAACCCATATTGCCGCTGAGCAAATTGAGCACTTAAAAAGTAGGTCAGCATGTTGACCGCTGTCAGCGCCACACCAATAACCCACCACTTCAGATTTACCCCATCGCGTTTAGTTGTTTTAACAGCGAAGAGGCAAACAAGAATAATTATTGCGAAAACCAGCGTTGGAATCCAGGGATTGATGTTGAACATATTCGACAGAGAAGGTCCAATCGCAGTTCCCTCATCAGAAACAAAATACTTTGGGTCGACATTCCTCACAATCACTTTCATGCCATTTGCCCAAGATTTAAGAGGCTTGAGCACGCCGGAACTGGCTGACCAGGCTGACAAGCCATAAACCAAACCCGCAACAATGTGGGTGGTACTACCCTCGCCAATCCGGGAGGTCATACCGCCAGCGCATCCGCCGGCTAACACCATGCCGACGCCAAACAGGTAGCCGCCAACGCTCACCCCGCCCCAGTTCAAAGCGCTCGGGGCCAGTTTTATCAGCCCAAATTGCGCCAGCAGCATGAACCCAATGGCAGTCAACGCAATTGCCAGCAGTCCGGCTTTGATAATATAGTTGTCTTTAGACAGGTAAAGATCGCTGAACGCAGAACTGAAACAGACCCGCCCTCTCTGGAGCACGAAACCAAACAATGCCCCGCAAAGAATGCCCAATAACGCTCCAATCATTTTGATTCCTTTCTTGGTTCAGTCCAATTTTAGGAAGTTCAGCCTGTTAACCAGTTCGCCTAAGCGGAATTTTCAGGTAGAAAGTGCTGCCCTCACCGAGCTGACTGCGCACGGTTACGTCCCCGCCATGCTTGACCGCGATCGATTTGACGATCGCCAGCCCCAGCCCTTGCCCCCCTGACCCCAGGTGATTGTCGTCATCAACATGGAAGAAACGCGTGAATAATTTGGGTTGGTCGAGCGGAGCCACACCGATGCCGCGATCCTGCACAGCGATATGAAGGTTCGCCTCATCTGTTTCCGCCATCACGTCAACCACTCCACCGCGATTACTAAACTTGACCGCGTTCTCCAAAAGGTTGTAAACAGCCTGATGGAGCATAACCCGATCTGCACTGAGCGTTTTTGACCTGAGCCCTCTCAGGTCATTGTTAATCGTCACTCTTTTTTGTTGAGCTGTCAAGCTGACTTCCTGAACCGCTTCTTCTATCAGCTCTTTAATCTCGAAGATCGAATAGTGCAGCGGATCTTCATTATCAAGCTGTTCAAGACTGATTACCTTGCTGATCAACCGAGTCATATTTTCAATTGTGCCCTGGATCCGACTCACATATTTAAGCTGTTCCTCACTTAGATTACCAATGTTTCCCAGCAATGAAACATAGCCCTTCATCATATTAAGTGGAGAACGCAGGTCATGGCTGATATTGGTCACAAACTCGCTTTTCTGCTGACTGATCTTCTTGATCCAGGAAGTATCCCGCAGGGTAATCAACTTGTTCCGCTGATTGTTGGCAGACGAAAACGTCCGCACAGTCGCCTCATACTCTTTGCCCTGCCCGACCTCAATCAACCTGCCATGAGGTTGATAGGATCGGTCATTAATTAACATCTGCAATTCAGGCAGTCCAATAACTTTTCGCGATCCAGAGCCTCTTAAAAGCGACTTTTCAACCTCCGAAAGCCGCTCAGCCGAGCGATTTAAATAGTAGATGGAATTATTCTCATCGAGCATGATAACCGGGTCATCAATGGCGTCAAATGCCGCTGTCAACCGATCCCGGTCAACTGAGACCTGGAACTTCTGCTGTTTTAATTCCAACGCAGCTTCGATCCTGGACGCCAACGCCTCATAAAAGTTAATTTCTTCCCGGTTGAACCAGTGTGTCTTCTCAAAACCCACCCAGAACGTTCCAATCGATTGCCCATCCCCGTTCAAATTAAGCGCGATCAGGGATTGCGGAAAAGGATTCTCAGCGGACAGTCCGAAATATTGATCAACTTTGATGTCACTCAGCACAAGTTGGTTGTCATCCCCCAATTTTTCCAGCACCATCTCATCCAGATATGCGTACGCCTGATTCAGTTCGCCTACCCCCCAGCTGAGATTTGGCAGGTTTTCACTCATTTGTCTCGTCTGTGAAGCCAATATGATCCTCGCTGACTTTGAATCTTTCACCAATGAGGCTTTTAAGATGGCATCGAGGACTTCATCGAGACTTTGTTTATCGAAAGAAGCGGGATTCAAAGAAAGCAATTTTGCCTGTTGATCTGAGCTATAAATGCTTTGTTTCTGAAGCTTCTCGAGTGCTTTTATCAGCCGCACCTCATCTCTGGTCAGGTCTTTCCGCTTTGACAAGCCGTCAAAATCACCATTGATAAACTCTTCGATGGTATCAAGCGTGAATTTCAGGGGGTTAAAATGTTTCTGAGCCTTGAGATACGCGGTTGGCGTCCATTCCTCCGGGAAGAAATACTTTATCCCCAACGCCGCCAACACGCCTAAGATAATGGCAATGGTCAGCGCGATGGTTAACGTAAACACATTCTCAAACCATCTTTGCAGGGTCAACAGCCCAACGCTCATTAGATTGGTCAGTTGAACAATTAACAATAAAGCTACTGCAATCGCCAGGGCAGAAGCAGCCGCTGACAGCACCGCACGGTTGGATAATTCACGCCGATGACCTTTAAACCATTCAATCAACAGCGCAAAAGAAATAATCATCACTGCGTAAACCATGCTGTGCATCGGGTCTTGATTAAACATGCCCGCCTGCAAAAGGCCAGTCACAACCGCCAGCAACAGGGTCGGCAGTAAACCGATCAAACCAATGCTGCTAAAAAGTGGAATCAGCCCCAACGGGAAACAGACCACCGCGACTAATGTTCCAATCGAAGTCGTCACTTGTTGACCTTTAAACACAAATCTGCCGATAAAAGTCAGCGGAATCATGATCAGAATGTTTAACAACATCCATTTAGATTCTTTTTGACTGAAGATCTCCTGAAACCTGGCATATCGATAGACCAGATAAGCCAATAAACCGACCAGCCCAATCAGCAGAATCAAGCTGCCATAATTAGTTAAATCTCTAGCAAATGGCACCGCAAAATAAAACCCAAATTGATTTTGAGTTGTCACAATAAAAATTATAGCATGTCCGTTTTAATCACAGGTAAATGAGTGTTTACGTAACACCGTGTTAACTTCAACGATCATTCGGTCAACCACCTGCTCAATGCTGAGCGTATCCGTATTGATCGTGATCGCGTCTTCAGCCGGCTTCAAAGGAGCGTGCTTGCGGCTCGAGTCGAGAACATCACGATGTTTTATTGAAGCAATCACTTCAGACAGGTCAAGAATGACGCCTCGCTTTTTCTCTTCTTCATAGCGGCGTTGAGCCCGTACCTCGGCTGATGCATTCAGATAAAACTTGAGGTCAGCGTCTGGTAGCACCACCGTGCCGATATCCCGCCCCAACATGACAATATTTCCCGCTCTGGCGATATCCTGCTGCCGCAGGGTCATCGCCCTGCGAACACCTTTATAGACCGATACTTCTGACACTGATCGATTGACGCCATCCGATCTTATCTCCCAGGTCACATCGGCGCCATCGATCAGCACGTCATAGCTGCGTCCATCTTTGACGCTGGCGGGCTTGACCTGAATATTAATTCGCTCAGCCACTTCAACAACAGCCGGTTCATCCAGGGGGTCAATTTTTGAGTTTAACGCAGCCAGCGCGACCGCGCGGTACATAATTCCAGTATCCAGACATATCGCCCTGATCAACTTTGCAAAACGCAGGCCAACTGTCGTCTTTCCGGAAGCGGCCGGTCCATCAACGGCGATGATTAATCCGGTAGGGATGAATAATGGATAAACTGTCATTTTAATTACCTGTGAAATTGATTTTGTCTATCCAAAGATAGGTCTGAGTGGTTGATGTCGGAAGTTCAAGATCAAATATACCAGCGACCAGCTGCCCTAATTTGACCTTTGACCAGTCAATCTGCCGGCCGTCATAGAGAGTCATTCCGCGATAATCATTTTCCAAAATAAGTCCAGGATTTGGAACGTCAGAAATGACAACCGGCGCATTCAGCATAGCAGAATCAGCGGTTAGCTTGGTAAATTCGCGGGTCAACCAGAGATAGGGGGAAACAGGCTGCGCGTCCACCCTTATCATCAGTTCGCCAGCTTTAAAAGAACCCATTCTTTGGAGCTCTTTTAGAACTCTTTTAAGCGTTTCGCCACTATAAACAGGCTGACGCTGATATTGTGTCGCGGATATTTTGGGGTTTGCCAACACAAGGTGAAAATTCGCGCTCAACATACTGAAGATCAATAAAAAGCTGATCGAGATTAAAGCCGCGCTTTTTGACGCCTGCCCCGACCAACCCAGACCGACAAATAAGTGTGCCAGTCCAAAAAGAATCAGCCCCGCCGCCAACGCCAGGGCAACCGAGAGCTGATTTAGCGAAGCTGCCGCCAGTGTTTTGGCGACCATTGAGACATAGATTAACAACGCAATCCCAAAAATGACAAGAACAAATGAATACTTTGTCTTGATCGCGCTGAATATTTTCCAGTTTGAGAACAAAACAGTTCCCAACGCCCAGGCAATCAGATTGAAAGGCAGCCAAAAACCCGATTCAAAGACAGCGAGAAGAATGCAAAAGCCGCCAATAATTATCCAAAACTTAGTTACTCTACGCTTTGTTTCAACAAAAAAACCGGATTTGAGAACCGCAATAAACCAAATGATCACTGGGATAAGGTTATAGCGAAACAACAGCACAACAAAGCGTTTTATCTCAAGCGGCTGCCAGCCGCGCAGTGGCTCCAGAAAAGTGAGCAAAGCGCTGCTCAAATCGCTGATCCCGGCAGGGTTAAGCAAAAAGCTTGAAGAGATGACCAGCAAAGCGACCAGCGCGCCAGAGGCGAACTGAATCGCGCCATTTTTAGGGAGGTTGAACTCGCATCGTTCTGAGTCCTGACCTAAATTTCGAGTTGTGCGTGACAATAAAAGCCCAGTTAACAACAGCAGTATCAGGGGGACTACCATTGACCCTGAAAGTAAAAAACCGGCGAAGGCGATACCAGCGCTAACCCAGCGCTGACGCCTGACCAGAGTCGCCAACCACAACAGGGTCGAGACGGCAAAAACCGGCGACGTGATGGTTCGGGAATAATAGGTTAAAACAGGTGTCAAACTGACCGCCAGACTAAGGAAAACAACCCGCCTGAAGCCAAGCTCACGCTTCCATAATCCCGGGATGAATACCAGTGAGCTGCCAAATAAAATTGGCAAAGCTCTTGACCAAAAGTCGGAAGTGCCAAAAACATAGTTCAACATTCCGGCCAGGCCGGTATAGATCGGTAAGATCGAATTGCCGACTTCCTCTCTTGAGGCAATTTTGGACGCGGCAATTGCCAATTGAGCTTCACTGTCGCTAACGGGAATTGCTGACAAATTTACTGACCAGAGGGCGACAGTCACCGCGAACAATACCCATACCAAAATCAGCCAATAACGTTCAAGGCTCAAGAAGAGGTTTTCTGTCATCTGCTCAAAGTTATCGTTCATCAGGGGTTGGTCACCTCATAAATTCTCACATCACCAGATTCAAAAGCCAGCTTCAAATTATCAGCAAATTTGGTTTCGTCTAACTGATAAGTTTGCCGCTCGAACCCACCTACATAAATATACCTTATGCCATACTGTCGGATTACCTCTGAGGCTCGAATCCAGTCTTTTGTGCTGTATAGAGTTTCCAAATCTGCTTGCCTATTGCCAATTTCCGTGTAACCGCCCCGCCACTGCGCTTCATGACCGATCCAACCCAATAAACTCGGCATGCCGCTAAAGGTTGATATCAGGTTGAAAGTGGTATAGCTGCCGCCGGTCTCCGCGACAGCCTCCGCCATCACGCCCGCTGGCGCGGATTGCAGCCACTCAATAGCCCAGGCCTGGTCAAGATTTCCATCCCTGATGGTTTTAAATCCATCCAAAGTTATACGATTGAACTGCGTGTGACCAAGTTTGGAAGGCAAAGCGATCACAGGATATACCAACCCGCCCGCAATCGCCAGAAGACACAACACTGCCAGGGTGTAGCGCCAATGCCGGCGAATAAGCGCGCTTATCAACCAGCCCACAAACAACCCCAACAGAACGAGCAGCAGCACGTCCCCAAAAACCTTGCCATGCTGTCGGTTCAGCGGATAAGAGAGCAAGCCTGTAAAAACGATCAACCATGGCAAGACTTTATCCAGCCAACCGCGGCGTTTCTCAGGATCAAGCAAATAAACCAAGCCAAACCCAGCCGCCAGAGACCAAACAATCCAAGCTTGAAAGTAGAACTTAAAGATTGTGTTCATTCTCGACGTGAATTGATCTCGCAGAAAAACAAATTCGGGAGCAAGTGTCAGCAATACACCGAGCAAGATGAGCAGGCTGACGAAAACAACAGTCGGATTCGAAGTCGCTTTACCATCCTCCACAAGACTTTGTCCAACCGAACTCCGTTTGGTCAACAACAACAGTGCCAGGCAGGTAATCACAAAAAGTGTCAACCAGGTCCATGGATCACGCAGGCGGATGAGCATAGCATCAACGAAAACATTTCTGGCTGGCTGGCCATACAAACCATTCACTAATTCTGGCGCGTTCAGGCGCCTGTTAATCAGCCACCCCAATCCCCAGGAACCCGCGAACAGAACGAAATTGAAGACCAGAGCCCCCAAGAGCGACCAGCCCAATTGAAGCCCACTTTTTTTAACCCACACCCGGTGAAACAGGAAAAATAAAATCGGCGTCAGCAGCGGCCCAAACATAATCCAGAAGTATTTCCCCCTGGTGAAGAAAACCAGACTGGGCAAGACCCCCCCCGCTTGTGAAGCAAAACTAAGATAAAAAGGCAAATAAAAGAGCACAGAAGCGATTCCAAATCCTAAACCGAGCCAGACCAATTCAATTAATCGCCCTTTTATACCAAACAGCGCATATCTCCAATAGCTATACGCAATACAAATCAACAAAAGGTAAAACGGAAAGTCCCAGGTATTCATGAAGGCAATCCCACCCAACAGGACGGGGACAAAAAGAAGTGTCGATGTTTTAATCGGAACTTTCAGACCTAACAGCCCGGTTTCTCCTTCCCAGCCACCCAAGAGCGCGTTGAGCGCCTGCGCAATCGCGGTGAGGACAAAGGGCATGCCTAAAAGATGCGGGTGAATATCAGCTAACAGATATGTGAAGAATGGAAATTCGTCAATCACTTCCATCCCGTCACCTGACAGCCTAAAATCCTTTACGGTGCGACTTGCCGCCCACCACTGCCAATTCCGTTCAGGGATCCAGCTCAAACTCGTCGAAGGATTCTCAAGTTCTCTCAAATCAAGCGCGCTCCAAAAAACCGATTGAGCTTGATTGAACAGGCCTCGCTCATGCATAACATCAAACACACCATGCCAATTAGAAACAATCAACAGCATCAGCGGCATGACCAACGCGGCTTTGATCATCCAGCTTCTCACTCTTAATTCGGGTTTGCCCTTCGACTTCCAGACCGCGATCAAGTCGACCCCCACCCCAAAAACCGCCGCGGCAGTGAGCGCGAACCAAGAACCGGAGACCAGGTTATAACCAATCGCCGCGCTCACGCCTGACAGGCGGATGAGCATGGCTGACATTACATAGCCAAAATAATAATAAGAGATCGCGAACCCCGATAACCACGGGTCAAGCGGAGGAAAGCTGGGCGAACGCAGGATGCCATTAATAAAGGCCATCTCCATAAACTTCTCTGTATAAAGAATATCCGGGTTCATAGACCGAACAAGCGACCAGAGGATAAAGCAGACCAAAAAGAGCGCTTCGCTCGCAACCACGAGTCGACTGTTCTCGACTATCCAGGTCTTTATCTCAGCGAAAGATCTTCTGACAATCCAGACATTAATCACAAACAGCCCGATTAAGACAGTTGCTTGTCCGGCGAGGTCATTACGCAAGAGACCAACCGAGGCTAACAGCCAAAATGGGAATGCCCAGATGAGCAAACCAAGCGGACGGGCTAACGCGAAACCGCGTGACGGCAGTTTCGAAAACAACTTAAAAGTCAACGGCAAGTTGATAATTGCCACCAGCAACAAGCTCAAATACCAGGTCAAAGCCGAAATCATTGATGAATCACCTGATAGATTGCGGTTTCCTGTTCCTCATAGACCTTGGTCCAGAAAATGCCATCCAGTTGTTTAAATTTTGTAAAATCAACTTCAGGATAAAACGCGCGTTCCACCTGACCAACAATAATATACTCCACCTGATATTTCTCAAGGAACCCGCGCATGAAACGCAGGTTTGTGCTCAGATAAAACTTATCCACTTCATCTACGCGCTCCTGCACCGCATTATTTCGCAGGATACCACGCTGTTGCCGTTGATGATAATTCCATCCAACCACGCCAGGCAGGCCAGTATAGATGGTCATCCGGTTATTCCAACGATATTCATAGCCTCTGAAACCCTCCAAAATCACCGGAGAGCCGCTTACATTGTCCTGCAGCCAGAGAATTGCGCGATAATCCTGTGACAGGTCCATGTTTACACCCATGTCAAAATTCCAGGCTGTCTGCATATATCCCATTCCGTCAATCCCCTGCGAGGCATCAGGAACAATACGATCTTTCACCTTCGAAATCGTGCCCAACATGGGAAAGAGCAGCGCGCCAGCAACCAGAATCATCAGCGGAACCTGGAATAATAGTTGTTCATGCAATTTCCAGCGTGAATGCGCGCGCAATAAGCTGACAATAGCCGCTCCGCTTACCAGCGTTAATAGCAGCCATGCCTGCAGATAAAACTTAAAGACCGTGTTCATGCGCCCAATCTCGCCTTCGAGATAGACCACTTCCACCATTAAAGTCAACAACAGACCAGTGCCCACGATGAAAAGCATGAACCGTTTAACATCACTCTGCTGAGGGATCAACAGCAGCAGCAATGCCCAAACACACAACGGGACGGCGATCAGGGCAATTTTGACTTTTAAGACAAGCAGCAGCAAGAACGCCAAACTGAAAACGACTCCGACTATTGTGACGGTTTGGCGATATCGTTTCAATTTTTTAAAGAAGCTGACCGGTGTGCGCGCCATCCAGCGATAGCTTTCCCAAACAAACCAGCTGACAATGGTGAACAAAATCACCCCCCAATGCGTCAGATAGGATTTGATCGGAGTTTTTTCCCCGCTCCACATACCAACCTTGCTGAAACCAGGATGAAATTGACTATTAAAAGGTTGATAAAGCGCGTAACTCAGAAAAATGAACACGAATATGGTCATCCCGATCTGCATCAGTTTAGAAAGCTGCGGAGACATACGTTTGATTCGCGGCAAAACCGACAACCCATACTTCCACCCCACGAACGCGATAACTGCACAGCCGAGAATCAAAAATGTATAGAAATCCCAGGTATTGGTCGGTTTGATTGCACCAATAACCAGACCACCAAGCAGCAAACTGATCAGCAAACCACACAAGTTCTCGCGGCGATTCTCGCCCCATCTTCCCTTTGACAACAAGAAGGACAGCGTCCAACCCACCACGAAAATAACAATCGGCATCGCGATCAGGTGAGCATGCAAATCAGCGTAAATAAAAGTGAAATATGGAAATTCAGTGATCACATCGCCCGGAATTGCCCGGCTCGGATTCCAATACCAGGCCCCAGGGTCCATCGGATATGGAACTTTTTTCAGATATTGGCCAATTCCCCTGAAGAACCAGATCGCCTGCTGAACAAAAGACGCGTCAGGATTAAAAAGCGGCCCCCCGCCCAGCCCTCTGAATACTTCTGAAAGCAGCTTCACTTCCCCCAGGTTTCCCAAGAAGCCAAGGAAAACAGCTGTGATGACCCCTGAAACCGTGCTCCACATCCCGGTTCGTTTCTGAAGATTTCTCGTCTGAGCAATGGAAGCATACAGGTTGTATCCAATGCTGTATGCCCCAACCATCGTAATCGCGTACCATAACGGCAAAATGATGTTGTAAGCGCTCGCCGGAATGATCCCAAACAGCTTCACCGGCATGGCGACAAGCAACAGCCCGTAATAGTAATAATTAATATACCCGCCGGCATACCAAGGATCATATGGCGGAAAATTCTCACTTTTAATGATCGCGTTAAGGTATGAAAAATCCATGGGTTTCTCGCCGCCCTTGGACGGATGCCAGAGATCAGGGTTCTGCGTTCTTATCCACAGGAAGAACCCAAAACAGATCAGCGCAACCAGCTCAATAACCAACAAGCGCTTCCAGTTGTGCTTAATAAACTGGATGATTTTCTGCCAATTCAGAAAATACAAAACCAGGCTCAACAGCGCCAGACCAACCAAAATCATCAACAACAGATTTCTTGTAACAGCAAAGCCCGCAGAGCCAAGATTAAAAGCAACAAAACCAAACAGCAGGATTCCGGCCAGTCTTGCGAAACCATAGCCCCGATCCTTTAGGCCAGACATCCCCAGAAAAACAAGCGGAAAGGCGATCAAACCTAATAAGCTGGCAAAAAGGTAAAAAACCGCCACGCTCAGGATTGGATTTTGGTTAAGCAATGAATCCCGGTTAAAAAGTTCAGTCCAGGTTCCGGTCTCTCTTTCCTTAGCCCAGCGTTCAGGGCTGAGCGATAGCAGGTCAGCCGAGTTTCCCGATTCTGGTTTGTAAGTATCCGCCTGCTTTGGCGTTAAGAATACAACCTTTGTCAGGTCTACCTGGCTGAGAAAGTCTTCCACGGTCTTTCGATCATAATCAGCGGTTTTTTTGAAGATCAGCACTTTAGGATGATCGTAGACCGAAAACGCTTCTTCGGCGAATTGGTCATTAAAACTCCATCCCATAAATGTCGGGTAAGAAGTCTGCGTCTTGATCAATTCAAAACCAAAACGACCCGTGTACATTCCCGGAATGGCGTTGTTATAGCATGTCACCACATCAACCTGAGCCGGACACCCCATCAGACCCTGGTAATAAGCTGTCGTCAGCGGGTAACGTTCAGGCACCCGGGTCGTCGTTCCCCACTGGCGGTTAGAACTGATAAACACATAGTCCGCATTATCGAGTGTGTTGAGCAAACGCTGAAGTTTTGAATCATCATCCGGCCAATAAAGTTCCAGGTTGAGGTCATCGCGCAATAAACCACTATCTGAGTTGTAAGCCGACAGCCCAGACAAGATCAAAGGCAACGCGTCATCCCAGGTCGACTCATGTGCAGGAGCGTATTGAAAGATTGCCAGCTGACCGTCGCCGGCGACAAGTTCAAGATCAATGCTGAGTACGCCGGGTTGACTGACCACCAGTGGTTGATTAAAACTTATCTCAAGCGCCTCGCCCCGTCCATCACCCAGGTTTAAAAATTCAGACTGGGCTTCTGCGACAGCGACTGATTCGCCTAAGATGAGACTGATCTTCAAAGTCTTCAGGCCAGGCGTCTGCGATAAGTCGGCGACAAAAGGCAGCCGCATTTTTTCGATCACCTGCGCTGTCTCAAGGTAATATTGCAGGTGAACCGGCTTTCCGGAACGGATCGTTTCAACAATCTTATTGAGCACTTTAACCGCGCTCATATTGTTGTCATCCCGGATGAGCGTAATCTGCGGCGCTTCTCGCATTAATACCGGCAGATCGGGGCTTTCATTTATCAGGTGTAGCGAATACTGCCGGCCCGGGTTAACCGTCACAGGCATCTCAAAAATGAAAGAAACGGCAGTGACCATCGAGCCGTCATCAGGTTGAACATATTTCGCCGATACCCGCCCTGAAATACTGTTCACGCCGTCGAACACTTCCGCGCTGAAGTTGACAGGCGCAGTGATCCTCTCTGTCGTCCACACTTTTGGGATCATAAACGACTGCAATCGCCCTGAATAATCAACAGTGAACGGGAAGTAATAAATTTCGCCCGGGTGGACTTGATCAAAGATCCTCACCGGCAATGGCTGGCTCTGCTGGTTGCCACCCTGACTGCTAATCAGATTGATTGGGCCGGGAATGTTGGCATAAATCCATTCGCTGGCGTCCACACGGGTATGTTGGCGGCTGTAAATGCGCGTGAAGCTGAATGCCCATGCCGCGCTGCCGAGAATGGCCAAAACCCCCAAGACGATCCCAGCTTTTTTCAGCAGCCCAACCGACAGCCTCAACTTCTTCTGCCGGAAATCATTTGATCGGTCAACCAGTCGGAAGATTCCCCAGGCTGCCAAAATCGCCAACAACGGGTAAATCAACAGGAAGTAGCGCATGCTCTTGACCCACGCGGTTGACTGCCACAGGAAATAGAATAAAGTCCACAGCCAGAGCGGCAAGTGTTCCCACTGCCTATACTTGATCATGCCTCTCGCCATCAGCGCGAATCCTGCCAGAGCGGCAAGCGCGAATGGCAAACCAATTCCCCACAAAGCCAGGTTCTTTATTGAGAACCACCAGTTACGTCGCGCCCACTGCAGAGCGGGCGGAAAATCAACGTTCCCGCTGCTCTGAGCCCTCAAAGACTGCATCGCTGCCAGCCATTTGGGGTTGATGCTCACATTGATAAAGCCGGGCCCGTTAAAAGCATACGGCTGGGCAACCCGAAAAACCAAAAAACTGGCCACTGCTGCGAGCAGACAATAGCCAACTCCCCATAAAAGAATTGTTCCTTTTTCATCATCCGCTGCTTTTTGGGAGCGAATAATCTCGATAATCGGCAGAAGCAGCGCCAGACTGATGGCGTTAATCTTCGAAGCGGTAGCCAGACCGAGGCCGACACCAAAGAGAAGATATGGCCAGACCACCTTCCATTTTGAGTGGTTAGGTATTCGCCAGTTTTCCGCCCATTTAAGCTGCGCAATTAACACCGCGGCATAGACCGTCAGCATGCCGAACGTGGATGTAAATGTGTCAACTGTCATAAAGTGGGCTTGCTGAATGGGTAATACCGCGCAGGCGTAAAACGCCGCTGCCAACAATCCAACTTTCCAGTTGTACAAGCGCTGAGCGATCAAAAAGACCAGCAAAATAGTTATTGAATCTGCCAGAGCCGAAAGCGCACGCCCCAGATAAGTGATACGGTCATAGCCGACCTGACCGGTCAACTCACCGAGATAACGGATAATGAAGATTGGAGCCGTACCATAAACAAAGAAATCAAGCCCTTTATTGCCCGGATTCAGGTTAGATTGGCTGGTATCAAAATAACTGACATCAGCCTGAACCGGTTCAATTCGACTTAATACATCTGACAAAAAACGTTCATCTGGGTGCAGGTGCTTGCCTTGGTCCCAATCAATATTGTAGGTGCGCAGAAACACACCCCCCATCATGATCAAGACAAGGAACAGACATATCAACACCTTTTGCCAAACTGTGTGCGTTTGGCGGGTTCGGTGGCCAATCGATTTAGGCTGCATTCCAGTCGTTTCCATCTTTTCGTGTTTGTCTGAATTTTAACACTGACTGAATATTGCTGTTATCTCAGCCGCTGCGCTCAGCATAGAGATAACCAATATCGTCATGAACCTGGTTCTTAGTGAGGCGGGTCAAATAACCATTTTCTTCAAAATATTTCACCAGAGACTGGTGAGTTTTCTGGTCGTCCAGGTCGTGATATTCCATCACAATACGTTTTATTTTTCGAAGAACACTCGCCGGCATTGAGAAGAACACTTCATACTCTGCCCCTTCAGAATCAGATTTGAGCAGATCAATTTCCTCAATGCCAGCCTCTTTTAGATACTCTTGCAGGGTTGTCGTTTCAAACTCAATAATCTCAGCATTAACATCAGCCACTGGACTGCTGACCGCTTGAAGCGGTTCATCATTTTTCAGGTTCAGGCTCAATCGTGTTGTTGAGGACCACACACCTTTTCGAATCACTTCCACATTCTTAATCTGGTTTTGCTTCAGGTTCTTTTGAAGGATCTCAACCGAAGTGGGGTTGGGCTCAAAGGCATAAACTTTGCCTCTCAAAGCCTTTTTGGCGGCTAAAACAGTGAACTCACCAATCGCCGCGCCAATATCAACCACAGTCCAATCCGGTTCAATCAGCTCACCATACATCTCATAAAAATCGTCCAGGATCGCCTCTTTTACCGACCAAGCGTCAACGCGCCCTCTCACCCACATACTTATTTTTCTGGCTCGCAGATCAATTCTGACCAAATCTTTTGCTTTTGAACGCAAAAAAAGACCGATGACTTTCAGTGGATTCCGAACGCCAAGAATTAGCGTGAAAATCGATTTCAGGTAATATGTATACTTGCTAAGCTTCATCCAACCCCTTTACTGCGATGAAGAACGAGCATGTTCCGTCTTCGCAAACAGCGTCAGCCAGCAGTCGCCTGGCCATCTGATATGGTATGAATGGATTTCGACGACTCGGGAACAATATCCATCGCCCGAATAATTTCTTCCACAATAAGTTCGGCAGCCCCCATAAGTGACCCCGCTCCAATTTATGCAGCGCCCAACGGGGAAAATAATTAAAATGCGCTACTTTTTCAAAACCAGCGTCTTTCAGTCGTTTCGTCCAAATCTCAGGCTGATCAAGATTGTAATGTCGCGCGATTTTATTAAAAAAAGCTGAATACTTCTCCGCCAACACTTTGAGATGAAGTGAGTTAAACAGAGCCTGACCCCATAGCTCGGTCTTGAATCGCTGGTTTGGAACGGTAAATATAAATTGGCCGCCGGGTTTAAGTTTTCGGGCAATTTCGTTTAAAACCGGTTGAACGTCAGGGATATGCTCCAGGACTGAATTGCTGACAGCCGTTGGAAAACTGTTCTCTTTGAATGGCAATTTATCGCCCTTAGCCTGTGAGAGCAAAGGATAAACGCGCCTTTCGCTGGCTTCCGTCAGCGGTTCCCACCAAGGATCAATACCGACAATCTGTCTCCCCTTGAACACAACTTGAGCAAATTGCCCATCGCCTGCCCCGACATCCAAAATCGGTTCAGCCAGCTCGGTCCGCAGGTAAAAACTCTCCTCAACACCTCTCAGCATCGCTCTAAAATATGGCAGCTGAAATAGCTGATCAGCCAGAATCCTTTCCATTTCTTTTTCAGTCAGCGGCCGCATTTCCCAACACCTCCGCGTAAATTTCCTCATATCGCTTCGCCACAGCGTCAACCCCAAAACTGGCCAAATAAGCTTCTGGTTTTTCTGCGGGCTTTCCCATGGTTAACACCTTCTTAATCGCTCCGGCAAGCGCTCTGGCATCTCTTAGCGGTACGATTTCACCCATCCCTGTCCGCAGGACAGGCTGGCGCACCCCCGGCAGGTCACTCGCCGCAATCGGTGTACCTTGCGCCATCGCTTCTATCTGCACAATCCCGAACGATTCGGTACGGTTGAGGCTCGAAAAAGCCAGCACGTCAATCATGGCAAAAAATGCGCGAAACGCTGCGTCCGAAAGAAAGCCTAACGAAACCCACCGCTCGCCAAACGGAGCGATCAGCTTTTCAATTTCAGCCTGATAGTCCTGCTCGCCTACCACACCAGCCCACATGCCGGCATGCACAACTCTGGCAGTTGGAAATTCCGCCAAAATACCCGGCAAAGCCTCAACCAGATATTCATAGCCTTTTTCGCGCGCCACACGCCCCGCCAAACCAATAATTTTCTGTCCGGGTTTAAAGTCAATTCGCTGGCGCAAGTCTTCGACAATCTCCGATTGAGCCGCTTCAACTTCTATGGGGGTACACACTTCCTCAACCTTGTCAATGAACTGACGAATATGTCGGGAAGTACGTGCATAATCCATTGAGTTTTGAACAATTCTGTTTGAGAGTCTTGCCGCAGCTCTCCCCAGGTGGTTTGTCACCCACCCCGCGAACTGCCCGAAGACGCCGCCGCTCATTTCGAGGTCGCAATGCCAGGTGACAACAAGCGGCTTTCGCGAACATTTAACCAGACGAGCGAGATAAAATGACTCGAACTGCGGCAAATGTAAATTGACCACATCAGCCCAGCCAATCCACTGCCACGCTGCTTTTGACAAGCCCAGCATGACGACACCTTTTGAAAGCCGAAAACTCACCGGAACACGCACAATATGAATGTCATCTTTCCATTCCTCGAGCTTTAACGCGGAGGCATATGCGGAGGTCAACACAACCACCTCATGTCCCCGCTGCGTCAGGCCTTTTGCCAAACGGTAGGCATAAGTGCTTAAACCCGAATGATAAGGCTCAAAATAAGTCGCCGAAATCAACACTTTCATGATTGATTCGCTTCTGACTTTTGCCGTTGAGAGGATTTTAGGGTGATTGAGCTAATGTTTTCGCCCAAACGTTCCAAACCGATCAGGCCAAGCAGGCTGGAGACAACAAATTGATAAACATGCAAGATGATGGCGATCGCCAAAGCGGAGGCCTGATTGACACCCAGGAGCAGATGGGCGCTGACCATCGCTGCCTCAAACACACCCAAACTGCCAGGAGCGGAAGGCAGCGCAGCGGCAAAAGCGGAGGCTGAAATGAGAAAGGCCGGCCACCACCATTGCGGGTCAACCAGCAGCGTCTTATGCATTAAATATATCTCGCCCATCGAGGTAGCCCACGATAACGTCAACGCGCCTAAAATAGCGGCCAATTGTTTCGGTTCAGCCAACTTTTCAAAACCTTCCAAAAAGCTTGCCAGTTTGGGCAGCACCTTTGACATCCAAAATTGTCTTTTGCCGAAAATCTTCTCATACCAGCGATAAAACGCAAACTTGTGGCGAGAGAGGATCATCATCACGGTCATCAATGCCAGCATTAAAAACCAGGCTATCCACGCCATCAATTTCAGGTTTTTGGAGGTTACTGCCAGACTTAAGGTCAGAAGAAACAGCGAAGCAGAAATAAAAATGTCAAGAATGCGTTCGGTCACCACCGAGGCGAAAACCTTATAGAATGGGGCCTTATTCTTGCCCTCACCAGTCAGCAACAACGCCCGGCCAATCTCGCCCAGCCTGAACGGTAGAAAGTTATTCAACAGATACCCGGCATTCATTGAAAAATACGCGGTTGCGAAGTCAAAATTTTCGCCCAAAATCAGCTTGATTGAAAGCGCTCTAAGCAGCTGCCCAACAATATAGACCAAAAGCAGGAGCCCCATCACCTGCCAGGTATGCCCTTTCAGTGTACCAAAAGCGGTTCTAAGGTCTTCGAGTCTGACCTGGCGGATAATGAAGTAAAATGCCAGCCCTGTCACTAAGAGAGGCACTACCCAGCGAATAATATGTTTGGCGTTAATATGCCGAGAGTCTGTTGAAGTCATCAATTCTCCAGGCGCAAAATCGCCATAAAAGCTTCCTGTGGAATTTCCACACTTCCGACCATTTTCATGCGTTTCTTGCCTTTTTTCTGTTTCTCGAGCAGCTTTTTCTTGCGTGTAATATCGCCGCCATAGCACTTGGCCAGCACATCCTTGCGCAGCGCCTTGACATTGGCTCGTGAAATTACCCGCCCCTGAGCGTATGCCTGAATAGGGATGACAAATAACTGTTGAGGGATAATTTCCTTCAGCTTACTCACCAATGACTGGCCCTTATGATAAGCATCGTCTTTGTGCACGATAGCAGTTAATGCGTCCACAGGCTCTTCATTCAGCAGGATCTCAAGCTTTACCAGTTCCCCCGCACGATATTCGAGGAATTGATAATCCATAGAAGCATAACCGCGCGTGCTGGATTTGAGCAGGTCGAAAAAGTCGATTATGATCTCAGAAAGCGGTATCTCATAATTCAGCTGCACACGATTAGCTGCTGGATACTCCTGGCTGATGTAAACTCCCCGCTTCTTCTTCACCAGTTCCATAATCACGCCATAATAGTCTGTCGGGGTAAAGATTTCAAGAGACATCCAGGGTTCATAGATTTCTTCAATTTCACCTTCATCAGGCAGATCAGCCGGTGAATCAATGATGATCCTTTCCCCATTCTTCATATCAACCTGATATTCAACTGATGGCGCGGTAAAAACCACATCGAGGTTGTATTCTCTCTCCAGACGTTCCTGAATGATTTCCATGTGAAAAAGGCCCAGAAAACCACATCTGAAACCAAAGTTAAGCGCCTCAGAAGATTCAGGCTCATAAACCAGTGAGGCGTCATTCAGCTGCAGCTTTTCGAGCGCGTCCTTCAGCATTGGATAATCCTCGCCTTCAGTCGGGTAGACGCCAGCGTAAACCATTGGTTTGGCTTTTTTATACCCTGGCAACGGGGTTTCGGCGGGATGGTTCGCTGTCGTGATCGTGTCACCAACCCGACTCTGTGAGACAGTCTTCAATCCGGTGGCAATATAACCCACATCACCCGCCTCAAGGCGCTGAACAGGAGTCAGAGTCGGCGCGAATATCCCGATCTCAACCGGGGTAACCTTTATGCCGTTGGCCATCATCATGATCTTGTCACCATGATTTATCGTGCCATCGAAAACGCGAATATACGAGATAACGCCCTTATAGGAGTCATAATGTGAATCAAAAATCAGCCCGCGTAATGGCTTTTCAACCTCCCGCACTGGCGACGGCACTTTCGTAGCAATCGCTTCCAATACCTGGTCAACATTGAGGCCAGTCTTCGCACTGATCGAAACAATCTCATCTTCATCAGCGCCTAAAAGAGCCGCGAGGTCTTTTTTCACAGCATCCACCTGCGCCGAAGGCAGGTCCACCTTATTGATTACCGGAATAATCACCAGATTAGCGTCCAGGGCAAGGTAAAGATTAGCCAGTGTCTGGGCCTCAATGCCCTGGGTAGCGTCAACAACCAGAACCGCCCCTTCGCAGGCATATAATGCCCGGCTTACTTCATAGTTAAAGTCGACATGCCCGGGGGTATCAATCAGGTTGAACTCATAGTCCAGTCCGTCTTTGGCGTTATAAACCATCCGAACCGCTGACGCTTTAATCGTGACGCCTTTTTCTCGTTCCAGATCCATTGAATCAAGCACTTGGTCAGTCATTTCCCGATCCGAGATCGTACCGGTCATTTGCAGCATGCGATCAGCCAGGGTTGATTTGCCGTGATCAACATGAGCGATAATACAAAAATTGCGAATTCGGTCCATAATCCTGTTGAGTATAATCGGTTTTTCCCAACTCTTGGTTCATTAAAAAGCGTGTCTACTGCCCACTCAAGCTGAGACTCACCTCGTCAGATATGATAAGATTCAACTATGGTCAGAGCCTTCATCGAAACTTTGCGCCCCAAACAATGGATTAAAAATCTGGTAATCTTTGCTGGTTTGATTTTTGATGGACAGCTCCTGGTTCGCAAGCCGCTTTTGACTGTTTTCGCAGCTTTTTTACTCTTCTGTCTGGTTAGCGGAATCACTTATACCATCAATGACCTGATGGACTTACGATCTGACCGCGCGCACCCGATCAAGAAGCTGAGCCCGATAGCGTCAGGGCGCCTGCCGATTAACGTTGCTGTAATCACAGCCATCCTGTTATCCCTGATCGCGTTCCCATGCGCTTTTCTGCTCAAGCCGCTCTTCGGGCTCATCTGTGTAAGTTATACACTTTTAATGCTCGCGTACTCGAAATGGCTTAAACACATCATGCTGGTAGATGTTCTGGTGATTGCCATCGGTTTTGTGATTCGCGTGGTAGCCGGGATCAGCGTGATCACCGTCAAATTCTTCTCGCCATGGCTGCTGATTCTAACCACATTTCTGGCGCTTTATCTTGGCTTTGGCAAACGACTATCTGAACTGAAGCTGCTCCAACAGTCAGCCGGCGAACACCGAAAAGTATTGGAAGGATATACAGTCGAGCTGCTCAACCAGTTTTTGGTTGTGATTACCAGCGCGATTTTAATCACCTATGTGCTTTATACCTTTAATGCCCATCTTAATCAGAACCAATATGTGAGCATGGCCACCATTCCGTTCGTGCTCTACGGCATCTTCAGGTATACGTTCATCATACAGACCAGCACAGCGGCCGGCTCACCAGAAGAGGTTCTGCTCCATGACCGGCCACTGCAGTTTACTATTCTGCTTTGGGGCATTTTGATCTTATTAAACCTGTACTTACTTGTCTGATATCATGCCCGCCTTAACCGCTAAAGCGCCTGCTAAATTAATTCTGCTTGGAGAACATGCTGTCGTCTATGGCTACCCGGCTTTGGCTGTGCCGGTTGCCTCGCGCTGGCTCAGAGCAACGATGCAGGCGCGCATCAAACCGGCGAACTCAGGCTTGACTGTCAGTGCTCCCCAATTAGATATCGAATGTCCTTTTGAAGCGCTGCCTGAGCTTCACCCGATCAAAGCAGCTGTTATTGTCACCCTGCGGCATCTGGGGATTCAACGATTACCCTCGGCGAATTTAAACATCCAGGCCAATTTTCCTTTCTCATCCGGGCTTGGGTCAAGCGCTTCGCTGGCTGTCGCTGTCATTCGTGTCTTTTCAGCTTTTCTCGGTCACTCAATCACGAACCCGGAATTGAACACGCTCGCCTATCAAGTTGAAACTTCCGCGCATGGCACCCCTTCGGGCGTGGATAACAGCGTCGTCAGCTATAACCAGCCGATTTGGTTTATTAAAGGCGCTCAGCCAACGCCACTGCAACCAGGCGCGGACTTTCACTTTTTGATCGCCGACAGCGGCATTAAAAAATCCACCGCGGCGTCAGTAGGTGAACTCGCCAGACGGCACGACGAAGACTCAACTTTCATCGATGAATGCTTCAAAAAGATCGCTGGCCTCACCAGACTCGGCCGTCAGGCTTTTCAGAGCGGAGAAATTCAACGTTTTGGGGAGCTGATGAATGAAAACCAGGAGCAATTAGCGAAATTAGGCTTGTCATGCCCGGAACTTGACCGATTAAATGCCGCCGCGCTCAAATCTGGAGCGCTTGGCGCAAAATTGACCGGAGGAGGCTTGGGCGGATTCATGGTCGCGCTCTCCCCGACGGCAGAAACCGTACCATTTAAAAAGGCTCTGATTGAAGCCGGCGCGCAGCAGGTCATCGACGTACCTGTTTTGACGAACCCGGAAGGTGATTCGCATGAATGAGAATTTAATCTTCATCAAACTGGGCGGTTCGCTGATCACTGACAAAGATCAGCCGGATACAGCCAGACCAAGGGTAATTCACAGCCTGATGGAAGCGCTTCAAACCCTGCGAGAGACGCGCCCTGAGCTCCAGATCCTGCTTGGGCACGGCTCCGGCTCGTTTGGCCATGCCGCGGCCAAACGCCATCACACACAGGATGGGGTAAAAACTTCAGCGGACTGGCTGGGATTCGCCGAGGTCGCTCAGAAAGCGCGCGAACTCAATGAGTTGGTAACCAATATGGCCATCTCGGTGGGCATGCCAGTGATCGTGCACCGACCTTCCGCTCTGGTGCTGGCGCAGAACCACCAGATCATCCGCTGGGACACCGCGGGCATCAAAATGACACTGGACAAAGGCGGCGTTCCTTTGATCTATGGGGACGCGGTGATTGATACGGAGCTGGGCGGTACGATTCTGTCAACAGAAGAGTTATTTGTCTATCTCGCTGCCACCTTCAAACCATCTGCCATGCTCATCAGCGGCATCGAAGCCGGCGTTTACAGCGACTACCCTGCTAATTCCGAAATAGCCGTTAACCTCTCAAAATACGATAATCTTCACAATCTGTCCCTGCGAGGCGCCTCCGCACCGGATGTAACAGGCGGCATGCTCGCCAAGGTAAAACTCCTTCAGTCCGCCTGCCAGGCCAACCCGGGCATGAAAGCCTACATTTTTAGCGGCATGGAGCCTGAAAATTTCGCTAAAATTTTAGCTGGGCACTCAATAGGAACAAAGATTAGCTAATTCTCACTCGTTGAAGTAGAATGACCTCCGAGGAAAAACATGATCTACACCCGCCAACAACTCGAAGATTTTGAAGATCAGCAACTCGCGCCTTATGGCATCCGCAGCAAGAATTCAAAAGGGCGTAAGTTTCCGGAGGAAGAAGCTGATTTCCGCACGCGTTTTCAGCGCGACCGTGAACGTGTCTTACACACTACCGCTTTTCGCCGCTTAGAGTATAAAACACAGGTCTTTATTAACCAGGAAGGCGATTATTATCGAACCCGCCTCACCCACTCCCTCGAAGTCGCTCAAATCGGACGTTCCCTCGCCCGCACACTGGGAGCCAACGAAGACCTTGTGGAAACGATCTGCCTTGCCCACGACCTTGGCCACCCTCCCTTTGGGCACTCTGGCGAGGCAGCGCTTTCGCGCCTGATGACTGACCATGGAGGTTTCAACCACAATACTCAGTCTTTGCGCATCGTCACCGAGCTCGAACGGCGTTACCCTGATTTTCCCGGGCTGAATCTGACCTGGGAGACCCTTGAGGGCATGGTCAAACACGAAACAGATTATGACATCTCTGAAGCTAATGAATTTGACCCCGAATTACGCGGCCACCTCGAGGCGCAAATTGCCAATGTCGCTGACGAATTAGCCTATACCGCTCATGATCTCGATGATGGCTTGCGCTCGGGGATGATCACACCCGGTCAACTCGACGGCATTGCCATCTGGGAAATCGTCAATGAAAGCATTGGCTTGCGCAAGACCGAAACGCTCGACGACCTGACTCGCCATCAGATCATTCGCCGTCTGATTGACTTCGAAACTACAGATCTGATCCAATCAATTGACCGCTACTTGCGCAAGAGCGGTGTCAAATCAGCCCTCGAGCTTCAAAAACTGCCCTATAATGTCGTTGGTTTCAGCGAGGATATGTACCGCCGCAACCGCGAACTTAAAGACTTTTTGTTCGCCAACCTATATCGTCACTACCGGGTTGTGCGCATGTCAACCAAAGCTGAACGTGTGGTAAGCGAACTATTCAATGTCTACCATTCCACACCAGCGGTCATGCCACCTTATTATCAAGGTCTAATAGCTGAGCGCGGACTCGAACGCACCATTTGCGATTATATCGCCGGCATGACAGACCGTTACGCAGTCGATGAATACAACCGTATGTTCTCGCCAGACATACTGCCATAGGAAGTAAAATGAACACACCAACATACCTGACTGCAAAAGGCAAAGCCGCCCTCGAAGCCGAACTCGCTGAATTGACCGGTCCAAAGCGCACCGAACTATCCATACGCTTGAAAAACGCCATCGAAATGGGTGATCTCTCAGAGAATGCTGACTACAAAGCTGCTAAGGAAGATCAGGGCTTTCTTGAGGGCCGCATCCAGGAGCTCGAGAATATCCTCTTCGATGCCATCATCGTCGATGAGCCTGATGCGGACAATAAACGCATTCAGATCGGTAATATTGTCACTTTCAAAGAAGGTGACGAACCGGAAGAAACCTACGAACTCGTTGGCGCCACAGAATCCAATGCGCGGCAGCATAAGATATCATACGAATCACCAATTGGCGCAGCCCTCCTTGGGCATAAAAAAGGCGATAAAGTTGAGGTTAAGCTGCCAAATGGGCAGGTAATTATATTGACGATCGTCAGTTTCGAATAAAAAAGACCGGCGTGAGCCGGTCAGAGTCATATTGTCAAACAGTTTATTTTTTGAAGACAGTTAGCTCCACCGTCGAGCGCTGAAAATAACTCTTCTCGGGCAGCGGAATTTCGCCATAAACTGTGTCCACGATCTTGGCTTCCAATCTCAGCGTAGCCGTCTCAAGCGTGAATTGCCGGCCGGGTTCTGAGAGCACTGGCTCACCTTTCATCTCAAGGCGTTGACGCAAATTTGGATCATTGTAAACGTGCTGACTCATCAAAACATTCGTTACAGTTTGAACATCGTTCTTGTCAAACAGCCATACCTCAAAAGCTGAAATCTTTTTAGGTTCACCAACGCCGATGATATCCGAAATGCTCACTCCGCATTCACCGAGAAACTCGCCATTCGGTGCGTCAAAAGTGAAGGACTCATCATAAAGGTCATCACCGAACAAGTAGGTTGTCATAAATTGCGCGATTTGTTTCTGCCCACCATTACCGTTAGCCGGTTTCTTGGCAAATAGCGGCAAGACACTCCCCTCAGGCTGCTGATTTACATTAGCGGATTGCATGGGTTGCGCCATGGCCCGGGCCATCGGTTGAGGTTCAGAATAACGCTGAACCGGTTGAGCAGCGGGTCGAATCGGAACAACCCGAGAACCTGGAACTTGCGCGACATCAGGCAGAGGCTCATTTTGGTTTTGCCGTCTGTTGCGGTAAAAAAAGAAATAAACCAGCGCGGCGCCGATCGCCAAAATCGCCAACAGCGCCAGTCCAAGAGTTTTCAGCCCCTTACCGGATGAACCAGCAGGCTCAACCGCCGGTCCAGGCACAATCGGAGTTGTGCCGTCAAGATTAAGATTAGTATTGACTTGGTCAGGTTGAATGGCGACGGTCGACTGACCAGTAACGGCCTGTCTGAAAAGCGCGATCATCTCTGCGTTCGCGAATCCAGGGTCTTCACTAAGCTTCTTCAACGTTTCTTCAGCTTTGCTTCCCAGGCTGGCATAAACTTCCTGCGCTTCTTCAGGTTTGGAGCGCAGGGCATAAACAGTGACCGCGTTGCGCAGGTAATTCACTCTCAGGTCTTCACGCATGGATTCAGCCGTGGTATTGGTCCATTTGACAGGCCAGATCCCCCAGCCGATGATCAAGCCTAAGATAAGCCCGACGATCAGGGCTGCAATAATCATATGTGTCGGCTGTTTGAGCTTTTCTTTGATGGTCTCTAAGATACTTTCCATGCCTGCACCTCTTCACGATCTAAAAATCTTAACCCTAACGTTGCAGGTTTTGTACCAATCAGTCCGCAGTATCGCTAGTTTTATCGATAAGAACTACATTGCCGCAATCAACACATTTCACCTTGTCCTTGCCCATGAGAGTCATTAAACCGCCACAATCCGGGCAAGCCTCAGCAACCGGTTTGTTGTTGGTGAGATAGTCGCATTCGGGATAACGATTGCAGCCATAAAACAGACGGCCTTTCTTTGAACGCTTCTCGACCAATTCACCTTTTCCGCATTTAGGGCAGGTCACGCCGGTGTTCACAACCAGCGGTTCTGTATAGCGGCATTTCGGGAAGTTGCCACAGCTGATGAATTTTCCAAACCGGCCCGTACGCAGGACCAGGTCACCGCCACAGTTAGGGCATTCCCTTCCCGCCTTTTCGGGCTCGATCTTAGTTTTAGGCATGTGGGACTTAGCATGATCAAGGCTCTGCCTAAACGGCTTATAAAAGTCATTCATCACCTCAGTCCACTTTGTTTTACCGTCAGCGATCTTATCCAGATCATCTTCAAGATCCGATGTAAAGCCAATATCAACCACCGAAGGGAAGAATTCAACCACCAGATCATTAACGATGAAGCCAATCTCGGTAGGCATCAGTTTTTTCTCTTCCCGCACGACATACCCGCGCGTTTGGATTGTCGTAATGATTGGTGAATAGGTCGAAGGGCGGCCAATTTTGTTTTCCTCGAGCGCCTGGATCAGCGAAGCTTCACTGTATCTCGCCGGAGGCTGAGTAAATTTTTGTTGAGTTCCAAAGTCTTTGGCGATCTGTGTCTGCCCTTGTTTCATTTCATTGATGGGCAGGTCAACAAAGCCATTCTCAGCCCCACTTTCGTCATCATGGCTTTCCTCATAAACCGCGCGATAACCCGCGAACAGCGTATGCGAAGATTGCGCCCGGAAGATGTAATGATCTTGAGCTCCCTTCCCGTCAACGTCAACCGTGACGGTTTCTATGCTTGCCGTTTCCATCTGACAGGCGACGAACCGCTGCCAAATCAACCGATAAAGGCGATATTGGTCTGGGGTAAGAAAGCGTTTTATCGCTTCAGGTTCCTGGAATACGCTGGTAGGTCGTATCGCTTCGTGGGCTTCCTGGGCTGACGCGGCTCGGGTTCGATAGGCCGGCGGAGTAGTCGGCAAGTAATCTTTTCCGTATTTATTCAGAATATAGTTTCTTGCTTCATTGACTGCCAGCGGTGACAGGTGAACGGAATCGGTTCGCATATAGGTTATCAAACCCGTCGTTTCACCATTTCCGAGATCAATTCCTTCATAAAGCTGCTGGGCTACAGCCATGGTCTTACGGGTCAAAAACCCTAATTTTCTGGCTGCTTCCTGCTGTAAGGTGCTGGTAATAAACGGCGCAGACGGTTTCGCTTTGCGGACAGTCTTTTTGATCGAATCGATGGCGAATTGTGCCCCGCGCATATCATTTACAGCGGCAAGCGTCAGCGCTTCATTCTTTAGATCAGGATTCTTCTGATTGATTTTAACCAGTCTGGCACGATAAACCGTATCGCAGCCTTCGGGCATGAAGTCAGCCCAAACCACCCAATATTCAACAGGAACAAAGTTTTGAATTTCCCTTTCCCGCTCCACAACCAGCCGCAGAGCCACGCTCTGCACTCGGCCAGCCGAAAGTCTCCCCCGCACCTTAGCCCACAAAATTGGGCTGATCCCGAAACCGACCAGGCGATCCAGAATGCGGCGGGCCTGCTGCGCATCAACCAGGGACATGTCAATCTCCCGCGTGTGCGCGAATGCCTCAGCGATTGCGTCGCGAGTGATTTCATGAAAAACAACCCGCTCGGTCTTTTTTGGGTCAATTTCAGCCGACTCAAGCACATGCCAGGCAATCGCTTCCCCTTCCCGGTCGGGATCAGTCGCCAGATACACTTTCTTACTTCGCGCTGCATATTCGCTGATCTGTTTGACGATCGCTTTCTTTTCATTATCAACACGATACTTGGGAGTAAACCCATTCTCGACATCGACCGAAAGCTGTGATTTAAGCAGGTCGCGCACGTGCCCCACAGACGCAATCACTCGATACTTATCGCCAAGAAACTTGCCAATCGTTCGCGCTTTGGCTGGTGATTCCACAATCACCAATTCTTTCCCGTTGCCGACAACAACCGGTTTTAAGGTGCCGCTGCTTTGCTTGCCTCGGCTTGTCGATCTCGAAGAACTGCTCTTGACAGAACCCTTCTTATTTTTTGTGGATTTCGTTTGATCAGTTTTTTTAACAGTCTGGACAATTTCAGGTTTTTCCAGACCGTCATGCGCGGGCGTAGAACCTAATTTAGAAAGCTTTGTGCCGCAAACTGCGCAACTGCCAGTAGTGATTGGTCGGCCGTTGCTCGTAAATCCAGCCGCAGGCTGATTCATTTCACGTTTTTCTTTACATTTCAAACAATATGCTTCCATCAAAAGGCTCCAGCTAAATAATCGCGCCTATAATACCATACTCAATATCGTGTCAAGTCAGGGGGTCAAGCATCTGGTCGAGATCAGTCAGTTGATCTAAAAATTCCAGGATTGTATTTTCGTGTATTCCATGTTGGTATTGCGCTGCACCAAACCCTTCAGTTCCATCATGGTTAGACTCGCGGACAGCTTTTCCATCGAGAGATCCAATTGATTGCAGAGGTCATCGATATGCAGCGTATCATTTCCAAGCGCGTCCAGGACGCGCTGTTCCAGGGGTTCAATTGGCTGCGCATTTTGAACGCCATAATCCATCCGTCGTTCCTGGATCTGCAGGAACTCCAGCACCTGTCTGGGATCATTCATCGGCGTTGCCCCGTCCACAATCAGGCGATTAGTGCCTTTGCTCATTGGCGCCAGTACTGAGCCGGGCACAGCGAAGACTTCACGATTTTGTTCAACGCTGAATTTGGCGGTAATCAGAGCCCCGCTCCGCTCACCAGCCTCAATCACGATCGTCCCGCGCGATAAGCCGGAAATGATGCGGTTTCGGGGCGGAAAGTTAATACCATCCGGCTTGGTACCAGGAGGATAGTCACTGAGCATAACCCCGTTCCTGACTATTTTTTCAGCTAATTTGCGATGTTCCGGGGGATAAATCAGATCAACCCCCGAACCAAGCACAGCGATAGTTCGTCCTCCAACGTCCAAAGCAGCCTGATGTGCGATTCCGTCAACCCCCCGGGCAAGGCCACTGACAATTGTCACATTGTTGGCTGCCAGAAACGCAGCAGTGTCATAGGCAACCTGCCGGCCATATTGGGTCACATTCCGCGTGCCAACAATTGCCATTGCCAAATCATCAGCGGGCAAGATCTCACCAAACAGATAAAGGACCGGCGGAGGCTGTTCGATCTGCGCCAGATATTTTGGATAAGCCGCGTCTGACCACAAGAGGGTTCTGATACCTTGGCGATTGAGCTTGTCTTCATAACCCGCTAAATCAAAACTGTTGCGGAACTTTATTATTTCTTCAACGATTCTCGCGGGAATACCTGCTGAGAGAAGGCTCGATTGAGGCGCTTCCCAGGCCAGTTTCAGGCTGCCGAAAAAGGAGGTCAGTTTGCGAAAGCGAACCGACCCAACGCCTTTGATTTGACTGAACCCCAGCCAATATGCGCGTTCAGAGAGGCTCACAAACCCTCCGGGACGTTGACCTCAATAATACCCTTGTCAATGTCAATTGACAAAACCACGCTGGGGATGACCGGCAGCAAACGCTCATTGCCATCAACGTCATCAATCACATAAACATCGTTGGCGCCGGTTTCCAACACCTCGCGCAGGATCCCAAAGGGGCTCCCCTCATTCATAATTTGAAGGCCAATTAATTGGTGGTGATAATACTCGCCCGGGGGTAAAACAGGCAACTCTTTCACTGCCACGAAGACATCACTATTGGTGAGCCGCTGAGCTGCTTCGCGCGAGTCAACCCCGACAAAACTGAGCAGGAGCAAATCGCGCTTGGGTCGGGCAGATTTCAGCTCATACAAGATTTTTTCATTTCCAAGGTAAAGCTTGCGGCCCGGGCGCATACGCTTGGGAAAATCAGTAAGGATGCGCATCTCAATTTCGCCCTTAACGCCATGCGCTTTTTGCAGCAAGCCGACTAATACAAAAGCAGGCTCAAGCTTTCGAGCTGAGCCTGCTGAACTGATCGACACTTCTGACATTTCCGGAACGAAATTAATCGAAATCAATCACGTCCATCGCGACCTGAGTACCGTTGCGGGCGGCAACGACCCTCAGCAAACTGCGCATGGCATTCGCCACCCGGCCTTGTTTGCCGATTACCCGACCGATGTCATCAGGGCTGACCTGCAATTCGAGGTGCACCGTGCGTCCACTCTCATATCGGTCCACAAAAACATCTTCTGGGTAATCCACAAGGTTCTGTGCCAGATATTCGAGCAAACCGACCAGATTATCTGATTTCATCAGATTTAGGCCTCGTCCTTGTCCTTCTTGGCGGCTGCTTTCTTAGCCGGTGCTTGTAGATGAGTAGTTTTAGGGCTCTTTACCCGAGTCTCATACAGCTTTGCTGCTTCTGCTAACAAAGTTGCCTTGTCTTCGCCCTTTTTCAGTCGTTCATAACGTTCGTTCAGTTTGACGACTTTGAAGAGTTTTTCGACCGATTCTGACGGCTGTGCGCCAACACCGAGCCAATAATAAATTCTCTCTTCGTCAAAGACGATTGTGCCGGGATTTGTCTTTGGGTTGTACTGACCCACAATCTCAAGGAAGCGGCCATCGCGAGGGGCTTCCTTATCGGCAATGATCACACGATAATGAGGCTGGTGAACAGAGCCAATCCTGCGTAAACGAATACGTACCATTTAATCTCTAACTCCTAAATATCTAATTAATTGATCAGTACCCTTGCCCGCGCTGAAGGTTGAGAGAATGCTGAAGGGGCATATCCTTCTCTTCGTTACAGGGTTAACCGAATAACCTGCTAATGTTACCACGCCCGCCCGTTTTTTGGAATTGCCTGAGAAGGTTTTGAATATCTCTGAATTGCTTCATCAAACGGTTTACGTCCTGAACATCCTTGCCGCATCCCCTGGCAATCCTGCGGCGCCGACTCGCGTTCAACAATCGCGGATCCCGCCGCTCGCCCGGGGTCATTGAATTAATGATCGCCTCAACAACCTTGAGCTGATTTTCGGCTTCGTGTGGGTCAACCTGTTTGGCAACCGCGCCAAATTGTCCGGGCATCATCCCCAAAATCTGGCCAAGGGGCCCCATCTTTTTCATAGCCTTGAGCTGTTTCGCGAAATCCTCGAGTGTAAACTGGCCGGTAAGCATGCGCTCAGCTTCTTTGACGTCATGCTGGCCCGCGTAGGCGGCTTCTGCCTTTTCAATCAGACCGAGCACATCTCCCATTCCCAGGATTCGACCTGCCACACGATTTGGGTCAAACACTTCCAACGCGTCAAGTCCCTCGCCGGTACCCAAAAACTTAATCGGGATCCCAGTCACTTCCCTGATCGAGATTGCCGCGCCGCCGCGGGCATCGCCATCAATCTTGGTGAAAATCAACCCGGTGATGCCTATTGCTTTACGAAAGCCTTCGGCGATATTCAGCGCTTCCTGACCGATCATTGAGTCGACAACCAGCAGAATCTCATTGCACGGCACAACTTTTTGAATGGCAATCAACTCATTCATTAGCTGGTCATCCAATTGCGAACGCCCTGCGGTGTCGAGAATGACCACTGAATAGCCGCCGCGTTTGGCAGCGTCATAGGCTTCTTTTGAAATTCGTTCAGGTTTAGCGCCGTCCAATGTGAACACAGGCACGTCAACCCGCTGGCCAAGCAGTTGCAGCTGTTTGATGGCGGCCGGACGGTAAATATCAGCCGCGACCATCATCACTCGCTCCCCTTTGGCGCGCAATTGCTTGGCAAGTTTGGCTGCTGCGGTCGTCTTCCCCGACCCCTGCAAGCCCGCCAGCATCAAAACATAAGGCTTTTCGCCCTTAAACGACAACGGCTGGCCCTGACCAAGCGTGGCGATCAACTCTTCATTGACAATCTTAATTACCTGCTGAGCAGGGTTCAGCGCTTTCGAGACTTCCGCGCCAACTGCGCGTTCTTTCACCCGATCCGTAAATGAACGCACAACTTTATAATTAACATCGGCCTCAAGCAATGCCAGTTTGACCTCACGCATTGCCAGTTCGACATCATTGTCCGTCAGTTTTCCCCGCCGACGAAGGTTATCAAATACCTGGGTTAGTTTGTCGGTTAAATTTTCAAACATAAGCCTTTTTCCTTAAATTCGCCCATATCATAATCGAAAAAGGTCGTCTTTTCCATCCATAAACTATTGGACGCGTGTCTGACTTCTCTACATCATGCCAATTTAATGAAACCAATCCGAACATCATGTGTTCTAAAAATAAAACATGGAGTGACTGAATGAGAAAAGTTGCCATCGTTACCGACAGTACCACCTGCTTGAGAGCTTCTGAATACCCTCATTTAAACCTGACAAGCGTTCCTCTTTCGGTTAATTTCGAGGGCAAAACTTATCTGGATGGAATTGACATTACGCCTTCGACATTTTATCAAATGCTCGAAGTTTCTCGCGGACTGCCCACTTCTTCTCAGCCAAGCGCTGAGAGCTTTAGAAAGATCTATAAAGAGCTCATCGGCAAAGGCTTTGACGTGCTCGTGCTCACGATGTCTTCAAAACTTTCCGGCACATGGGATTCAGCCTTGCAGGCGACTAAGGGGTTGCCCAGGGGTAGAGTAGAGGTTATCGACACCTTATCAAGTTCATTACCCCAGGCGATGATAGCCTTGAAAGCCGCCGAGGCTGCGGACGCCGGAGCGAGTTTGCTCGAAGCAAAGCACGTCACCGAGAAGCTTTGCAAGAGCGTAAACGTCTTTTTCGCAGTCGACACACTCGAATATCTGCATCGAGGCGGCCGCATCGGCTCAGCAGCTAAATTTATTGGCAGCGCGCTCGATCTCAAACCCATCCTGACCATCCGCAATGGCTATATTGAAGCGATCGAACGGGTACGCACCACAAAAAAAGCGCATACCCGGCTGGTTGAATTGATCGAGAAAGAAGTTGGTCATAAAGCGCGGGTGTCTTTTCTCGGTGTTACTCATTCCAACGCTGTCGAACCCGCCCAAAACCTGCTGAATGAAGCCCATAAAAGGTTTCGCATTGAGCGCGACTTGTTGGCTGATCTCAGCCCAGTGATTGGCGTCCATCTTGGACCCGGTGCGCTCGGTATTGTGTCGCTCACTGAAGCTTAAGCTTTGATACAATAGAGGAAACTCACCAAAAAGCGAGGTTCCTCATGCCCGAAATTTCAAGAATTGGCGTTGCTGTCCCTGATCTGCTTCTGCCTAAACCTGACACTGATTTAAAAAAGTGGGCTGTCATTGCCTGCGACCAGTTCACCTCACAGCCCGAATACTGGGAACGCGTTGCCGAGTTTGTCGGAAATGCGCCATCAACTTTTCACATGATTCTCCCCGAGGTTTGGCTCGAATCTGAGGATGTGCAGGATCGCATCGACTCGATTCAGAAATATATGCGCCAATATCTTGACCAGCATATTTTTGAGACTCATCCCGGTTTCATGCTTGTCGAACGCAGTGTTGGCGACCATACTCAAACTGGCCTTGTTGTCGCGCTTGATCTTGAAACATATGACTACAACAAAGGTTCAACGACATTGATCAGAGCAACTGAGGGTACTATTCTCGACCGCCTGCCCCCGCGCATGAAAGTACGCCGCGGCGCGCCTATCGAACTGCCGCATATTCTCGTTCTTTACGATGACCCCAACTGGACGGTGCTCAAAGAAACGCTTAATCAGAAAGAATCGCTCCAGGTGAAATATGACCTCGATCTGATGGAAGGGAGCGGGCATATCACCGGGCGCCTCGTGAACCAGCCAGAACTGATTGCCTCAGTTATGGACGCCCTGACAGATTTAATTGAGCCCAGCGCCTATGCGCAGAAATATAGCTTGCCTGAAGGCTCTAACCCCCTATTGTTCGCCATGGGCGATGGCAACCATTCGTTAGCCACAGCTAAAGCGATCTGGGAAGAGATTAAACCAACCGTCGGTATGAACCACCCCAGTCGTTACGCGCTGGTCGAACTGGTCAATCTTCATGACCCGTCATTACAATTCGAGGCCATCCACCGCGCCCTGTTTAACGTCCCCTCAGAACTGCTCACAGGCCTGAAACCAGCCTTGGGCGAATTAGTCAAAGTCTGGCCAGCCGCAGACCTGTCGGCGTTGGCCGCGGCAGTCAATGACATTCAAGCCCAACATCAGCGTTTTGGCGTAATCACCCCAGAAGGCTACCAGGTCTACGAACTGCTGACACCCCACCACAACCTGCCGGTAGGCAACTTGCAGCCATATCTTGACGCTTTTCTAAAAGAAAATCCTGAAGTAAAAATCGATTATGTTCACGGAGATGATGTTGTTGATGAGTTGGGCCGCAAACAGGGTAACGTCGCCTTTTATTTGCCCGCCATTACCAAGAATTCATTCTTCAGGTCGATCATCCTCGATGGGGCTCTACCCCGAAAGACTTTTTCCATGGGACACGCCAAAGACAAACGCTTCTACATGGAATGCCGGAAAATCGTGCCGTAAATGAGTATATTACTTGACTGCTCGAACAGTTGTGCTATATTTATGCCCAAGCTAACCAAACGGAGAAACCAATGACCCCAAAAAAAGCCGCCCCCACTGACAACTCAGAAGCCGAAGCGAACATGAATGAGGCAAAAAAAGCCGTCCTTGACCGCGCTTTGCATGATATTGTGAAACGTTATGGCGAAGGCAGCATCATGCGCCTTGGCGAAGCACACCAGATGCAGGTCGACGTGATCCCCACCGGATCGCTTTCTTTAGACCTCGCCCTGGGGGTTGGGGGTATCCCAAAAGGGCGCATCACTGAAATTTACGGCCCGGAATCATCCGGCAAGACCACCCTCTGCCAGCATATTGTGGCTGAATGTCAGGCTCAAGGCGGTACAGCTGCCTTCATCGACATGGAACACGCCCTTGACCCAGTTTATGCCGCGCGCTGTGGGGTCAACATCGATGACCTGCTGATTTCTCAGCCCGATACGGGTGAACAAGCGCTCGAGATCACGGACACGCTGGTTCGTTCCGGTGCAGTTGATCTGGTCATTATCGACTCAGTTGCCGCGCTTGTGCCCCGCACTGAGATCGAGGGTGACATGGGGAACCCGACGATGGGCGTCCAGGCCCGACTGATGTCGCAGGCTTTACGCAAACTAAGCGGCGCCATCAACCAGACCAAAACCGCGGTGGTATTCACCAACCAGCTTCGTCAGAAAATTGGCGTCATGTTCGGCAACCCCGAAACCACCACCGGCGGGATGGCGCTGAAATTTTACGCGTCGGTTCGTCTGGACGTGCGCCGGGTGCAGTCAATCAAGGTCGGCGCGGAGATCGTCGGCAACCGCATCAGGGTACGCGTGGTCAAGAATAAAGTCTCCGCTCCCTTCCGCGCTGCCGAATTTGACATCATGTATAACGAGGGCATCTCAAAAGCTGGTGACATTCTTGACCTTGCAACCACGCTCGAGGTCATCGAAAAACGCGGTTCGTTCTATTCATATAACGAAGGCCGTCTGGGTCAGGGGCGTGAAGCGTCCAAGACTTATCTCAATCAGAATCCAGAATTGATGAAAGAAATTGAGCTGGCGGTGAGGAATCTGGGCAGCAGCGAGCAATTCACCGGCGCTTTTGACACCTCAGGCGATGACGACAAAGACAGCGATTATTGATTCCGTTGCGATTTTTCAGACTCAAAAGGGCTCGGTAAACCGAACCCTTTTTGTCTTATCGGTTGAGAGATTTACGTTCCTTCGGTCCAGGAATTGAGGTATTTCACCTGTTCAGGGGTAAGCGTATCAATCATCACACCCATCGATTCAAGTTTGAGACGGGCAATCTCACGATCAATTTCCTCAGGAACATTGTAGACACGTTTTTCGAGTGAGCCCTGGTGTTTGATCATATATTCCGCGCCAAGCGCCTGATTGGCAAAAGACATATCCATCACCGAAGCCGGGTGACCTTCCGCAGCGGCCAGGTTAATTAAACGGCCTTCGCCCAAAACGTTAATGGAGCGGCCGTCAGACAGTTCATAAGCCTCCACAAAGGGGCGCACCAGGCGTTTGTTGACCGACATGCTCTCAAGAGCGGGCAGATTGATCTCGCTGTTGAAATGGCCGGAATTCCCAACCAGGGCGCCATCTTTCATCACTTCAAAGTCCTCTTTGTCAACCACGTTCAAATCACCGGTCACAGTGATAAAGATATCGCCAACCTTGGCAGCTTCAAGCATTGGCATTACTCTGAAACCATCCATAACAGCCTCAAGCGCAACCAATGGGTCAACTTCGGTAACAATCACATTCGCGCCCATGCCGCGCGCGCGGTTGGCTAAACCGCGACCACACCAGCCATAGCCGGCGACAACAAAGTTTTTGCCAGCCAACAGCATGTTGGTCGCGCGGATAATGCCGTCAATGGTCGATTGACCAGTGCCGTAGCGGTTATCAAAGAAATGCTTGGTCATCGCATCATTCACCGCCATCACAGGGAACTCCAGAGCGCCATCAGCGGCCATCGCGCGCAGGCGAATCACACCAGTGGTAGTTTCTTCCGTGCCCCCGATAATGCCTTCCAAAAGATCGCGGCGTTCACGATGGATCGTGCTGACCAGATCAGCGCCGTCGTCCATGGTGATTTGAGGCTTATGGTCAAGCACAGCGCGCAAATTCTTATAATATGTTACATCGTCTTCACCCTTATGCGCAAAAACAGGAATTTCGTACTGGGCGACCAGCGCAGCTGCCACATCATCCTGCGTGGAAAGCGGGTTCGAAGCAGTTAACACCACATCCGCGCCGCCAGCCTGCAACGCCCGCATCAGATTAGCGGTTTCAGTGGTAACATGCATGCAGCACGACATGCGAACGCCTTCAAAAGGCCGTTCGCGTCTGAAGCGCTCTTCCAGGCTGCGCAAAACAGGCATCTCACGCGCCGCCCAGTCGATGCGGCGTCGGCCGCCTTCAGCCAAACTGATATCTTTGATACTGTAATTATCCATTCATGCTCTCCATTACTTTTTCTTACTTCAACCGAGTAATTCTAACTTACCTTTATCGTCAAAATAACGTCTAAAGAACTCTTTATAACTCTCCAGCGTGAAATGATGGCGCTGTGTCCCATTTTGTGCCAGACAGAATGCGGCGGTAATCGTGCCCATCTCTCCGCAAAGCTTCAGATCAAAGCCAGCCATATAACCGCACATAAAACCGCCGCGATATGCATCACCCACACCGGTGGGATCTACAATTTCCACATCTTTGATTGCAGGCACGAAGAACTCCTTGCCTTCACTCACAATTCTGGAACCATCTCCACCCAAAGTAACCACCGTGAAATGAGGTTTGTTCAGAATCTCCCCTGCTGTCAGACCAGTCGCCTTCTGAAGCAGCTCAAACTCATATTCGTTAACGAACAGCCCAAACGCATTCTCAATTCCACGCCGCAGCGTCGCTCCATCCATGCGCACGATCTGTTGTCCAGGATCAAAAAGCATACGAATGCCAAGCGCTTTTGCCTCATCGATGTAGTTCGCCATCGCTCGCGGGTCGGTCGGAGAAATCATCACAAAATCTTCCTTTTCATAACCCGATTCACTGAGGAGCATCTCCACCGAATCGGCCATCGCCCCAGTGTAGAATGAGGCGATTTGCGCATTCGCCAGATCTGTATTGACAAAGAAAGAAGCGGTGAATTTGTTTGGGACGACCTTCACCCTGCTGACATCCACGCCCACTGTCTGCAAGTGACGGGCATATTCCGGAAAGTCCTGTCCCGCCGCGGAGTAAACCAGCGCCTTTCCGCCCAGAAGGGCCATGTTATAACCGATATTGGCGCTCACGCCGCCATATTGCCTGATCATGTCTTCAACCAAAAAAGATAAGCTGACTTTCTCAAGGTGTTCAGGCAGGATGTGTTCCTTAAAATAGCCGGGGAAGCGCATTAAATAGTCAAAAGCGATTGAACCGGTGAGAATTACTTTCATAATCAGACTCCCTTTGGTTTTAGTAAGCTAAGGTTTCGACAGAAAGGCGGATATAACACACCATGTTCGGTAATTAAACCAGAAATCAGCCGATGAGGTGTCACATCAAAAGCAAAATTGCGCGCGCTGGCGCCTTCAGGCATCACATTTTCTCCATTGAACTGCAGATTCAGCACTTCGGCTTGGGGACGTTCCTCGATCGGAATATTTTCACCGCTTGGACAGTTGAAGTCAACCGTCGATAGCGGGAAAACAGAATAGGCGGGAACTGCGTTGTCATATGCTGCCAAAGCCAGCATATAACTGCCGATCTTATTGACAACATCGCCATTTACAGCGACGCGATCAGCGCCAAAGAAAACCTTGTCAACCTTTCCGCTGCGCAACAGGTAGCCCGAGCTTGAGTCCGTGATAATATCGTACGATATTCCATATTGTTCGAGTTCCCAGGCGGTCAGCCTCGCTCCCTGCAGACGAGGCCTTGTCTCGTCAACGTAGACATGGACGCGCTTTCCCTGTTCGTGCGCCATGCGGATCACACCCAGCGCGGTGCCATAATCCACGGTAGCCAGCGCGCCAGTATTGCAGTGGTGCACGATAGCATCACCGTCCGCAATCAGTTCAGCGCCAAACCGTGAGATGCTCATGTTAGTAGCCACATCCTCATCAGCAGCCTGGTTTGCCAGATCAAGAATTTTTTGTTTCAACTGATCAGCCGAGCCTTCGAATTCATCCACCATTTTCATCGTGCGCTGAATTCCCCACTCAAGATTTACCGCTGTTGGCCGGGCGAGATTAAGGTATTTTCCTGCGGCGGCCAAAGATGCTTTCAGCGCGTTGAGGTCTTGCCCTTTGTATTCCCGCGCGGCCAGAGCCATGCCATAAATTGCCGCCACGCCGATCGCCGGCGCGCCGCGCACGACCATATTCTTGATTGCATGATAAACGTCATCATGCGTTGTCAGTTCAACAAATTGGAACTTCATTGGCAACACGGATTGATCGATCAGTTTAACGACCGCTTTTTGTTCATCCCAAGTAATCGTTCGCATACTTACTCCCATAAAAAAACGCCGCTTTGGGCGTTTACATCCTATACAGAGTATATCATTGATTTCTTCTGACCATGCAAGGGCAATCACAACAGGGTAATACACAATCACACAGGATAATACAAGGCTTCCCCTAAAAGATGTATGTCGGATGAAACCCGGTGAAACGGGTGCGGATTGATTTAGGAGAGTTAAACGAGGCTTCCTCTTGGGGAAGCTGGCGAGCGCAGCGAGACTGAAGAGGGTGTTTTAAGGTGCTTCGATGTGGTTGCTGAAGTCCGTATTAGCTCTGATCATCTTTAACATTTATCTGAGAAAAGGCTAAAACAGACCCTTTCCCGGCAATGGTGACCCTCTCCAAAAAAAGCTATTGCCTTGTTTCACTGAAAACAAGATGCGATTACCCTGACTGACCATGCACAACTTACTCCCTTTCTTCCGAAAAAAGAAAATGTTTTCAGCTGGTTTATAATTGAAACATGCGAAGAAAAGTGCCAATTCTTAGTTGGGTCGCGATGGCGCTGCTCTTAATGGCGGCCATTCTGTCGATTTTCCAACTTGTCCGCTATTCACGCGTGCGGGCAGCCTTCCCCAGGGGGCTGCGAGTTGCCGGCGTTCCAGTTGGAGGATTGAGCTATGAAGCTGCGGCTAATCGCCTTGTTCAGGTCTACCTCTCGCCGATAAATTTGATCTACAACGACGCGGTTATTCAAGTGCGTCCTGCTGTGCTTGGATATGACCTTAAGCTGGATAATATGCTCGCGCTCGCTGATCGATTTCGCACCGCCGAGCCTTTCTGGAACGGATTCTGGCGATATCTTTGGAATCGACCCATCTCTGAACATGAAGTACCGCTGCAGTCGATCAAGGATGACGACAGAGTGAAGAGTTTTCTGGAGAACGAGATCGCCCCGCGCTATAACGAGCCAGCCAGTCCCCCAATGCCTATCCCTGGCGAAGCTGGTTTTTATTCCGCCTCGCCTGGCACGAACATCGACTATGCGATTTCGATTCAGCGAATCAATGACGCGCTAAATTCAGCCACCAATCGCACTGCCCGCCTCGAGATCACCCCTAGTAGAGCTCAAAGGCCATCGCTTGCCATGCTTGATTACATGGTAAAGGGCATCATTGATGCCTCCCAATTTGATGGTTTAGTTGAGTTCTATATGAAGAACTTAAAGACTGGTGAAGTGATGAACTTTACCTATTCCAAACTGGACATAGAGCCTGTTCCGGTAGGTGTCGCCTATTCATCCTGGAGCACAATTAAGATTCCTGTTTTAATCTCAATCTTTGATCGCCTGCAGGAACCTTATTCTCCTGAGATACTCAAGCTGATCGAGCAAATGATGGATCAATCAAGCAACGAGTCCACTGACGCCCTGACGAAACAGGTTATTGAAAGGAATCTCGGGCCTTTACTTGTGACAGAAGATATTCAGAAGATGGGTCTGGTAAATACTTTCTGGTCTGGCTATTTCACCCCAGGCGCGCCATTGCTGCAAACCATCAGGACCCCCGCCAATCAACGTGCAGACTACGTTACCGACCCCGATCGCTACGCGCAGACCACTCCCGAAGATATGGGGGTGTTGCTCGAGGAGATTTACTACTGCTCCACGAACTATGGTGGATCGATCCCTATTGTTTTTGGCGGCTCAGTCACTCAGGCTGAGTGCCGTTTGATGATCGATTACCTCTCAAAAAACAAAATCGGTGTGCTGATTCAAGCCGGTGTGCCCGAAGGGACTACCGTCGCTCATAAACATGGCTGGGCTTACGAATACCAGGACGGCTACATTCACACCATCGCTGATTCCGCGATCGTCTACACGCCATCGGCTGAATACGTGCTGAGCATCTTCATGTACCACCCTGTTCAGGCTATTTTCCCGGTGGTCAATGAGCTCTTCGCTAACCTCTCAAGCGCGGTTTATAACTATTACAATATCAATTGAGTTAAATCTATCTGACAGGTTGATAGTCGTCAGTTCGCTTTTCAAGAATCGGGAGAGTGATTATAATCTGAGTGCTCCTGCGCCCATAGCTCAATGGACAGAGTGCCTGACTTCGAATCAGTCGGTTGGGAGTTCGAATCTCTCTGGGCGCACTTCTCTTTATCACTGCAATAGTGAATGACAAAAAGGCCCTCTTCAAAGGGCCTAATATTATTATCTGGTTATAAATATAAGGTTCTAAATCACCTGCTTAGCGCGCAAATCTGCAATTTTCTCCGCCGAATAGCCAAGCACACCGCTTAACAAAGCCTCAGTATCAGCGCCAAGCAGCGGCGCGGCAAAACGAATCTCTCCGGGTGTACGACTTAATTTGACCGGGATGCCGGGTATTCGCGTCACACCAGCGACCGGATGGTCGACTTCTACGATCATGTTGCGCGCCAAAATCTGTTCGTTGACAACAACTTTATCGACCGTGTTGATCGGCCCATTCGGAATACCCGCCTGATCAAACAGTTTCTGCCATTCCACACATGTTTTCGTCTTAAATCGCTCCGCGAGCAATGGACGAAGTTTCGCATAGTTGGCTTGCCGCGCTGGATTGGTGGCGAACCGCTCATCAGAGGCACAGTTTAGTTCCAGCAATTCACAAAGGCTTTCAAAGAGCTTGTCGTTACCTGCCGCTACCATGATCGGATCTGTTAAAGTGTCAAAAGGCTCAAAGGGCACGATCGAAGGATGACGGTTGCCGATGGGTTTCGGAACCACACCAGTCACCTCAAAACGCGATATGGCATTCTCAAGAATAGCCACCTGACCATCCAACATAGCCACATCCACCAACTGACCCAAGCCTGAACGGCTGCGCTCATGTAAAGCGGCCAAAATTCCAAACGCTAAGAATAAACCAGCAATAATATCGCCGATCGAAGAGCCAACCCGGGTAGGAACACCATTTTCGGAGCCAGTGATGCTCATAATTCCGCCCATTGCCTGAACCACAGCATCGTAAGCCGGCCGCTGACTGTAAGGCCCGGTCTGGCCGTAACCTGTCGAGGCGGCATAAATCAAACGAGGGTTCAATTCGTGCAGCACATCAAAACCGAGCCCAAGCCGCTCCATCGTCCCCGGTCTGAAATTTTCAACAAGAACATCAACGTGCTGAATCAGTTCCTTGAGGATTTCTTTGCCTTCAGGGGCTTTCAGGTTGAGTGTCATGCTCTGTTTGTTGCGGTTAATGCTCATGAAATAGGCGCTTTCACCATTCCTATAAGGGCCATAGGCTCGCGAATCATCCCCTTTCCCAGGCATTTCAATCTTAATGATCTCCGCTCCCAGATCCGCCAACATCATCGTCGCATAGGGTCCAGCTAAAACCCTGGTCAGGTCAAGCACCTTAACATCACTTAATGCACCCATAAAAAATCCTCCTCAAGACAAAAACAAGCAAACATTACAGAGTCCCAAACGATTTGGGACTCTGTAAACTATCTATTTAAAAATCAGGCAACTTCGTCAAAAGCGAGACAGCGGCAGAACGCGCTTTCGCCATCTTTGAATTTCCAAGGCAAAGTTGCCAGGATCATTCGCTTGTTCAAGACCTTATCAATTTCGCCGCCGATATTTTCGACGTGGATGATTTCCCACGGCTTTGGGAAGAGTTTAATGTGCATCGCCTGATAGACATCCGGCCAGTGGTAGATTTCGTCCAGGCCTTTGCCATAGCGCTTCTTCATGTAAGCGTCGCAGGCCTCAGCTTCGCGGGGTTCCCAGTCGCGGATTTTGGTGTTCATCGGGTGGTCAGCGGAACCGCAGTCAACAGCGATGTGCTTGATTTTCATTTCTTTGACCCAATCGATGAAATCCAATGAAGGGCCAGGATGGCGCAGCATATAGCGGCGTTCATCAGCTTCGGGCTGGTCAAAACCATAGCGGTGGTAGCCGGTGCTGATGTAAAGAATGTCCCCTTCTTTGACTTCGACGCGATCCATCACGTCTTGTGGGGTATAGATCGACCAGTCTTCAGCAATATCAGAGAGGTCAACAACAACACCGGGGCCAATCAGTTTGTCCATCTCAAGTGACGCGATGTCGCGGCCAGAAGTATCAAAGTGCAGTGGACCGTCGAGGTGGGTGCCGACATGGTTCGAAGTCGTAATAAACATGCCGTTGGCGCCATTTGGGGCCAGTCGCTTGAAGAATTTAACTTGCAATGGCTCGTAGGTCGGCCAGGGTGGTGTGAGAATGCTTGTATTCTGTGTCAGATCGTAAACTTTAATCTTGTCCCAATTTTGTAACATTTTTTCCTCCAATGATTGATTTACTCCACGAGACCTTCGTCTTCGAGAAGTTTAACATACGCTTCCAGGGCCTGTTCAAAACAAGCCATAGGTGGATTGACAATGCCCGCGCCGACTTGCCCAACGCCCGGGTCTTTATGTGCGATTCCGGTGTTGATCACCGGTAATATCTGAGTTTCCACAACCTTGCGGATGTCGATGCCGGTTGGCGCGCCTCTGAAATTAAGTGGAGGCAATTTATACGCCTTGCTTTCTTCAGTGGTGATCTCATACATGCTGGTGGTATAGCGCATGGCATCTTTTGGCGTGCCGCCCACAAACTGGACAATGGCTGGCGCAGTTGCCATCGAGAATCCGCCAATTCCTAATGTTTCGGTGATGCACGAGTCGCCGATATCCGGGTTAGCGTCATCCATCGTGAAACCAGGGAAGTACAGACCATTGATGATTTCGGCGGGAGCCGTAAACCAGCGGTCACCCAGCCCAGCGACGCGGATGCCAAAATCAGTGCCGTTACGTGCCATCGTGTAAACAATGGTTGAATACTTTACCCCACCAGCCGGATCAAGAGAAGCCTTCGCGGCGGGCATCGAGAGGTTGAGATAGGTGTGGTCATTGCTGTTTAGAAAATCAAAGACCTTCACCTTATCCTCATCACTAAAAGATGTCTTCACAATGCTGCTGGCAATTTCACGGATCAGCAATGAGGTTGAAGCCTTATTGCGGTTGTGAACCTCGTCGCCCATCTGAACGCCCTGAGCGATCATGTTTTTCAGGTCAATTGGCCCGTGAATGGCAATCGCTTCTTTCAGCACCGGATACAACACCGCTTCCATCCACTTTAACCGGGTGATCACCTCTTCGCCATATGCGCCAAACCGCAGCACTTTACCCAAACCTTCATTAAGCGTGCAGAAGGCTTTGTTTCCGTAGGTTGTGTTTTCGATGATCCAGACCGGCATCGAAGAGGTCACCACACCAGCCATCGGGCCAACCGACTGGTGATGATGGCAAGGCTCAAAACGTATCTTACCCGAAGCTGCGACCTTAGCCGCCTCCTCCGGGGTCGAGGCAAAACCTTCGTAGATTAATCCAGCCATGACCGCGCCACGCATCGGGCCAGACATCCGTTCCCAGGTAACCGGGGGACCTGCGTGCAGGAACAGGTTCTTTTCCATCCCAGGGATCACTTCGCCGGCAATTCCTAATCCAATCAGTGTCGGACGGGCATTCTGAATAATCTCGAGAACTTGTTGATTGGCCTTTTCGATAAGATTTTCCAAATTAAACTCCTTTCGATAAATAACTCAATTCATTTTTTTCAATTTGTCGAGCAGAGAAACCATGCGGGTTTTTCCTCCCGCCTTAGGCTTCCAGTTGACATGAACAGCCGTAAGATTTTGTGATTTAAGGTCGTTGTAAAACGACTTTAGACCGATATTGACAACCTTAAGGTCTTTTTTGAAAAGTTCGTTTACTGACATTTAATTTCCTTTCTCGAGACGCTGGAATACTCGATCGGTCAAACGCACCGCCTGAGCGTTAGAAGGCATCACAATCACGCCTTCGCTCTCCAGAGCCCTCACCGACCGCTCCAGGTTTTGACTGTCTAAGTCTGTGCCGCAAACGGAGGCGACCACGACAACCTCTCTGCCAACCTTACCGAGCCGCTTGCGCACCTCTCTGACAGAGTCCACAACAGCCCCTGCCGGATCTGCGTGAGAACCAAATCCGAGCACGACATCAACCAGAATCACCGCGGTTTGCTCATCAACATGAGACCTGAAGAACTCAGTGCGCGTTTGAGGATCAATCATCGGGTGAGGACGTCCGCGTGTGAACCGATCCTCCCCCAGGTCAAGGCAGAGGTGCCCTTTCTGGTCAGGCATATTCTCAATCGCCATCTCAGGGGAGAGCGGAATATTGGAATAAATCGCGTATCGCCCACCGAGCAGCTTCATCGCCTCATCAGCCAATGTGCCACCGGTGAATAAGGCGCGCAATTCAGTCTGATCAGGTTTCAGCGTGGCGACTGCCTTGTCCACAATCTGTTCAATCTCAGCTTCAGGCAGGCTGAAACCAACAAAGTCTGCGACTTTCTGCCCATTCAGCTTAGCCATAGCTTTTCGCGCGGCATCTTCGAGGCTGATACAAGCTATCGCGCCGACCGCCTCAATCGCAGCTCGATCGCCGCCGATGAAATCAATTACCACAGGCTTGGCGCTTTGTCTGGCGATCCTATAGATTTTTTCTGCCACACTGGCCGCAGGTGGTTTTGAGATCAAAACAATCAGGTCGGTTTCCGGGTCATCGATCAATGCCTGGAAGCCCTGAATCATCATTAAGCCGCCAATTTCTTCTTTAAGATCGCGCCCGCCCGTGCCGATCACCTGCGACAGTCCTCCTCCCATCTGGTGGATTTGAACGGTAACTTCCTGAGTGCCCGTCCCGGACGCGCCGACCACGCCAATTCTTCCGCGGCGGACAGCGTTGGCGAAACAAAGTGGCGCGCCATTAATGATGGCCGTACCACAGTCAGGGCCCATTACCAATAGCCCTTTGTTGACCGCTTTTTGTTTCAAACGCAATTCGTCTTCGACCGAGACATTATCTGAAAACAGCATGACGTGCAGGTCGTTGTCAAGCGCCTCGTCCACAACATCAGCCGCTGACTGGCCTGGCACTGACACAACGACCATATTCGCGTCTGGTAAGTACTGCAGTGCAGACTTGAGCGTTGGCGGCTGATAATCATCATCTGCCTCCTTCTGATCGGTCTTATTGAGCTGCTCAACAAAAGCTGCTTCAATCGCCTCCAGATTAGTCCTGGTTTCATCAAATTTTGCGGAAATGAAAAGGTCATTGGAAGTAATCGATTCAAGTTCGCCCGAGAACAGCCCCAGGTTTTGAACCAGTTCGATATTCAGATCTGTTCCCATTCCAACCAAAATTTCCTCAACGCCTTCAAGCTTCTTGAGCTCTCTCGACAATAACATTAAGGTCACTGAGTCATAATAAGCATTCTTTTTAACAATTGTTTGAATTATCATCGCATCCTTTCCGGACAAACGCCACTGACATGGCTTGTTCCAGGCATCTTTCGATCGGTTGAAGCGATTGCTGCACTATGTACCAGTCAAGCCCACACAGCAAACCCGCCATAAAATCAGCGCCCGAACTGGCGCCAGTTTTTATTACCTGACTCATCAAATAAGTAATATCGCTCTCAGTTTTATACAGAAGCGCGTTAATGAGTGCTTCATGCACCTGACTTGACCTGCCAGAGCTGGCGAGCCTCAACATGTTCGCGCTTACAAGCGTCGTATTCACGTCTGCTATCGCGATGAGTTGACTGCTAAACTCCTCAACCTCAGCGGAGTTTAAGGGATTTGCTGATTGCCATCTGGCTAAAATTAATAGTACCGCTGCCAGATAGTCGTCACAAGAGGGTGTAGAACCCATCCCAAAACCGATCAGTTTTTTACTTACTTTCAAAGCCTGAAGCAAATTTCCTGAAATCAGGCGCTCGGAAAAATCAAGCAGATCTCGCGCGATAAATCGACAATATGTATCCGAAATTTCGAATCTATCATCTTTGCTGTGCGCGCCTTGATAATTGATCAGAGGTAACAACCCAATCGGTTCAAACGTTGACAGCCAGTTGAAAATATCGTTCCTTAACCCTTGAACCTGTGAAGCGTCCCTGAGTTCTGCGTCAGGAACAGCGCCAGGCTGCCAGATTTGACAGTCATTAAAGTCTGCCAAATCGTCCCCGGCGGCGGTCTTAAACCCTTTTGCGCTAAGGATCAGAGTATCGCCGATACTTAAACGCGCCGCGCTCACCGCATCATTGATTACAACTCCCATTGGGATGCCAGCATGGGTTTCATCCACGATTGTTACCAATTGATCAGTATCGAGCTGAAGATTAATCGCCGTGCGATAAACGGCTTGCACCCTCGCGTCAACCTCACCCCGCCTCTCGAGGTAATCCAACAGGTCCTGAGCAATCAAAACAGCCGAGATCATACTTCCAACTCCCTGATCATGTCAGCATATCCCTGATTTTAATTGCCAGCTGCAAATTAAAGGCAGTCTCGGGATCCTTAAGATCGATTTTGAACACATCTCGAATGCGATTAACGCGGTAGATAACCGTGTTGTAATGCGTAAACAAGACTTCAGACATTTTGCGCAAGTTTCCGCTGTTTTCAAAATAGACACGCACAGTTTCAAGCAGTTCCCCATCGCGCCCGTTGTCATATTCAATCAATGATTTGAGCATTTCGTCAGAAAAAGCCAGAAGGTCATCCCTTAAGTCTGGGTTACCGAATAACTTTTGAAATCCCAGATCGCTGAAGAAAGCGCTATGGACCGATTTGTCTTTCTTAGCCTGCAAAACGCGCACGACCTGCTTGGCCTCATGCAAACTCGCGCTTAGCTTTTCCGTCCCCAGATAGCACTGCCCAATGCCAACAAAAGTATAGGGCTCAACCTGCTCCGCCCGCGCAATTTCTAACAGCAAACGAGTGAAAGCCCTGGCTAACTTCACGCGGGTCTCTTCGGTAGTCACCTGGTCATATTCAAGCAGGAAGGAAGCCTCATTCCCCTTACTGGCCGAAATAAAATGAGAGCGGTAGCGCCTCTGAAGCTGGTTAACAATGGCCAGCAGAATCAATCTGAGCTCACGCCCACGACGGCTGGTTATGTTCTGGGCAAAACTCATATCTCCCTGGTCGATGCGCATTACCACGCACTGATGATATGCTGAGGTGTTATATTCAAAATATTCCGCGTCCAACATCGCTTTAGATTGTGACTCAGAGCTTGCGCTAAGCAGCAATTCAAGAAAATTCGTGCGATGGACGTTTTCGCGGTCAGACAAAGTCACTTGGGTAACCGAATGCAGGGCGATCAGTGAAGCCGCAGATTCAATCACAAACAACTCATTCGCGCCGATTTTATTATTGATATCCCAAATCACTATATTCCCATAGAGAATCTCTTCAAAATAAATTGGGATGGTGATACGCGGAACTTCACAGCCATCGAAAGAATCCGTATCACTGTGAGTTTCTGACCAGTTCAAATCATTCTGATTATCACCATTATTGATCACAAGAGGAATAAGCGACTCGAGTTTTTCACACCAGTCTTGATCTTCACAGTAGAGATAATGAGACCGGTAAATATCGTCAGTGATCAATAAAGGAGATTGAACCACTGAATGAATTAATTCAGCGAATTTCTCAATCCCGCCGTGCCGAAGCATGATTTCTTTGATCTTGTTATTTATCTGGTTGATCTGTTCGAGCAATCTGGTCTGCGCGCCGATGATATAGGTAAAAATCCGCTTCATCAGATCGCCGTATGAGACATCAATCGGGATCTTTATTAACGGGAACTTGAGCTCTTCGGCCGTTTGCCTGACGGATTCGGGCAGGTCATCGATATACCGCTTGAGCTTTATTCCAATGCCGCATACGCCGCGTTCAGATAACAGCGGCAGCAAAGAGTTAAAAGCCTCCATATTGTTGCTAAACGTGTAAGCTGTGGTTAAGAGAAATTCACCAGGCCGAACCCAGTCGATAATATCAGGAACTTCCATCACATTTACCGAGGTAATTTCGTGATCCATACCCGCACTGCCAGCCAAAACCTCTGCCCCAGCCAGCAAGTCAACGTTTAGTATGTCCTGCAAACGAATTTTCAGATTCTTTTGCATGAAGTTCCTCTCACTTTGAAATCATTGTACCCAAATTAGATTTTTATATCATTGTGTTTTACATACAATTAGCTTTTTGTTAACTTAAAAAAGTTTGTATTTATTATACAATGTAAAACCATGATTATTCTTGTATTATTTATAAAGTAGGAATAGTTCGCATGGATCAATTACTAAAATGAACTTGCTTGAACTGAGTATCAATAAATTCCATCATTCCTTATGTGCTGGAGAAGCTTCCAGTGTCAATTTGGTCAAATTTTACCTCGCTCGAATTGAACGCTTTGATTCTGTTCTGGCCAGCGTCATCACCGTAAATCCGCAGGCATTGCAGGAAGCTGCGAATGCCGATCGATATTTTTCCCAAACTGGTCAGTTCATCGGTCCACTGCATGGTGTTCCAATATTAGTGAAAGATAATGTCGAAGTAAAAGACATCGCTACCACCGCGGGCAGCTTAAGCCTGAAAAGTTTTATCACCAGCAAAGATGCCGACCTGGTTCGGCGGATGCGCGAAGCTGGAGCTGTCATCCTGGCAAAAACGAACCTGCACGAATTCGCGGTTTGGGGTGAGTCAATTAGTTCCATGCGCGGGCAAACGCTCAACCCCTATGACCTGACCCGCACCCCTGGCGGATCGAGCGGGGGGACTGGCGCTGCGCTGGCTGCTAATTTCGGCCTGGTCGGCATTGGTACAGATACAATCAATTCCATTCGCTCACCATCGAGCGCCAATAACCTGGTGGGGTTGCGCCCAACTGTCGGGTTGGTCAGCGATAATGGCATTGTGCCCTACTCTCTGACACAAGACACCGCTGGCCCAATGGCGCGCTGCGTTGAAGACGTAAAGACCGTTTTCGATATCATCAGCACAAAGAAACTGAAACCCGAAACGAACTTCAGCAAACGTCTTGGAAAACTCAAATCTTTCTTTGGCAACGAGGCAATAAATTCAGAAGTCAATCGGGTGATGTCAGTTACACTGAGCCAGCTGCAAAAAACAGGGTACGAAATGGTCGAGCTCGAAGACGCTTTTGAGATCAACGACCTTGTCAGCAATGTCAGCGTGCACCTATACGAATTAAATCGCGATCTGAACGCATATCTCGTACAGAATAACGCGCCCGTCAAAAGCATTGCCGAGATACTTTCGAGCGGCCAGTACCATCCTGGCATTCGAGATAATTTAGAGTTCTCCCTAAAGGTCGCCTGTGATCGCGATGAATATATGAAACGCTTATCTCGCCGTGAAGCACTCCAGCAGCGTGTACAGGAGGTTTTCGCCAGAGAGAATCTGGATGCGATCATCTTCCCTCACCAACAGCAATTAGTCTGCCGTACCGGTCAAAGTCAGCAACAGCGCAATGGCGCCCTTGCGTCGATTACAGGCTTTCCTTCGCTCTGCATGCCGGCTGGTTTCTCCGCGCCGAGCCCTGACGCCCCAACTGGCGTGCCGATTGGTTTTGAGTTATTGGGTCTGCCTGAGGGCGACTTAAAGCTGCTGGCTATGGGGCGCGAAATAGAAGCCGCCAACGCTAAACGAAAACCTCCAGTGGAGGAAAATTGGCTGTAATTAATCACAATTCCAGGCAATTTCTGTCGCCAAAGTTTGTGACCTTCTACAAATCGGATTTTTTATCTGAATATGTTAGAATATTATTTAATTATCTCTGGGCGAGCCTGATTAAAAGCGCTATTTCACCCCACACGTGCAATCAGATGGTCACCGCAGAGTTCATTGAAAAAAAAGGAGGCTTTTATGCTGAGTAGATTTGATTATTTTAAGCCCCACAACCTCAACGAAGCAATGCAGTATCTCGTCAAGGATGAAAAAACTTTCGTCTTAGCCGGTGGTACAGACCTGATGATCCTGCTGCGCAGAAACCTGATTGATGCCAGACACATTCTTGACATTAAATCTCTTCCGGAAACTCAGGTTTTTGAGTTTGTTGAAGGCGCTGGTTTAACGATAGGCGCTTCAGTTGTGGTCAACAAGATCGTAGATTCCGAGTTGGTGAAAGCCAAATACCCCGCCTTTAACGAGGCGGCAGCGGCTTTGGCATCCTTCCAGCTGCGAAATCGTGCTACCGTGGTTGGCAACATTTGCAACGCCTCCCCCGGCGCTGACCTTCCACCCGCTTTACTGGTGTTTGACACGGTTGTCAACATTGTTGGCCTCAACGGCAGCCGTCAAGTTAAGCTGCACGAATTCTTTACCGGCGTGAAGCGCACGGTTTTGCAGCCAGGTGAATTGGTTGTCTCCATCACCATTCCCGAACCAGAACCTGGTGAAAAGAGCACTTATTTGCGCCAGGCCAGGCTCAGAGGACATGATCTGGCAACCGTCGGCGTCGCCAGCAGGCTAAAACCAGATGGCAAAGTCGCCCTGGGTATTTGCGCGGTGGCGCCTACTCCCCTGCGTCTTTTCGCCCTCGAAGATCAAATCAGCCAACGCGGCCTCAGCGAAGAAACAGCGGTTTGGGCTGCGCAAGAAATTAAAAATCACATCCGCCCAATCACAGACGTGCGATCATCTGCTGCATATCGCTTGCACATGGCTTCAGTTCTACTCAAACGCGGGCTTCTTAAACTCTTAGGTAAGGAGGGTTAACATGAGCAACGAAAAAGATTGTTCAATGTATACCGAGCATGTTGAATCTGGCAAACGCAAGGTCACTATTCAACTAAAGGTCAATGGTCATCAGGTTGTTCGCGATATTGACCCTACCATGTCGCTATTACACTTCTTGCGTGATGATCAAAAATTATTTGGCACGAAAGAAGCCTGCGGTGAAGGTGAATGCGGTGCATGCACGGTGATCATGAATGGCAAAGCTGTTACCTCCTGTATCGTTTTGGCTGTTGAAGCCGATGGCGCAGAGATCAAAACAGTCGAAGGTTTAGCCAAGAACGGCAAGCTCTCCATCCTTCAGGAAGAGTTCATCGCTGAAGACGCCCTGCAATGCGGCTTCTGCACACCGGGTTTTCTCATGTCGAGCCGTGCGCTGCTCGATCATAATCCGAATCCTTCAGACGAAGAGATTATCGAAGTTCTCAGCGGCAACCTCTGCCGCTGCACCGGATACATTCCGATCTTACGGGCGGTTAAAACCGCTGCGGAACGCGAACGAAAGGAGTTGGGACGATGACAGACAAGCAATATGAATCAAAGTACAAGCGCGTAGGTCAGCGATATAACCGCAAAGACGCCCAGGAAAAAGTCACTGGCCAGGCATTATATACATACGACCTCGAATTTCCGGGCATGCTGCATGCCAGATGCCTTTTCTCGCCATATGCTCGCGCCAAGATCGTCTCAATCGACACCAGCAAAGCCAAAGCGCTGCCCGGTGTGCGTGCTGTTCTAACCGGCGAGGATTCTGACATCTTGGTCGGCCTCTATATGCAGGATAAACGCGCGCTATCCAAAGGCGAGACGCGCTATCATGGTGATATTGTCGCCGCTGTAGCTGCTGTGGATGAAGACACCGCGGAACGCGCTATCTCCCTGCTCGATGTCAAATATGAACCATTAGAGCCAGTTCACAACGTGGATGAAGCGCTGGAAGCCAAAACCCTCGTTCATGATGACATTAATCACCTCAAACACATTGAGGGTGTCTTCTTCCCCCAGAAAGATTCCAATATCGCCAGCTGGAACAAGAGCCGCAAAGGCGATTTGGATAAAGCCTTCGCGGAAGCCGACTTGGTCGTCGAAAACGAGTTCTCCCTGCCCGCGGTCGCCCACGTACCCATGGAGACCCATGTCGCCATTGTTCAGGAAGATCCCTACTCCAAAAAGATCCGCATCTGGTCATCTGCTCAGTCGCCATTCGCTATTCGCCAGATTATGGCGGACAGTTTTGGCATCTCTGAGACCGATGTCGAAGTCCACATCCCCTTTGTGGGCGGTGGCTTCGGCGGAAAAGCCGGCATCCACCTTGAACCTCTCGCGACATTGCTTTCCCGTGCCGCGGGCGGTGCGCCGGTGAAGTTGCGTGCGACTCGCGAAGCCGAATTTAACACCCTCCCCACCCGCGCTGGAATGCGCGGCCGCATAAAATCCGGCGTCACCAAAGACGGCAAAATCACTGCCATCAGGGTAAATTACGATTGGGACAGCGGTGCCTACGCTGACTACGGCGTCAATGTTGGTAAGACCGCGGTTTATTCAGGTCTCGGGCCCTATGCCGTTGAGAACGCCAGCATCGATTCAAAAACCATCTATACCAATAAAGTGTTCAGCACAGCGTACCGCGGTTTTGGTCACCTTGAGACCCACTGGTCAATCGAACGGCAGATCGACATCCTCTCACAGAAATTGGGCATCGACCCATACGAATTCCGTATGAAAAACCTGCTCGAACCCGGAACGCGCACAATGAGCGGCGAATTGATCACCGAATCCAGCGGCAGCCCTAAGGATTGTCTGACCGCGGTTGTGAAAGAAATTGGCTGGACTGGCCGCAAAACCGAAGAAGAACGCCAGCGTGAATGGAAGACTGGCAAGGTGCGCGGCAAAGGCTTTGCGATGCTTCAGAAAGCGCCGGCGATGCCTGCCAATACCGCCTCATCAGTAATTATGCAGATGAACGGCGATGGCCACGTCAAGATGATGATCGGTGCTGTCGACTTCGGCCAGGGAGCCAACACGGTCATGGCCCAAATCGCTGCCCAGATTCTCGACATCCCGATCGAGCATATCGAAGTAATGTCTGAAATTGACACCAGGGCTAATCCCTACGACTGGAATACAGTCGCTTCTAAATATACTTTCATGGGCGGCAACGCGGTTATCAAAGCCAGCAAAGAAATGCTGCGCAAGATCAAAGAAGTCGCCGCACAGGCGTTGCGCACTGAGCCCGAAATGCTTGCTCACGCTGGCGGTGAGGTTTTCCATGTACACAACCCCGAACGAAGGCTTTCCTATAAAGATATCGCTTTAGGGTACATGTACCCAGGCGGCAACAGCATCGGTGGGCCGGTGATTTCCAGCGGCAGCAGCATTGCTGACGGTCTCTCAAACTTGCATCCCGAAACTGGTCAGGGCCTTCCCGCCCTCGATTGGACCTTTGGCGCCCACGCGGTAGAACTGGAAGTGGATGTCGAAACCGGAAATATTGAGATCCTCAAGATCGCCAGCGCGTTTGACATCGGTCAGGTGATTAACGAAAAACTTGTTTACGGTCAAATTACCGGCGGCGTCGTCCAGGGTTTGGGGTCTGCCATCCTTGAAGGTTATAAGTTCAACAAAAACGTGCAATTAATGAACCCGTCCTTCACTGACAACAAAATCCCGACCATGAAGGATATGCCAAAGGAAATTGTTCCGATTTATATCGAGAACCCTCAACATGATGGTCCATTCGGCGCGCGTGGTGTCGGTGAGCATCCCATGATCTCGGTGCCTTCCGCCATTGGAAATGCCATCTATGATGCACTCGGAATTAATTTCCACGTCTTGCCACTTTCGCCTGAAGCGATTATGCTTGGTATCTTAAGCGGCAAGAAGGAAATTTTGGGAACTGATGTCGAGAACCTGCCTGGTCATTGACATTTGAACCTAACCAGAAAACTGAATAGCAACTCAGTATCCCTCATCAAGAACAGGTGTTTGACTTGCGATGGGAGGAAAGGAGCGGATCACTCAAGATAATTTGTTATATTTTATTTGCCGAACTCTATTATTAAATTAATTAAAAAGGAGATTGATAATGGCTTGGTTTACAAAAACTGACAGCAAAATTGGCTACCTTCCTGACGAGCAACCGCCCTTTTGGAAGCTGCTGCTTTACGCCATCCAGCAGGTTATCGTCATGTTCCCTGCTACTATCGCAGTCGCATTAATTACTGGTTTTCATATTTCAACAACTATTTTCGCCAGTGGTTTTGCAACTCTATGTTTCATTCTGGTCACCAAAGGCAAAATCCCTCTGTATTACGGATCAAGCTTCTCTTATATCGCAGCGATTTTTGGCCTGTTAGCCTCCGAAGGTCTGGCCAACCTGCCGCTGGATGAGAAAATCTCAATCGCCACCTTCGGTATCGTGATGTCCGGTTTGGTCTCCATTGCCGCAGGTTTGATCGTAAACAAGGTTGGCCGTGAGGTAATCGAAAAAATCCTGCCTGCTACCATTACCGGCCCAATCGCCATGATCATCGGCCTCACTCTGGCTGGTAACGCCCTCGCCGATGCAGCCCCCGCGGAAGCTGGCCCGGGCATCATAAATAACCTGCCTTGGATCGTCTCGCTGGCCACCCTGCTTTCAACCATTTTGTTCTCGGTTTATCTGAAGGGCTTCTGGTCACAGTTGCCGCTCTTCCTGGGTATGGTGGTTGGCGCTCTCGTTGCCGGCATCATCTTGGCAACCACAAAAGTCAACCTCTTCCGCCAGCTGCCTGAGACAGTCGCCCATCAAGGCTTGTTCGCCCTGCCGCACTTTACCATTCCAAAAATTTACTGGCCGGCGGCTTTCGCGATTATGCCTGTGGCTCTCGCGACCATCCCCGAATCAACCGCCCATATCTATCAGCTGGATGTCTATGTCAACGATCTCGCCAAGAAAATTGGCACCGAAAAGAAATACGACATCGCCAATCGCTTGGGCAGCAACCTGATCGGCGACGGTATCGGCGACATTGTTGCCGGTTTCGTGGGTGGACCCGCGGGCACCAACTACGGTGAGAACATCAGCACCATGGCAATCACTAAGGTATTCTCCGTGCCTGTGCTGATCGCGGCCGCAATCATCGCCATGATTATCGCCTGCTTCACCCCCTTGGTGAAAGCGATCTATGCCATCCCTCTGCCCGTCATCGGTGGTCTTGAAATCTACCTGTTCGGCGCTATCGCCGCCCAGGGTATCGCCATCATGATCGACAAGGGTGTTGACATGTTCTCAGCCAAGAATATCGCTGTTATCGCCACCATCATGGTCATTGGCCTCGGCGGCCATTATGCCTTTGGCGGCGTTATTCCGTTCTTCGGCATCGAACTGCCCGCGCTCGCGACCGCAGCCATATTCGGCATTTTGCTGAACCTCCTGCTCAACATCAAGAAGAAGGAAGCCTAAAAGGTCGTGAAAGTGATTGAAAAGGTTGACGATTAACCCTCGCGACTTTTTCTCTCAAAACTCAAAGGAGCTGGTCGATCGACCAGCTCCTTTTTTCTCCAGGGCAAATTTATCAATCTGTGTAATATCTCTGTACGCGCGGGGCAATCTGACAGGTTACCTCATAAGTGATCGTGCCGAGTTTTTCTGCCCATTCGTCGCAGGTGATCACCTCATCACCACTGCGGCCTATTAAAACGACCTGATCGCCTATCTCCACATCCGTCTCAGGCCCAAGGTCCACCATTGTCTGGTCCATGCAAACTCGACCGACAACCGGATAAGACTTTCCTTTGATCAAGACCCTCCCACGATTCGAGAACAACCTGTTAAAACCATCAGCATAACCCACCATCAAAGAGGCAATCCAGGTGTCCCGCGGCGCTGTCCAGGTTCGGCCATAACTGATTGCCGTTCCCGCTTTGACGTGTTTCATAAAACCCACACGGGTATAGAAGCTTATTCCGGGTTTGATATCAATGGTATGAGGAGTTTGAGCGTCAGGATAATAACCGTATATCATGATCCCGGGTCTTACCATGTCAAACCATGCTTCCGGATAAGCTAAGACCGCCCCGGAATTTGCGCTGTGCACGATGTCAATTTTTCTTTTAATAGCCTGCTCGACACGGTTTATCGTTGATTTAAACAGCTCAATTTGCTGCAAAGTAAATGTGCGATCGGCGATGTCGCTCACCGGAAAGTGGGTAAACATGCCCTCCAGATGCAGGTTGGGACATTCTTCTTCGATATAAGCGGCGAAGAGCGCTGCTTCCGCGGGCGCGACGCCAATCCGTCCCATCCCAGTATCCACTTTGAGGTGCACATTGGCGATTTGACCGGTTGCGGTACAGATATCCTGCAGAACATTTACATTATTCTGTTCATAGACAGACAGCGTCAATTGGTGCTGCACTGCAGCGAGCATCTCTTCCGGAAAAGTCTGGCTGAACTTCATAATCGGGAGAGCGATCCCAGCCTGGCGCAACTGGATACCTTCCGGCACTGTCGCAACTCCCAGCCAGTCGATCCCATTTTCCTCAGCCAGTTTCCCGATTCTCACCGCTCCATGACCATACCCGTTGCCTTTAACCGCGACGAGAATCTTGCGGTCGGCGCCGACCGCTTTGCGAACCGCCAGCATATTGTCGCGAATATGACTGAGATGTACTTTTACATGTGTTGAATAGAGCATTTATTTACGCTTTTCTATGAGTTTGGGATGATAACCTTGTTTACAAAAGACGAAGTAGCCGCGGCCAGGGTCGCCCCATAACCAGGATAAAAAGCAACTTCGTCACCAATTCTCAGGGCTGTCGCGGCGTCGTTAACATCCAAAACCAGGTGGTCACTGCTGCCACCTAACACAATGATGCCAGGGTCAACGGGTTCCAACCCTTCAACAACCACATCCTGACGGCCAATATTGAGAATGGCCCGCTTGCGAATGCCGCGATCTACAAACTCCGGTTCGTTGCCAAACGCATCCTGTCCCCGCTCCCCAATCGGCACCGAAGGTTTCTCTTCCAGTTCAATCACTTCAGCGACTATGCGCAAGGTATCCTGACGGGTACCCTGCCAGGGACTGCGATCCAATACATTGCGGCCAAGCACAATGGCTTCACCAATCCGAAAATGATTGATTTCTTTCGGCATTCTTCCGCTGGCCAGCAGCGGCAGGCTGCTGCTGTTGCCGCCAGAAATCAGATCCAGAGCCAACCCACTGGCTTTTCGGCAGGCATCCCGACACTTAATCAGCAGTTCCATATTCTTGGCTGATGGGATAACCCCGCCATAACATGCCAGGTTCGCTCCAAGCCCGACCACCTCAAGGCCTTCCATCTCAGCCGCGGCTCTGACCAAGTCAACAATCCGGTCAGGCCAAACCCCCTCCCGCAAGTCTCCCAGGTCAACCATCAAAATGACTTTATGGATCTTGCTCAACTTAGTCGCAGCCTCACTGATGGCCTTGAGCGTGATCGCCGAGGAGTTTAACGATAAGTCAGAGAAGTTGACTACATCCTCAGCCTGACCAGACGCCGGCAGCCTTAAGAGCAATCTTGGGATCCTCGGATGTGAAGCGGTTACTTTTCGTAAATTTTGAGTTCGAGAATCAGCGACCATATCCGCGCCGGCATCAATAAAAGCCTGCACGACAGCCGGCTCGGCGCACAAAACCTTTGAGACTGTCGCCACCTGGGCGCCATGTTCACGGCACATTCCGATCACAGACTGCGCGTTTTGCCTGATTCGTTCGGGGTAAATCTCCAATCTTGGTGTGTTGATATACATTTCATTTCTCCTGGTCGAACTGTCGGCTTGCTACCATGTGCGCCATTGTCTGCCGAACTTCATCCGGATAAGTACTCGCCAGGGTTCCAAGCGCAGAGAAACGATAGTCGCGATCGATCAATATTTCAGCATCTGGCGAAGGCAATAAATATTTGCCGGCGCCCTTACAAATCGATTGCAGAATCTGTTTTCCGCCCGGAATGCGCGTCAGCGCGCCGCCAGTGCCGACCACCCACTTGACTGCGGTTAAATCCTTGCCTTTGACGATCTGACGTTTGCCAGAGGGCGTATAGAGGTCAGTGATCACACCCGCGTGCCGTCGAATGGCTGTTTCCACAGCGCGTTCGGCCAGATAATGGGTCAGACTGATTTCCTGTTCATTGGCAGGCATCGCTCTCAAATTCTCCATGCGGTCGCGCCAATCGTTGTCCTTACAAAGAGCGATGATATTCGCAGCATTCACAAAAACGCCCAAGTCGCCTTCTACGGTGCGTTTGGTGTGCGGCTCCGGATCAACTAACCTCATCAGCCACTCTTTACTGCCTTCAGTTACGCTATGCACGTCCGTTGTCGCGCCACCCACATCAATCACCAAAACATCCCCCAACGCTTCTTCAAATAATTCAGCCGCTCTCAAAACGGCTCCTGGGGTGGGCAGAATTTGAGCCTGAGTAAGTTCACTCAGTCTGGCCATGCCAGGGGCATGAACGATATGCTGATTAAACACTTCATAGATCAGATAGCGCACCGGCTCGATATTAAGCACATCCACATCCGGAAATACATTGTCAGCCAGCAGCACTTGCGACGAACATTTAGAAAATATTTCCTGAACCTGAGCGCGTAAGGCAGAATTGCCAGCATAAATAACAGGGGTACCCAAACTCATCGCGGCGAGTTTTTCAGCGTTTTGCAGCACGATCCGCTTTTCGCCAAAATCAACGCCACCCGCCAACAAAATGATATTGGGGTGAATTTGCCCGATTTCGTCGAGATCAGACTTTTCCAGCTCACCCGCGGTCACTTTTTTGATAATCGCGCCAGCGCCCAGGGCTGCCTCGCGGGCAGCCCTGGCGGTCATGTTATATGTCAGCCCATGCACGGTCATGCGCAAGCCGCCGGCAGCGGAACTGTTCAGATGAATTTCCGGATCGTTTAACTTTATTCCTGACCGCGCTTCGAGGTCCTTCAGAGCGTTTTCCACACCAACCGCCACATCACCTTCAGAAACAGTCGTAGTGGCAAACCCTTGCGCGAAAGGTTCAAACCTTCCCTCCGCCAACAGCCGAAAAGCATTGGCTTTGGTAATCGTCGAGCCAACTTCAATGGTCAGGATATCCATGAATAACCTAAGCTAACCCGCGAGCTTTCAGTATCTTCACAATCGCATCGACAACATGAATGCCTTTGGTTCCTCGGCCAAAGGTAGCATCAATGCCGGTCTCTGCGGCCATGTCCGGGTTTACCTGAGTGCCTCCAGCAATCAGGATTACCCGATCCCGAATACCTTTTTCACGCGTCAGCTCAGCCAACTTGCGCATCTGAGTGCGGTGCACATCGTTGTGGCTGATAATGGTCGAAATCAAAATAGCGTGCGCGCCTGTTTCAATGGCAGCGTCAACCAGCTTGCTCACCGGCACCGAGGTTCCAAGATAAGTGTACTTAACGCCATATTTTTCAATGCCGCCATGTTTGATATCCAGAATTTCCCTGAGGCCAACACTGTGCTCGTCCTCGCCAACCGTTCCGGCGACAACTTTAAGACCAATCCGTTTGACGATCTCACGGATCTCATCTTCCGGCAACAGTTCCACCTTGGCAGGAATTTTGAGGGTCCTGCGGTCAATGTCGAAGGTCACATTGCCTTTCACTTCCACGAAACAGCCTTCAGCTGGATGCAGAACCATCAGATTGATTACCTGCGGATCGGATAAACCCATCTTTAATGCCATCTGTAAGGCAGCTTCACGGGCGTAATCCTCATTCTCAGGGATCATCATCTGCAACAGAATAGTCCCATCGCCCGCCCATTCAACTTCGGGCCTGATCAGATCGCCCTTACGATAAGGCCAGGTCTTTTCAAGCCGTTTGGCAACAGAGTCCTCGGTATCCAACTCATCAATATAGGCGATCTTCTCAGGTCGGCAGAGCGTGCAGCCCCCGATTGGGTCGCAGGCATGTTCCACACCTTCAGGCAGATGGTTTTCACCATAATGGGCGCAAACTGGCGCGTAATAATCAGGGTCACGCGGCACGATACTGTCCGCACCAACACCACCTTGACCATCGCGGGCGATACCATCGCCATTACGTTCCGGATATTTTGCGCTGTCCACGAAAAAGCCCTTTTCAACCGCAGCAAAGTAACCGCCAACCTCAATAATCTCTTCCAGAAAAGCCACAGCGCGCTCGCGAATATCCCGGGACATTTCACCCAGTGGGCCATCCATCTTGAGGCTGACCAGTTCCTTGATACCGTCCAGACCGGACCAAACCTGTTTGACCGTCTGAACACCGCGAATATTGTTGTAATGCCAGGGCACGTTGCGGCCTTCATCAGGCGTAATCGTGCTTTGCAGGTCAGCGCTTGTCAACATTGAGATTAACGTGTCGATAGTATGCGTGCGAATCGCTTCTTCGATATCAGATTCAATATAGCGTGTATTCTGTTGCGCACGCATCTTAAAGTCAGAGAAGAAATCGCGCAACGCTACCGCATATGGCAAGTCGTACCAGAGCTTGGGGGCCGGCGGTGAATTAGGCGGCACGGTCGAAAGACCGATAAGCTCCTTGGGCATACCAGCTTTAAGCGAATAGGCGCAGTTAATACCATGCTGAACGAGTAATTCGGGCATGACCAGCCAACCCGCTTTGGCCGTAGCATTGGCGTTGTGCGCGCCATCAATCTGGAAGATCCCAGCCGAAGTCATCACCTTTTTGGCTTCCGCAGCGTCCACGAAAGAACGATACATGTTGATATTGCGATACAACACGTTATATTGCGGGTCCTGATGGGCGCCATTGATACCTTCCTCCGCAAACAAGACGGCAACTTCTGGCCCTGCCACACCGGAAACATAGCTGTGAAAATTAATCTCACGGCCAACTTCCTCTTCGATCATATCAAGCGCCTTGCGCGAAGCGCGGATTTGCTTGCGCGTGATTGGCACGCCGCCCACACCTTCAGGAGTGCCTTCCATCATGCCGTCAATATGGCTCTGGCCGGTGTGGCGAATAACCATGATATGGTCAGCCCCATGCCAGGCGGCCATGCGCATGCGCCGAATGTCATCTTCAAATCGGCCAGAAGCGATTTCGGTCGTTACCACACATTCTGGCTGTGGGTCGATATGGTCGAAATACTTTGCGGCGGGCAGACCAAGGCTGTTTTTGAGCGGTTCGGACATGTTGCGGTAGTGGAAAGGTCCCATGTCCACACCACCAGCGGGCTTTTTACGCCAAACCCACCCTTTTCGCGTTGGATGATAATCTTCGAGATTCTCCAGCAGCTCCTCAATATCAAGTTTCTTGTTGGGGTCAAGATGCTTCTGATCGCTCATGCCGCTACCTCCCCAAATAAGCCTTGCAGAACCTCTTTATCTTCGAGCACCATGGCGGCGGCTTTCACCACATCAACCTGATGCTTGTCAGCCAACTTCAACAGAACATGACCAGCTCCCTTGCCTAAGAGCCCGGCTTGATGAATGTGATTGACCACACCCAAGGCGGATTGACTGTCAATACCCATCCGCAGCAGCACAGAGCGCTCGATTGATGGCGAAGTGTGGGTGCGCGCCAGTTCAGCGATCGGTGTTACCACTTGGTCACATAATTCCCAGAAGCGCGCTTTTAATTCGGCGTCACTTAACTCCTTCAGCCGCGCGTGCCTCTCTTCAAATTTTTTAAATCTATCGTCTGTCATTCTTCTCCCTCTGTTTAATTGCTCAACTTGGATAGTTGATTCTTCACCCAAGTTGGACACATTTTGATGTCATCCGCCAAAAATTGAATGTCAACCTCGTCCCATTCCGCAGCAGGTTTTTGTTTGGCAGCATTTTTCAGATAGGAATGGCGCAGGCGTTCCATATCCTGCACTTTTCCCCTTACCTGGCTGATATGTTCGGGGATCACAATCGTTTTTCCAGGAATATTTCCGCTCGGATCACCCCGTTTAACATCAATCCCATTATCTCTGGCAAAACTCAGCTGACTGTTATGGTGTTTGCCAGCGCCAGTATATTCAGTTTCCTGAACCACAACGATTTGGTCTTCATCCATTTGTCTGGCAAGTGTCACCGCCGCGGTCAGACTGGTGTTTCCAGCCGGCCCGCGCTCGATGCCTTCCAGTTTCGTTAACAGCTCCGTGATATAAAACACCTCGCCCTGCGTTACCAGTTGATATTCATCCATATAGCGCAACGGCCTGGCGGCATTCCTGGGCACGTCTACGCGATCTGGCCAGGTCGCGAATGGTATGCCGAAACCAGTATGGCCGGTGGTGAAAGACTTTCTGTTAAAATCGTGGTCAGAAGCCATATGCAGACCGCTCAAATCAACCGAACAGGCGACGATGCGCGTCTTTTCACAACCAGCTTCCAACAAACCTCGCGCGGTACCCGTCAGGTTGCCTCCACCCGCGTGTGTGATTACCACCGCGTCTGGGGCTTTGCCAAATTTTTGTTTAATGTCTGTACCGATCTCATACCCGAGAGATTCAATGCCTTTGATCCCAAACGGCGTGTATAGCGAGGCGTTAAAAAAGCCAGTTTCTTCAAGAGTCAGCAGGTGAATGTAAAACAGTTCAGGCCCAACCGAAAGGCGAATTACTTCTGCTCCATAAGCTTCACAGATGCGGCTTTTTTCAACGATCTCAGGCTGACCGACAAAATGAGAGTCAAAAACCTCTTGAATTACGATACATTTCAGGCCACGCTGAACCGCCTGCGAAGCCACCGCCGCACCATAATTTCCGCTGGTAGCAGCCACCAGGCCTTTATAGCCTTTTTGTTTGGCTTCATACGCGCTCACCGCAGCCCTGCGAGCCTTAAAACTGCCAGACGCGTTGGCAGCTTCATCTTTCAGAAAAATGCGTGCGCCTTTGCCAGGTTCAGATATGCGTCTGACGGCTTCTGTCAGGTTGTGCAGCTCAAACATCGGTGTATTGCCGACTTTAGTTTCAGCCTGAATCTGACGCACTGCGTCCATATCATAACCGGTGTCCGCCATCATGCGTTCATAATCAAAGGCAATCGGGCTGTGTACATAATCATCGAAATCAAGCCCGACAGACATCTTCATGATCGCGTTCTTTCGAGCAATTACAGCGGCATAGGAGTTGTCGGTCATAATGCCTCCTCCTCCGTGCCGATAGTCAGTATTTCCAGCATCAAATTGCCAAAGCTATGCGAGTAGTGGGGCTCCACACAAATGATTTTTCCTTCGTGGCAGCGGCCAATTATTGTCCGGATTCGCGCAACTCTGCCTAATTCTGATTCTTCAGTTAAAAATCCTGAGACATGCATAATGTATGGCGCCTGCTTGGTGTCTTCAGGAAGAGATGGAGCCCGCTGTTCTGGGTTGAGAACAACGCGTTCTATCTCAACCCAGGTTCCTGCTTTAATCTTAGCCATTTGACCTCATACTCTCCTTGAATAGGCACTCTCACCCATTAAGGCGGCAGGTGTCGGCAGGTCAATCATTCTCTTCAACCCTGGCGTCGCAGCTACGACATGGGGGATCATATTGACCGCAATGCCCATAGTGGCTTTTCCACCGGCGATTTCGGGCTTAATAGCCATGTGAATTTCCGGCAAGCCGTAAATATTGATGTAATCGCCAGTGTCTTGCTGTTCGAGCTGGGGATGAATCTGTTGCGGATGAATTAAGCGAATTACCTCTTTATCACCGCGATATCCCACCCCGATATGCGCGCATCCCGCCACCATACCAGGTTCAACCTTCACATGGGGTGTCTCCCGATAAACTTTACTGATGATCGGTTCACGAGTTTCTTCGATGCGATCCACGCCCAGCCCCAGGGCTGAGCTGATCATGTGGATCGATTCGGGGAAGCCAACATGGCCAACCACAGTACCATTCGCGACGCCTGCCCTGAAAGCCTCAGGCGTCATGCCAACGCCCTGTGTTTCCATGACAGTCGGGCCATATGGGCTGAGGTCATTCACGCGCGAAGCCTCAATGTGTTCTACCGATTGACAGCCAGCGGTCAGCATCACTACAAGCAGGTCCAGCACGAATCCAGGGTTTACCCCGGTGCCTAAAACAGTTACGCCGTTTTTCTTGGCCAAATCGTCCAGCTCTTTGCCAAGCTTAGGGCTTTGCGCCTCGACGTCGGACATTTCTTCAGCGATCGAGATCACATTGATGCCAGCATTGATAATTTTCTTGAGATCTGGCGCCTGTTTAGCCGCCCATGAGGTGGTAGCAATAACAACAATGTCAACCTTGTTTTTATCAAGAACTGTTTCAGGCTTATCGGTTACGACTACACCCATTTTCTTCCCAACGTCCAGAATTTCACCCAGATCTTTTCCGACATAATCTGGCCTGGCATCCACCGCGGCAACGATCTGAAGCCCGCTCTTCTGCAGCATCAGCTTGGCCATACCGCTGCCCATGGCACCAAGTCCCCATTGAAGTACTCGAATTGGAAGTTGCATACATTCTCCTTTGAAAAACTAAATTCAAATTGGTTCACCTGCAACCGTCTGGGCAGGGATCGTACAAAACCTAACAAGCTTGAATATCAAGCCTGATGATTACTGTTTAAATAAAACCATGCTTGACCAGGTGAGAGTGATCAAACAGGTTATCGCTGCGCGTGGCATGGCGGGTAAGACACTGTCCACTCGTCTCCTGCGCCATGTTGATTATACATCGATAGGAGGTTTTTTGCCGAATCTTCCATGGTACAAGATAGACAGGTCTCCGCTGAGAAAAAGCGTGATAGCTCCGATTCGCCCCATTTTTCACGCAATGAAACTAAATATGCCAATGTTGCAGAAAAGCTAAAGTTTTCGGGTTGTCAGTATGACGAATGACCTGGTCAGCCGGGCCATGTTCGACCATTTGACCATCTTCCAGATAGATAACTTCATCCACCATTCTCAATGCTTGAGCAGGAGAATGGGTGGTCATGATCAAAGTACACCTGGTTTCCGCGCAATATGCGTCCAAAATTTTTTCAATCTGATCAGTACCCCGGATGTCAGTCGCGGAGGAAGGTTCATCGAGAAGCAGTACCTGGCGAGGCTTTGCAATCATCCTTGCCAGAGACAGACGCTGCATCTCCCCCCCTGAAAGGCGATCCGCACGCCGTTTCGCTAAACCGTTTAAACCCACTTTCTCCAGCGCGGAAAAAGCTCTCTGTTCAGCGTCGCTGACCCCCTCCAAAGCAATCAGAACGTTGTTCAGTACCGATATTGAGAAAATGAACGGCTTCTGTGGCATATACCCAACATCAACCTTATTAAAACCAGTCACATTCCCATGCGTTGGAACAAGCCATTGGCTGATTACTTTTAACAACGTTGTTTTGCCGCTTCCATTTTCACCAATAATGCCATATTTTTTAGCGCTCTCAAATAATAGCTCATCAATTGACAAGATCAATTGACTGCCGTAGACAACCCGAACGTCTTTGATGCTATACACGCTGCCATCCTTTCTGCAGCCTGTAAACAAAAGAATTAATGGCGAATGAAATCAACAACAACACCACACCGAGCGCGACTGCCAGCTCAAAATGACCCATATTTGATTGCATCATGATCGCTGTGGTCATCACACGGGTTTTGAATTGGATGTTGCCACCTACCATCTGGATCGCCCCCACCTCGGCAATAGCTCGGCCAAAGCCAGCCAAAACAATAGAGATAAATGGCACCCTGAACTCGGCCAGCATCAAACGCATGCGCTGGTGATTGCCAATCCCCAGTCCATGACAAGTCTCGCGGATGGAATTAGCACGAATTGAGACGACATTGGCGGTCATGCTGGCGATGATCGGCGTAATCAATATTACCTGCGCGATCACCATGGCAGTTACGGTATATAAAAGCTTTAAGCTGCCCAATGGGCCTGACCTTGACAGTAAGAGATAGACAACCAGGCCGCCTACCACGGGCGGAATGCCCATCAGTGTGTTCATCAGACGGGTCACCCAACCTTTGAGTTTAAACTCATTACCTCCCACCCAAACCCCAATCGGAATGCCGAGCAAAGCTGAAATCAGCGTGCTGAACATCGACATACGCAGAGTCACGCCGATAATCTGGCGCAATTCAGGGTTGGCCCCGAACAGGAGGTTTAAAGCAGTACGGATGAATTCCATCTAAAAAAATAAAGGCTGAAAGCACTGCTTTCAGCCTTTATTAACTATTTACTTGTCCAGATTGTAGAATAACGCCTGACCGTATTCTTTGACGCCATACTCAGCGATCAGTTTGCGGGCAGCGTCGCTTTTCACCCAGTCAATAAAAGCCTGGGCGCCAACCGCGTTCGTGTCGGCAAAACGCTTCGGGCTGATGGCAATCATGGAATAGGTGTTCATCATATCGTCAGCGGTTTCCAACAGGATCTCAAGATCATTTTCATGCGCCAGGTAAGTAGCCTTATCCGACAGAGTGTAAGCCTGTTTCTCGTTCGCCGCGGTCAATGCCGCGCCCATACCACTGCCTATATTTTCATACCAGGGCTGACCTTCGGGGTTGACCCCAGCAGCCTCCCAAAGCCCTAATTCTTTGGTATTGGTGCCGCTCTTGTCACCCCGCGTGATGAATGGTGAACCGCTGTCGAAGATCAGCTTGAAGGCTTCTGCCGCGGTTTTTGAATTCTTCACGCCTGCCGGATCTGACGCAGGGCCAACAATCACGAAATAGTTGTACATGAATGGAACCCTGACCTCATCAAAGCCCTCTCCAATGAACTTTTCTTCCTGGCTTTTTGAGTGCACCAGCAGGATATCCGCATCCCCTTTAACACCCTTCTCAATCGCCGCACCAGTGCCCGCGGAAGTAATTTCGAGCTTGTATCCGGTCGCTTTCTCGAACTCAGGCAACAAGTAGCCCATTAAACCTGAATCATTCACCGAGGTCGTAGTCGACATGCGAATGACCGGGTTCTCAATGGTTTTCTGACAAGCCGCGAAACTAAATACCATTGCCCCCATGATTAAAACCAAAAACAACTTCTTCATACACTTCTCCTTTCCAAACGGGAGGCGTCTTGGTTTCCCCAGACACCCTTGAGCCACAGCGCTTTGGATTTACTGTGACTTCCGCCTGCAGGACCATCTGCGTGGGCAATTAGGTCGAGCAGGTCGAAGAAACTTTTGTCGAATTACAAAAGTGCATGAATTATATCACCTGTCGGGAGGATTAACTCCTGCCACACTCAAATGCCTCGCCCCGTAATGTTTCGATTGCATGGTTCATCACCGGCAGGAAAACCTCGAGACATTCAATCGCCGCCTTAGGGCTGCCGGGCAGATTGATGATCAATGTTTTGCCGCGAATGCCAGCCACCGCTCGACTGAGCATAGCCTTGTCAGTAATTTCGGCACTGGCCGCACGCATCGCTTCAGGAATTCCAGGCACAAGGCGCGTACAGACCGCTTTGGTCGCCTCAGGGGTTACATCCCGCGGGGCTAAACCTGTTCCACCAGTCGTGAAGACCAGATCAAGATCCCCGCGATCGACGAGCTCAATCAAAGTTTTTTCAATTTGCCCCTGATCATCCGCTAAAATCCGCGCCTCCAGGATCTCAACCAGTCCTTGCAGTCTCTGCACGATAGCTGGTCCGGATTTATCTTCACGAATCCCTTCAAAGCTTTTATCCGAAAGCGTCACAACAGCGCCTTTGATGATTGGCTTGACCGTAATCTCATCCCCTGCCTGAATTTCGCCGCCTCTCAGAACCCGGGTGAAAATGCCTTCCAGCGGCATAACACAACTGCCCACCTGCTGATAGATCTGACAATGCTGATGGCATTCTTTGCCAATCTGCGTCACTTCCAAGAGCACATCGCCAATCTCAATTTTGGTGCCGATCGGCAGGCTGAACAGCTCGATCCCTTCCGTAGTGATATTCTCAGCGAAAATACCGGGGCGCAAACCCTTCGCCCCTTTGGCAATCATCTTGTCAACGCTGCGCTGATCCAGCAAGCTCACCTGACGGTGCCAATTGCCAGCATGAGCGTCGCCTTCGATGCCGAAATTTTCAATCAGTCTCGCCTTCTCAATCGGCGTCTTGATTATTCCCTTTTTATCACTAATGCTGACTGCTAAAACTTTTGGCAAATCATCCTCCAATGCGGCTCATATTGCGCTGATTCAAATGCTCTCTTCCGAAATTGTGTCCGCGCGGCTTGTTGTATATTGTTTTTTCAATCAGATCGCGAATCGCCTCATGCCCCTGGTCGAGCGCTGGCCGCAGGCAAACTTCGCTTTCCTGCCCCAGACAAGCCCGCAGGGTGCCATCGCTCATCATGCGAATGCGGTTGCAGTCGATACAGAAGCGCCGGGAAATCGGGCTAATCAACCCAACCCGCCCCTGATAACCTTTAATCTGATAGTCCCGGGATGGTTGACCAGCGTAACGCGACAGGACAGGCTCCAGCTCCGGAAAGGCAGCCAGGATATCCTGATTGTTAATGCCCACTTTTTCGCTGTCATTGCCGATTGGCATATATTCAATAAACCGCACGTCAATCGGGTGATCGCGGGTAAACTCGATGAAATCCCTTACCTCATCATCATTCGTGCCTTTGATCAACACACAATTAATCTTGATCGGTGCCAGACCGACTTCAATCGCTTTCTCAATGCCTTCCAGCACCTTCATCAGATTTCCATTAGTCATACGTTCGAACTTATCTGGATCGAGCGAATCCATGCTGATATTTATCCGATCCAGACCCGCAGTTTTCAAACCAGCTGCCTGATTCGCCAAATCCTGGGCGTTCGTCGTCAGGGAAACATCTTTGATTTCAGGGATGGCACGAATCCCCGCGACAATTTCAATCAGGTCTCGACGCAAGAGCGGCTCACCGCCTGTAACGCGCACTTTATTAACCCCAAGTTCAGCGCACGCGCGAGTGACCTCTATCAATTGGTCAGCAGTTAGTTCCGCGGCCTTCGGGCATAGTCCTTCTTCGGAACGGCAATAAACGCAGCGCAATGTGCAACGTTCTGTGATCGAAAGCCGCAGGTAACTTATCTCTCTGCCAAACTGGTCTTTCATAACCTTCGTGTGCCTCTTTCAAAACGACCTGATCGACCCCCGTCCTTAAGCACGAGCAAAGTTTCCACGATCACCATGCCGCGGTCAACCGCCTTTAACATATCATAAACCGTCAACGCGGATACAGAAGCCGCTACCAAAGCTTCCATCTCAACACCGGTCTGACTGACAGTTTTTACAAAAGAGGTGATTACCAGCTCGGTTTCTCCAACAGCTTCAAATTCGATGCTTACACCCGTGATTGGGATTTGGTGACAAAGGGGAATTAATTCAGATGTTTTCTTGGCGGCCATAATCCCCGCCACACGCGCTACCGCCAAAACATCGCCTTTTTTTGCTTCGCCGGCCAAAATTAACTTTAGAGTTTCTGGTGCCATTCTCACGCGAGATTCGGCTTTGGCTATGCGCTCTGTTGCCTGTTTTTGGCTCACATCCACCATTCTGGCGGCGCCCTTTTCATCCAGATGGGTCAATTCCATTTTCTCACCGCTCCTGGGTTGTTCATCTCATATCCGCCCATGGCTTTCAGCCTGATGGTCAGATCAGTTGATTTTAACACGTCCAGAAAATGTTGCGCCGGCGCGAGCTCTAAGGCCGACTCTAAAAACAGGAGATCATATTGCTCTTCACCCACAGGAATAAAGTCGAGGTCATAGATTCGGGACGCCGCATAGATACCCAAGCCGACATCTGCCGTGCCCATGGCAACCGCGGCCGCGACAGCTGTATGGGTGAATTCCTCTCGGGTGTATCCTTTGATCGCGGTGGTATCGATACCGTGTTTCTTACACATATAATCGATCAGGATGCGTGTTCCGCTCCCTTTTTGGCGGTTGACATAATTAAGCCCCGGCAAATCCTCAATCCCTTTCACTCCCCTTGGGTTGCCCTTTTCAACGATCAACCCTTGCGTACGCTTGACACAAGACAGCAGCACGACACCACCTTCTGTAAAATACTTGCGCATATACCCTAAATTGTATTCGCCACTGTCTTCGTCCAATAAATGTACCCCCCCCAGATGAGCTTCGCCACGTTTGACAGCCAGGATCCCGCCCAAACTGCCCACGTGTGAAGATGCCACACGATCAGCCGGATACCGATGCTTCATCAGGTCAATTACTTCATCAATCAATGGGTCATGACTGCCGGTAATCACCAGAGTGCGATCTATTTCCTCCAGCGATTTCAATAATTGAACCTCAACTTGTTCGCCCGCCTCATAACCTTCCAGATCTTGTGGGATTTTCACAATACCATCAGCCTTGACAAACGAACTGACCACCCCCGCGCCGCGATTCAGCGCAACAGCTACGCGCTTGCCGGCAACGTTTCCGACCCTCGCGCGAATGAATTCCAAATACTTCAAACCTGAATTGAGCCGGCGCGAACTGGTCGCCTCCACTGTTTTATCAGCAGGGTAAACTCGTTTTGTCATCAGGGAAATCACCTCTTTAATGATTTCTTCCATCACCAGGATTCCTGAAACCGGGTACCCCGGCAGGCCGATCAGCGGCACCACCTGCTCGCATTTCATCATATTTGCGAGGATTGTTGGCTTGCCAGGTTTGATGGCAATGCCATGCAAGACGACTTCTCCGACTTTGCCTATCGCCTCAATCGCGTAATCCCTGGCGCCGGCTGATGAGCCGGCATTAAGCAACACCAGATCGCATTCTGCTGAGGCTTGTCTTATTGCCGCTTCAATCGCGATTTGATTGTCCGGCACGATCGGATATACCTTGCTTCGACATCCCCAATCCTCAACCATGCCGCAGAAAATTGTTGAATTGAACTCGATAATTTCACCAGGCTCGGGATGCTTTTTTGGGGAAACAATCTCATTTCCGGTTGGAATGAAAGCCACCAGTGGCTTCTGAATTACCTCTACCTCGAGCACCCCCGCGGCCAGCAGAGCCCCCAGCGCTGGTGGGGTAAGTTCTTCATAGGATGGAATAATCATATCCCCTGCCGCGACATCCTCGCCAATCTGCCTCACATGCTGCCAGGGAGTAGCTGCCGCAAACAGCTTCACCGAATCGCCCTCCCGGATGACATCTTCCACCATCACAACGCTGTCACATCCGCTCGGCAGCGGATCACCGGTATTTACCCAAGTGAAATCCGCTTCTTCCAGAATCACCGGATTAACCTCATTAGCCCCAAAAGTTTTCGAGGCATCCAACGCGATCCCATCCATCGCGCAAGCGTTGTAATGCGGCGCGCTGATTCTGGCATACACAGCCTTGGCCGTCACGCGATGGTTGGCTTCAACCGTAGCGATGGTTTCAGCCTTTGCTGACAGGCCGAGCTCGATCAAACGAGCCAGGTAATCAGCCCGCGCTTGCTCGAGTGGTATATTGGTTAGATAAGTAAAGGCCATGTTACCCTCCTGTTAGAACAAATAAATCTCGACATCCGCTCCGGCAGGCAGCCCCTCCTGGTCGCGTTGAATGACAAAATAGCCATTCGCTTTGCTGACTGTCGAGATCAAACCTGATTTGCTCGGAATTGGCGCGGCCTGCGATCCGCTCAACTCAACTAAGACGAATTCTGCTCGACCGTGGTTTGATGAAACCGCCCTGGTTAATTTAGCTGGAAGACTGACGCGGGTTTCTTCAGCCCCCTGCAATGACAGCAACAGCGGCTTTACGAGCGCATTAAAAATGAAAAAACACGCCACTGGGTTGCCCGGTAAGCCAAAGATCGGTTTATCATCTATTTTCCCCAACAAGGTCGGTTTTCCTGGTTTTACCGCGATACCATGCACAAAAATTTCACCAAGTTGGGACAAAACCTTTGCCATCGCGTCACGCTCACCGACAGAGGTACCTCCGCTGACCAAAACCAGGTCGCATTCAGCGACTGCCTGAACAACCCGAGTCCGCAGCGCGGAAACTTCATCAATCACGATGCCGTAGAACTTTGCGATTCCGTCATTTTCTTCAACGAGCGACCGCATGAGCACTTGATTGACATCTCTGATTTGACCGGGGCCCAAAGGTTCACCCGGATTGACCAATTCATCGCCGGTCGAAATAATTCCCACTTTCGGTCGGGTTGAGACACTCACCTCACTGCTTCCCAACGCTGAAAGCGTTCCTAAATCAGCTGAATTCAAGCGTTTGCCTTGCCAGAGAAGCAGATCACCCGGCTTGCCGTCTTCACCACGTATGATCATGTTGCTTCCCGGCGGGCTCGGCTTATAAAACGCATATTGACCACCGCCGATCGCTTCCACGAATTCCATCATCACCACAGAATCAGCGCCGGCAGGCACTTCACCGCCTGTTGGCACACTGGCGCACTGGTCGTCGCCGACCCTGAAAAAGCTGCCTTGCCCCATATGGACTTCCCCTACACAGGTCAAGATCGCCGGAATCGAATCAGAGCTCCCCTGCACATCCACAGCTCTTACCGCGAAACCATCCACAGTGGAACGGTTGAAATCAGGCACAAACTCATCAGCGGTAACAGAAACCGCCAGGAATCGCCCTAATGCTTCTCGGATCGGCACAGTTTCTTTGCCAGACCGCAGCATTCCAAATCGTTCTCGAATAATTTGGAGGGTATCGTCAAGTGTTTTAACCGTTAGCATACGCGAGATTATACTGATTTTAATTCAATTAGTCATTAAAAACTTCCGCCGTTTATTTAATTGACCCAACCAGATTTAATGTTCTGAAAATCAGAATTTTGAAAATCCTCACAGAAATCAGAAATTTGGTGCTGAGCCAGCAGATGGTAACCACTCCAATCACCGAGCTGGACAGCGATATTATCCAGAAGGATAGGGGGTACGAACCTGATTTTAGCATCTAAATCAGGAGAAGCAGTGACAAGATGCAT
>JAAYCN010000067.1 GCA_012729755.1 Chloroflexota bacterium | reverse complement strand
CGATCTGAAACAAGAAAAGCGGGACGCTGAAACCGATAAATTTGTTTTTGAAGATTACCGACATAGCCGTCCCAAACAATGAGTAGGTTATTCCAAATAAGAAGGCGGATACGAACAGATAAACCAGGTACAACGCTGGTTTGGTCATGAACAGCGCACTAAAAGGGCCGAATGGTTCTGTCTCATTGACCATGCCCGTGGCATAAATTCCGCTTTTAAAATTAATTCCATAGACGGACGAAGACAAGACCATAACCAATAAAACCACGACCAGGCAAACCCCGCCACTCAGCGCAATGGCCAAAAGTTTTGAGCGAAGATAATCTTTCCGACCAGACCTAAAAACCAAAAAATCAATCGCCCGGCTTTGAATGTCGCTCAATAAAGAGTCAGCATAGGGTATCAAAACCAGCAGTGGAACGATGAAAGCCAACTCGCTGTAATGCATTGCCAGCATTAATCGATTCGTGGTATTGATCGCATATTCTCCGGTTACGGTGATTTGGGGAAACCGGGTTTTTCCGATGATAAAAAGGACGACCCCCACCAACACAATCAATATCCAACGCGGGTTTTGAAAGGCTCTTCTTAGCTCAACCTTCAGAATATGATTGTTTGTTTTTTCCTCATTTATTTTCATAAGGTTTTCTGCCTACTTACCGTTTCCGTGAGTCGCTGCTTCTTCCTGTAGTTTTCCATCTACCAACCAAAAGGCTTTTTCACTGACCTGGCTGACTTCCCAGGGACTGTGACTGGTAAAAACAATGGTTTTGCCCTGATCGCGAAGTTTCAGGAAGAGTTCGTGCATCTCAATCTGACTTTCGTAATCCAAACCGGAAGTGGGTTCGTCCAATAAAATCAATTGGGGGTCTTCCATGATGGCTTGCGCCAAACCAAGGCGCTGCAACATGCCAACTGAATAAGTGCGCACAGGCTTTTTGTCGTCCGGATCTAAACCCACCAACTCCAGTGAAGCGCGGATTGTTTTTTCATCCGCCAGCCCACTGATTTGACCCAACAAAGAAAGATTGGTGTAGCCGCTGCTGTCAGGCATATACCCAGGGCGGTCGATTAAAATTCCAGTCGATCCGGGGAATTCCACTTCTTTTCCCACTCTCTTTCCGTGAATTCGCACGCTGCCTTGATCCGGTCGGATAAATCCGGTCAAAATTCTCAGCAAAACACTCTTGCCAATTCCGTTTTTACCGCAAATAGCATGGATCACCCCTTCAGGCACCTCAAAGTTCAAGCCGTCGAGGATGATTCTTTTGCCAAAAGCTTTATGGATGTTTTTCGCTTCAATGATGAGAGTTGAAGTCATGGTTTTCCTTTCGAAGTTTTGTTGGCCGCATACATTTTTGTGTATAATTACGCCAGTGCCCTAGGTTGCTATTCCACTTATGCTAATATGGGTGCGAAAATTTGTCAAATGCGCCCGGAATTATGGCAGGCAAACGCATCTAAATAAGTGCCTTCACGAAACAAAATGCGTTTTTTTGATTTAACCGATAATAAATTCCATTTATTCAGGGGGTAGGATTTCAGTAGTCATTTTGCAATACCCCAGAGCGCTATGCCTATCCGTCTCCAAGGGAATGGCACAACGAACGGGCGGTTGGGTGTGACACCCAACCCTACAGGAGAACAGTCAGATGGATCGAGTGGAACCCGATATGTTATATGTGGGCTGATTAGACGCAAGCCCAACGAGACTAGGAGGGTGGTTCGATGCGTCTGCTAAGGTCTATGTCAACAAGCAGATGGGTTGGGTTCCGCTCCAACAGATAGCGCCAGCATGAAGTATGTCGTCGCTCCACCCAACCTGCGTGAAGTCAATCAGCCAACGCCGATGGACATTCCATAAGAAACAGAACATCTTATCTTAAAAGCAAGATGGCCCTGCTGCGTTAAAAGACACTGCGTTAAAAGCGTTAAAAGACAAATGTTGACACACCTTCACTCCCATATTATCATAAGCGATACAGTTACCTAGGGCGCTGAAGTGATTTTGCGCGGTCATGCAAAAATTTCGTTTTAATGACAACGTTCCGAGAGGGAATTCATGACTTCAAATCTGATTGTTGAAGCAAAAAACGTCCGTAAAAGCTTCGGCGGGAAGCTGGTTCTCGATGGTGTGGATTTTGACCTGCCTCAAGGCATGATCTATGCCATCTGCGGCTCCAATGGTTCGGGCAAGAGCGTCTTTTTGAGAAACCTTATCGGCCTGATGCTCCCTGATTCGGGTGAAATAAAGGTCTTCGGCAGGCGCATCGGCAAGGAAGTTGAATTCGCGCCTGACACCGGCGCTTTAATTGACCAGGCCGGTTTTCTGCTCAACGAAAACGCTCTGTTCAACTTAATGCTTCTGGCCAAAATCAGCGGGGCTGCTTCTCCCCAGCGGGTCAGCGAGGCGCTTCGCTTTGTCGGGCTCGATCCTGAGGATAAAATGCCTGTCAAGGCATTTTCGGTGGGCATGCGCCAGCGCCTCGGCATCGCGCAAGCCATCATGGAAGACCCCAAGCTGCTCATTTTGGACGAGCCAACCGCCGGCCTCGATTTTGACGGACAGCGCGAAATCTACGACTACCTGATCCAACTGAAGCAGATGGGCAAAACCATCCTGTTTACCAGTCACAATCAAAATGAGATCAAGCTTCTCTGCGATCGGGTTTATCTTATGAAATCAGGCAAACTGACGCTGTGGACTGAAATGCTGGTCGATCAGGACGAAAGGGCGGCATATGAAAATTGAATACGACACTAAACAGCCCATCTATCTGCAGATCATGCAGAACATGATCACCAGGATCCTGCGCGGCGAATTCAAACCCGGGGATAAACTGCCTTCCTGGGTTGACGCGGGTTTGGAGTATGGTGTCAATCACAACACCATCGCGCGTGTCTACATGGAAATGGGCAGGCTCGGTCTCGTTGAAACCCGCCGGGGAGAGGGAACTTTTATCACCCAGGATAAATCTGCCCTTCTCAAATGCCACGAATCAATGAAAGAAGAGCTTCTTAATAAGTTTTTTGCCGAGATGCAATTGCTAGGCTATTCTCCTGATGAGATCTTCCAATCATTTGAAGCGTATTTTCGCGCCAAGATACAGGAGCGTCTGCTTAACCAGGAGAGTTTATTGTGAAGAGAATAATCTCAGTTGAGCTGTCGCTCGCTTTTCGCAACTCGCGCTTTTTGTTAGCGGTTATCTTCGCGGTCATTCTTTTCATTGTCGGCGCTTATCGCAATCCCTTTGCTTTTGGCCAGAGGCCCACCCTTCACCCTGTTGGCTGGTACCTGCTTAACATCAACTTTTCAGAGTTCAAGTTATTCGCTCCGTTATTTGCCGCCCTTCCCTTCGCGGATTCGTTTCTGTCTGATTGGAGTCAGGGCTTTCAGCGCTTCATCGTGCAGCGTACACGTTATCGCAGCTATCTCACCGCCAAAATACTGGCTGTCGCGGTTTCAGGCGGTCTCGCATTAGTGTTGATTGAGCTGGTCATTTTTGCGGGTGGCTTCACACGTCCTTTTGATTGGGCTGGGAGCGCCTGGCATTCTCTCTCTCCAAACACAGTTTCCGCCCCGAATGGGCCTTTCGGCGCGATCTTGAACAGCAGCCCAATCGCTTACTTCCTGTTTCAGTTGGGCTCAGCCGGCTGTTTCGGAGCGTGCATGGCGCTGGTCGGGCTGGCCATCTCAACGATCATTCATAATCGCTATGTCGCTCTGGCCTTTCCTCTGGTTCTCAGCCAACTCTTGGCGTTTTTAGTTCAGCGCACCGTTCATATTCCACAATTCTTTGACCTCCTCCTTGGGCTTTTTCCTCAAGATGCCATCCCTGCCATCGGCGAATATACCTTCTCGCACCAGTTGCTACAGTATCTTGTTATCGGTGGTCTGGCGACTCTGACCTTCTGGATTGGCACGAAAAGAATGCGCCGCAACCTTTAATAACCAAATTTTGAGGAGCTGATGCGATTCCTGTCTTTTGTAAGCTATCAACTGAGATCTCAGCTGTTACGCTGGCGCTGGCTGCTGCCTATCCCATTGTTCTTCTTTCTGATCTACCGTGCCCATAATTACCTTCAACATTTACTCGCCAACGGTTCGCTGGTTAACTGGTGGGATATGCTGTTAATAGTCACCGGCAATTTCCAATACCTGTATTTCGGCACGGCTCTTTTGTTTGTTTATCTCGTCTCTGACCTTCTCCCTGAGTCAAACAATGGCCAGCTCGTCGTCCTGCGCCTGAGATCACGAACAAAATGGTGGCTCGGCAAGCTGTGGACGCTCGCTCTGTTAGCCGCGATTTATTTGCTCGTCTTACACCTCCTGGTTGGCGGCGCCGCGGCGTTAACCCTGCCGGTTGAGCCCGGCTTCTCTCCGCAGGCTCAGCAGAACCCCATGTCCGTCAACCTGGATTTCTCACGAAATCCAAGCGTCTCGCCGGCGCTTTATTTGCTGAAAAACGCCGGGCTGATGTTCATGGGTTTTGTCACTTTTGGTTTGCTCATGATGGTTGTCAATCAGCTCACCGGAAAATACTATTACGGACTTCTGACTGGAATCATCGTTTTGTTTGGATCAATGGTAGGGTTTATGCTCAGCGGACTTCCCGCTTGGGCCAAGTGGCTCCCGGGATGGCATCTCTCATACATCAACGTCATGCCGGTGAGAACTGTTCCAACCAATCAGTCTTTTGCTTACTGGGGTATCCTGATCATCGTTCTTTACCTGATCGGCGCTCACATCAGCCGCCGTCAGGATCTGAGTGCCGCGCAGGATTAAGGCAAATTATCAGAGATTAGAGGAGTTTTCCCGTGCCAGTGATACAAAAATGCGGATTCCGCATTTTTGTCCGTTACGCATATTATTTCCATCAAAGGAAAGTGAATAAAGTATAAACTTACTCATTTTCCCGTGCGCGATTTTATATGCGGCTCTGGTTAATCAAACAGGCTGTTAAAATCAACCTTCTTAAAAACCGTCAGTTTACCGCCAATCGTCGCGTCCAACACTTCGCGTCCGTCCGCCTCATAAGCCCGCCGCACCATGCGATAGCCGTCTTCCCAGGCTTCGAGGTCTGGCAGCTGCCATTGAAAGCCCTTGCCGAAATATTTCGCCGAAAAATGGTTGGGGTCATCGCCTTTTGATTCAACTGTCGAGTTAGGTTTGCCCTTATCTACGTAGTTGTGATCCACCCCAATCAGGATGATCTGTTTAAAGCCAAAGTGGTATGCCAGCTGCAGCGCCACATTCGTCACTGTGCCACCTTCCCAGATGCGCCCCCGCACGTCTTTGGCGAAAGCCGGGGTGGTATAAGTCGTGTACAAAAAGTGAGTCAACGCGTCCGGCGTGATCCACCTTCGCGCCCGCCAGCTGAAAAACTTGGGCATCCGCAGTGCGCTCAGCTCCTCCACGCTCTGCTGCACCACCAGGTCATTCACTGACAGCAATACCGAGGGTTTAAAGCCCAGCTCTTCCTCCGCCAGAAAAATGCGGTTGGAACCGATCGAGAATTCATTCTTGAGCTTGCTCAAATCGGTCACTTTCAGTGAAGGACCATTTCCGATGATAAAACAGCGCTCGCCCTGATGACTGTTCTTAAGCGCTGCCAGCTTTCTCATTGACTCACGCCGCCATGGATGAAGATATGCGCCTGGCAGGTCTGGCAACCGCCTGATGCCATCATAAACCCGCCGCACGAACTTGCCGAACGCTGAAATCTCTGGTCTTGAGGTAGTCTTTGTCATCTTACTCCGTTGAAAGTCGGCAGGTCGCCCCACCGTCTACGACAATCGCCTGACCGGTCATAAAGCTCGACTGTTCGCTATCCGCTAAAAAATAAATCACAGAAGCGATTTCAGCTGGCTTGCCGACCCGTCCATTCACTGTTTTAGCCGCCAGCGCTGCCATTTGCTCTTCCTCAGGCAGCTCTCCGGGCCTGCCTCGTCTGAAGCCAGCCCGCAGCATGGGTGTATCCACCGCCCCCGGCAGCACCGCGTTCACTCGAATGCTATCCGGCGCGAACTCGATCGCCATCGCGCGGGTCAGCGCTAAAAGCCCCCCCTTTGAAGCCGCGTACGCCGCGATATTGGCCGAGGTGGCCACCGCATGAACGCTTGACACATTGATAATCGCCCCGCCGCCCTCAGCTTTGAGCAGCCGATAGCCCAGTTTCACTCCTAAAAACGCCGCGCGCAGGTTTGAAGCCATCACCTGATCCCATTCCTCAGCGGTCGTTTCGATCAGCGGTTTGCTGATCTGATATCCGGCGTTATTTACCACCGCGTCGAGCGACTGGGTATAGGCCGAAGCGCGGTCAAAAATGGTTTCAAGGTTGGCAGCGCTTGAGATATCCGCCTGGATATAAAACCCATCTGACGGGAAACCCTCATAGATTTCTTTACGGTCAACGCCAATCACCCGCCAGCCCTTATCGTTGAAGAGTTTGACTGTCGCCCGCCCCACCCCTCCGGCGGCGCCGGTGATTAACACAGTTTTTTCTTTGTTTTCGGTCATTGATCCTCCGCTTATTTCACTTCCAGAGCCTTCAGGCTTTCAATGTCGCCCACCGGAATATCCAGACCAACCAACAGGTTGCGCAGGGTGTTCCAATGAATACGTTCCCAGGCGGTTGGGCTTGAATTGGTATTGTGCGGGGCAAGCATGACGTTATCCATCTGCCGCAGCGGGCTGTCCAACGGCAAAGGCTCATCCTCAAACACATCCAGAGCCGCGCCTCTAAGATGGCCTTGCTCGAGCGCTTTCACCAGATCTGCCTCCTTGACTACCGGCCCGCGCGAAGTATTAATCAGCACCGCGTTCGCTTTAGCCCCCGAGAGGGTTTCAGCGTTAATCAGGTGACGTGAGCCTGCGTTGAGCGAACAATTGACGCTGATGTAATCAGCGCGTTCGATCAGGTTTTTCAGGCTGGTCATCTCAACATTGTTCTCTACTACAAAATCCGGGGCGATCTCAACGATATCATTGCCGAGAAGCTTCATGCCAAACACCCTGGCGCGGCGCAGCACCGCTTTGCCAATATTGCCCACGCCGATCACCCCCAGCGTCGATTCACTCAATGTGTGCCCGGGCAACTTTTTCCATAAACCCGCCTTCATTTCCCGATCCATCCAGGGCTGGCGCCTGGCGAAAGCCAGCATATAAGCCAACACACTTTCGGCGACCGGCACCGTGAATGCGTTGGGAGTGTTCCTTACGCTGACCCCATACTCGCGGCAAGCTTCCTGGTCAATTGAGTCAATACCGGTTCCCCACTTTGAGATCACCTTGAGGCGCGGCACACAAGCCGCCACCACCTCGCGCGTATAACGATCATCCCCACAAATCGTACCGTCAAACTGTCCCGCATATTTCAGCAAGTCTTCGGCTTCCATGCGCTCTTCTACGTCCGGTTCAATCGTCTTTACTCCAAAATGCTGCAGGACGGGTCTGAACCGATCCATGAACGGGATCATATAAGGAGCGGTTACCAACACACTACTCATGCTTTATCCTTCTTTGCCTGGTTCTGTGCCTCGAGCATCAGACCGGCAACCGTAAAATCAAGTTCATCATCAATATCAACCGCTTCAGCCGCGGGAATTTCAAACATCAGCGGCCGCGCGCCAAGGCGTGTCCCGTGTTCAATCAATGCCTGCCGTTGAAACAGATAAATACAGGAGTTGTCCTCAAACACCGGTGGCAGATCCTGTGTGCGGATCAGTTCAGCGGGGTTGTGGTTAATCGGCCGATTACGCTCATCCCACAAACGAGTCTGCAGGCGTGTTACGCCAAACAAGGTGTCATGAGCGGGATGATCCTCAGCCAGGGCGCGGATCGCGCGACTGATCGTCTCAGCTTTGAGCAAAGGGTTGGTGCTGTGAGTCTGGAGGTACCAGTCGGCTTCCACCAGACTCGTATCGTACAGCAAGACGTCATTCATCGGCACCGTATCAGCCCTCATATGTTCAGGCCTCAACACGGCTTTAACCATCGGGTAATGCTTTTCCAGCCCTTCCAGAATCACCGGCGAGTCGGTATCAACCACAATTTGACTCACCTCAGGAACCACAAGCAGCGTGTCGAGAATGTGAGCGTAAAGCGGTTTTCCAGCGATCAGCCGATAATTCTTGCCCGGCACCCTGACGGAAACATGTCGCATCGGGACGAAAGCCACCACGTGGTCTATGCTCATACGTCACCGCGCTTGAGAATAAAGTTGCCGCCTTTCAGCAGCCCCTCCGAAATCACTCTCAGGCTGGCTGAGTTTTCAGGCAACAGATCCGCCAGGTCAAAGTCTTTAAGCTTCACATATCCCTGCCAGACACCATCCTCTTCTAAGAATTTGGCGAAACTCAGCGAAGACCTGAACAGCTGATAATATAAAAACCGCCGCGCGTTACGGGCAAATCGTTGAGGGATTTCGATATCAGGGTTGCTCAACATCCCTTCAAGGTGTAAGAGATAGGCTTCGCGCTTTGCCGGCAGCCAAACCACATCCGCCGGTGAATAGCGCGACTTGCCAGCCGCCAAAACAGGCGCGCCCAAGATCGAAGCCTCAAGCCCAATGGTCGAATTGTAGACCAGGACAAGCTTGGCCATGCGAATCAAATCATAAGAACTGATGTATTCTTCAGAAGAGATAAATTTGATATTCGGTTCAGCTTCTATTTTGTTCCGTGCTGCCCAATTAGCCACTGACTCTTCGCTGGCTTTTCCTTTGCGCGTCTCATCCGGGTGAGCGCGGATCACAAAAAGTGTCTCCCGGTGGCGCCTGGCCGAGGCCAACACCTCGTCCAGCCAGACAAACATATCCTCAAACAGCGTATTGGCATGAGGCTGGCTGGTGTCGAAAATCACATTCGTAAACACCGGAACCACCTGCGCAAAACGTTTGGTGAGCGTGACAAATTCGGGGTCGAGCCCGCTCATCTCCGGCCAGAATTTTACGCCGGCCATCTGGAAGTTGCCCTTAAAGCGCTTATCCAGATACTCATCCAGCCGCGCGGTCTCCACCGCATCCAGAGAGAAATCCGCTGGCAGATCCAGCGGATAAGCCGTGGCGTCGCCTTCAGTAAAGAAAGCGCTCAGTGGTCTCAGGCCTACCTCATGCGAATAGGCCTTCAAGTCGCGTTTGCGCGCCACCCAGCGCGCGCAAGCTTCCGGGTATTGCATCCCGTTAAACACCACCACAGACTGCGGGTGAAACCGCTCCAACACCGCGTCAAACTGTCTGGCGATCGACCATCCCGAGCGGATGTATTCCCTCAGGATGCGCAGTGTGGTCAGATCATCGCTCAAGTGATGGCGCCGTAAAATCCAGCGTGCCGATGGCAGGACCAGTTCACCAAGCGGCATATCCTGCCAGACAAAATTACATAAATCCTGCAAGTTAAGGCCCTCAAGCGCCTCGTCTAACTGCGCGTCCGCAGCGAACCCGCAGCGCACCTGATCAGAATAAGAACAGGTCCAATCTGACTGTTCAACACATTCTTTGCAGGGCGGTGTCTTTGGCGGTTCGCCACGATCTGTGCCCAACACACATTGTGTCATGCCTCGCTCGCAGACAAAATTAACCACCGGCACACCTTGCAGGCGCAGTGACCACCCAGTCACTAAAGCGAACCCCGCGTTTAAGCTCATCCCACCTAAGCGGGTTGAGGCATTAAAAAACACAATCGGCGGCACTGTTGCCGGAGGCGCTTTCTCGACCACCATTTTAGCCAATTTGCGAATGTGCCTGCCCGCCATTAAATGCGCATTTTTCACCTTCAGGTGATTGCGCACTTTTTCAATCAATGCCTGCGGGTTTCCCATTACTGGCTGTACCGCCTTAATTTTGAGAGCGATGACTTCTCGCTGTCATAAACCTGTTTTATGCCATCGCCCATTGATTTTTCAATCACCCTGATGTACTTAACCAGCGTTTCCACTCCCTGCGGCTCAACCGAAGCTGATTGGTCGCTGCCCCACATCGACCGGTCAAGGGTAATGTGGCGCTCCACCAGACAGGCGCCAAGCGCGACTGCCACCGCCGAGGGCACCAGGCCAACTTCATGCCCCGAATAGCCGACCGGACATTTATATTTTTGCTTAAGCGCCTGAATCACTTTAAGATTGAGCTCTTCAGGCGGGCAAGGATAACTGGAAGTGGCATGACACACGATAACATTGTCTTCGCCCAGAATCTCCATCGCCTGCTCGATCTCATTCAGGGTAGACATGCCAGTCGAAGCGATAATCGGCTTGCCTGTCGCCTTGTAAGCCCTTAAGAGCTCATGATCAGTCAGCAAGGCCGATGGGATTTTATGGGTGGGCGGGTTATAGCTTTCGATAAACTCGAGCGAAGGGATATCCCATGATGAAGCGAACCAATCGATGCCGATTTGCTTCGCGTAGTGGTCAATCTCATCGTAGCCCTCTTTGTCAAACTCCACTTTGTAACGATAATCAAGATAGCTGATGTAGCCCCAGGGCGTATCGCGCATCTGATTGCGCTGATGTTCGGGAACGCAGAGCAGGGGAGTTCGCTTCTGGAACTTTACCGCGTCCAGCCCGGCCTTTTTGGCCACCCTCATCAACGCCTTGGCGTTCTCCAGGCTGCCGTTATGGTTGATTCCAACCTCACCGATGATATAAGCCGGCTGCCCATCCCCCACTTTTCTGTTTCCGATCGTTACGATTCGTTCCATATTACTCCTAGCTGTCCATTTGGTTTTGTTGATAGATTCTGTCAGTCAATTCGCGCAGCGCGCCCCTGCCGCCTCGCTTGGTCAACACTAGATCTGCCCTTCGCAGCACCTCAGGTTCTGCATCTGCAGGGCAGACAAAGAACCCGGCTACATCCAAAGTGTCGAGGTCCGGCAGGTCATTGCCCACAAAAATTACCTCAGTCGGGTCATATCCTTGCGCGTCAATTAAACTGCGCAAGGCTTTTCCTTTATCCATGACCGACTTATAGACCTCAATCTGCAGCTTATTACCGCGCTGCGTCACAACCGGGTTTGTCTCGCGCGACATAATATAGAGTTTGGTCATGCCCTGATCTCTCAACATGCTCAAGCCGTGTCCATCCGCGCGACTGATCCTCACCGCCTCAACCCCATTTGAATCGATCGTGGCGCAGTTATCGGTCATCACGCCGTCAAAATCCATCACCAATGCGCTCACTTTGCGCGGGAACTTGCGCCGCTTTTTCAGAGGGTCCACAGGCTCAAGCGCGCGATCCCTCATCAACGCCTCATACTTTGGCCAATCAGAAGGCACGTCAATATCCACCGTATATCGTGCATCCACCATCACAGGCATGATCACATCACCCGACAGGCTGCCCTTCTCTATGATCGTACGTGTGCGGATAACATCAACATGCCCGGTTTGCCAATACGTTTTCGGCAGGGCTTGTCGCGGGGCGTTAAAAGGTTCCTTGACCCCTTCGACGGTCAACAGCTGGCGCATCTGTCCGCTGGCTGAGTCCAGCTGCCACATTTTGAACGGATTCTGTCCGGCAGGTACCAGCCCTCGCACTGAATCAGCCTCCGGGTGCGTGCGCAGCACACCGATCGCCTCATCCACCAGCCCAGTGGGTCTGACCGGCGAGGTCGGCCGCAATTGCACAACCATCCCGGGCAGTTTTCCTTCATGCTCAAGCAACCAATCCAGAGCGTGCCTGAACACCGGGTAGTCGGTTGTCCGATCTTGCGCCAGCTCGGCTGGGCGCATAAAAGGCGTCTCAGCTCCCCATTCTCGCGCCACTCTGGCGATTTCAGGGTCATCAGTTGAGACAATCACACGTGATATCTGCTTAGCCTGCTGGGCTGCCGCGATGCTGTAGGCGATCAGAGGCGCGTCGGCAAAGGGTTTGATATTCTTGTGCGGAATGCCTTTTGAGCCTCCCCGCGCAGGGATGATGGCAATCACCTCATCTGAGTAGCTTACCATGCCGTCCAACCCCCATCCACGACAAGATTGCTGCCGGTCATATATGCGGACGCATCGCTGCAGAGGAAGAGCATCGCCGCGCTCATCTCATCCAGATGAGCCATCCGTCCCATCATCGTCTTAGCTGAATAGGCTTGAGTAAAGATCTCATCATGACCGTTGTACACCCCGCCTGGGGTCAAAGCGTTGACGCGGATGTTCTTGCCGGCGTAATATGCCGCGAGATACTTCGTAAAACCCAACACACCGGCCTTGGTCACCGAATAATAAGCCGGCTTAAATGAGCGTGAGCCGTCCGGTCGTTCATAAATGCGCTGGTCTGGTCCGTTCAACCCGTAGGTCGAGCAAATATTGACAATCACCCCGCCGCCTTTTTTCAGCATCGGTTTAACCGCCGCCTGAGAAGCCAAAAACATGCCGGTCAGGTTCACATCCAGCGCCTGACGCCAGGCATCAAGAGAATAACTCTCAAATGCGTTCGCGCCCTGCGCGTCAACATGTGCCGGGTCAAACTTAGGGTCGAGCGCGGCTGAATTAATCAGCGCGTCCAGGCTGGCAAACCTTTCCAGAGTCGCGGTGACCATGTGCTGTACAGAATCCGGGTCCGTCACATCCACCTCGACCACGCCAGCTGGAATGCCCTGAACCTTCAATTGATTCGCGTAAGCCCTGACCGCCTCGCCAGCCAGATCAGCCAGCATCACATTCGCGCCAGCCTGACCGAGCGCCAGTGCGAATTGCCTGCCCAACAAACCAGCCGCTCCGGTAATCAACACGGTACGGTCATTCATCACAAATTTATCAAGCACGTTTGACATTATTTTTCCTCTTGATTCTGAGCGCCGACAATTCTACCATTTTGCCTTGTCTGACCCGCTATCGCCACCATCTGTCCGCGGCTCGCGGAGCTTTCGTGCGCTGCGGACGCGATTGCCTGAGCGGCGAAACCATCCTCAAGCGTGCACACTGGCGCTTCATCTCCCCGACAGACTGCCAGAAAATGACGCATTTCTTCCAAAAAGAGCGCGTTGCGCTCAAAGTCATCCGCGGGTTCAAACCGCTGCCAGCTGCCATCATCATCAAAATAAACATCCGCCGAGCCGGTGGCATTATCCCATGTCACGCGGCCTTTTGAACAGGTGATTGCCAGCGTGTGTGTGGCAGGTCGCTGGTAATAATCCAGGTGCACTGTGCCAAAAGCGCCTGACTCGAAAGCCAACGTGATTTCGGCATTATCTTCAACATCGATTTCCAGCGAACTCACCCGCCCTGTCAGCGCTGAGACCCCTCTCACCTCACCAGCCAGCCAGCGCAGATAATCCAAGGGATGCGAAAGCGTGTTCACCACGCCACCGCCCAGATCTTTGCGGGCCGCGTAAGACTGCCGATAATCTTCCCAGGGGTGCCAACCCGGCAAATATTCGCCCCAATGCGCTTTCGCTGAAAGCACCGTTCCTATTTCTCCGCTCTCAAGCAGTTTTTTAATCCGTTTCAAGACCGGGTGATGCCGGAAATGAAACCCGGCTAGCGCCCGCGCGCCGGTCGCTTCCACCGCCTTCCGCAGGTTGCCAATCTCATCCAGATCGGTGCTGAGCGGTTTTTCAATCAACAGATGACATCCCGCTAAGGCTGCTGGAATAGCCACCTTTATATGCTCGCTGGAGGGGTTGCTCACCACCACCCCGTCAGGCTTTTGCGCCAGAGCTTCACCTAAATCGGTAAAAACCGGCAGGCCGGCCAGTTCGTCCTCCGGCAGTGTCGACAGCCTGGTGCGATAAAGCAGAATATCGTTCACGCCCAACGTTTTCAGGTTTCTCAGGTGCCTCCGCCCAATCGAGCCCAGCCCGGCAATCATTACTATCATTACATCCTCGAATCCTTGTTCAGCCAGCGGTACAGAAAATTAACCAAGCCCTGCACCATATTACGCACCCGTCGATTGCTCCTTAAACCCCTCAAAACCGGCTTTTTTGCTTGTTTCAGGCCCAACGCAGCCTGCGCCGTGATGCCGTCTTTGGTCGCCAGCGCTGCTACTTCTTCATCAATCACATTGCCTAACAAACGCATCGTCTGCGGATAGGTCGTCAGTCTCAGATAGCCCTTCGCGTCCATGCGGTCATCCATTTCCACCATCCGACCCATCAGCAGGTCGCTCCAGCCGTCCTCGAGCATCTCATCAAGCACCTCGACCATCACCATTTTAGGCATCATAACCTGAAAATGATGCGCTGATACCCAGGCTTTTACGCCCCGATAAGTTACCGCCACATCCTCCAGGCCGGCAATTTCGCTCTGATAGCGTTCCTCGCTGCGCCCGGAGTTATCCATATATTCTTCTTCCCACTTGCGCGGGATCAACTGGCCCTTTTCCACAGCCTCAGCGTGCCCGGCATCCACCCACTCAAGCGTTTTCGAAGAGCTCATCGCCACCCGCTGTTTAATATAAAAACCCGTTACTGCTCCTACGTTTGGAAAAGTCTCAAGCACCCTTAGATGTTCAGGAAGCCAGCCATTCAGATGATAGACATCATCATCCGAATAAGCGATTATCGCTCCCTGAGCGGCCTGCGCGATGCGCCAAAGCGCATTCAGCTTTCCGATGTTCTTCGACGACAGAATCAGCGTATCGATTTTTCCTTCAGCGTATAAACCCTGCAGGAAGCCAACCATCTCGGCGTTTGAACCATTGTCAAACACCAGCAATTCAAATGGCCTATCCGTGTTTGCCAAAATGCTCTCGATCGTCAGCCGCGTCACCGCCAGGCGATGTTCAAAATAACCAGCCTCGTGCGGAGCGTACACCAAAACCGCCACAGTCACCTTGGGCGGCCCGAAGCCCAGTTTTTGCTTGCGTGATGGGTTTGTTCCAATGCGCGCCATCAGGATGCCTGTTTTCTGAGGTGCTCCGCGCGCATCGCCCGGTCCTTCTTTCTTTCCGACCAGGCGCGTTTGGGGTGGAATAAGCTAAACAGGAATTGAGTCAGCCCGTAACCGCGCCATTTTAAAAGCGGGGTGGTCTCTACTCGGCGCCAAAACCTCGCCCAGTTAGACGGAATTGGCGTGATCACACCGTCCACTAATTCGTCTGTCGCGTCGTTGAGGTCAAAAATCGTCCGTCGGCCCCCAGCCAGGCGAATATTATCGCCAGTCTCCGGCAGGCGGTAATGTGACTGGCCTCCCGGCAGGTGGCTGTAATCGTGATTTTGATGGATGATGTCCATTGTGCGTGTGCCGTCCACCACTGGCCACGACATTTTGCGCGCGCGGTAAATCATCCAGTTATCCCAGCCTGCCCTGCCCACCGAAAACTCCGGGATCTGATCAAAAGTGGCGCGCGGAAAGATGAAATAATCGCTGCCAGCCCGGGGATGCAGCGTTCCCTCAGACTGAAGGCGCTGTTTAAGCTCTTCTGCCCAGCCTTCTTCAAATTTCAGCGCTTCTTTGACTTCAAGATCATAACGCTGACCAACAATCAAAAAGCGGCTGAGCTGTTCGCCCACTTGTCTCGTCAGCTTGAGAATTTCGGGGAAAAGAATAATATCCGCGTTGACGTAAACCAGATAAGGGCTCGTGTTCACTCCCCGCCCTAAATAAAAGATGGAGGAGATCAGCGGGGTGCCTAACGCGTTGCGCGCCACATGAGGCAAATATTTAAATCCGAACTCCCTGGCCGCTTCTGCCAGTCCATCTTCCGTGCCAATCAGCGCTACTTCAACCTCGTCGCCCAGAGCCTTCCACGAAGCGAACGCGTTGCGCTGAATCGTGGCGATGTGTGGGTTGGTCATTGGCTTTGGCGCGCTAAACAGGGTTAACAGCGGCATCTTATTCATCCTCCAATGGCAGCCAGGTTTTCGACGGGATCAGGCGGGTCAGCGCCTTACGCTTTAACATGCCCAGTTTACGCTTAAGCGCCACGCCTTTTTCGGGCATCACCTGATAGTTCGCTTTGGCGCGCTTATCGACCTTGGCCAACAGAGTTAGGTAGAGCTCTAATGAGTCAGAACGCGGCCAGCCATGCGCCTCCAGGTTAAATACCTTGAAGCCAGCTTTTTTGATTGCCTCGGTCAGACTGCTCTTTGTAAAGCACGATAAATGCGCCAGTTCATAGCTGTCGTGGGCATAAAAATTGGGCACTTCGACTAACAGCCAACCTTCCGGGTGCAACAAGTCTGCCCTAATTTGACGCAGCGTTTCCACCGGGCCTTCGAGATGTTCCAATACATGAATCAGGCTGACCAGGCTGAAACGTTCCGCGTCTGCCTGACGAAGGCTTTCCAACGTGTCAAACATCCTGATCCTCTTTGACTCAGCCAGCTGGCGATAAGCCTTTCCGGGTTCCACACCGACTACTTCGGTCTTGAATGCCTCTCTGAAAGCTTCGAGAAGCAAACCGCTCGAAGCGCCGATATCCAGCGCCCTCCGCGGGTGATCCGCCCGGTTTGCTCTTAAAAAACTCACCAGATGCTCAGCGCGAAGCCGCTGCTGGCGCAGGTCTTTGACGGTAGGTTCCTCAGAAGACTGATAGATCTTGCGATAGGTTTCTTCATAAAACTTTGGGTCAGCCGCCTTCGCGCTTTCCGCCAACTGAAAAATAAACCCGCAGTTTTCACAGATCTGGTAGGTGATTGGGTAACCAAACGACACGCTGTTTTCAAATTTCCTAAATTTTGTCGATGAACACAGCGGACAGCCAGCTTGAGAGTTTCTTTCGTTCATCCCATTCCTTTCATCAACATCAGTGAACGTTTTATGGGTCACCGCTTTCACCATTTCCTGCCATTCAGGGTGCTCAGAGCTGGCTGCGATCAGTTCTTCGAAACTAAAATCATCATGATTCTCAAAATGCGCATAGACTGCCCTGGCCTGATCCAAATCCGCCGGTGTGTCCACAGTGAACCGCAAATGCCCTAGGTTGGGCGTGTGATCGACGACTTCCACCTTGAAGCGGCCAACTGTCTCATAAAAATAAGGCATGACATGCTCGCGCTCAAAGGGTTCTCTGGCTTCGCGCCAGGCTCTTTGCAGCGCTTCAAAACTAACCACCTCAGTGTCCATGCCAATCGGCGTCGTCCGTTCATAAGGTGGGGGAAGCCGGTTAGCCGCGAAGTCAGCGCCTCTTTCCAGGAATCGCTCGATCGTAAGGTCAATCAGCTCTGCCGCGATCATCGGGCAATCTGCTGTAACTCTCACGACCGTGCCCGCGCCGTAAATTTTGGCCGTCTGGTAATACCGATCCAGCACATCATACAGATCGCCGCGAAAACAATCCACCCCGTTCTTTTCACACCACGCCGCGATGGCATCATCACTCACATCCGTGGTAGTGGCCACCACCACTTTCTCAACCAGATCAGAGCGTCTAACTCTCGCCACCACACGTTCCAAAACCGGCTTTCCACCAAGGTCTTTTAAAACCTTGCCCGGCAGGCGGCTTGAGGACATGCGTCCCTGAATAATGGCAACGATCGGTTTTTTATTCAAAGCTTTCCTAATTAGCCGGCTCGATCATAATCGTGTCCATGGCGTCTTTAAAATCTTCCGCCTGAGCCGCCAGATTAGCCGGCGTAGTCATAAAAATCGCTACCCACAGTTGTCCTTCAGCTTTAAAAGCGTATGCCACCCAGCCAGCCTTCTCGGTTAACTGCGTAAACTTGGCCATTTCATAATCTGACAGCTCAACAGTGGAGCTCTCAATTGAGTCAGCGCTGCTGCCGCCAAACATGCGGATCATGCCACTGATCATCGAAATCGGCAGCTTGGCGAAGGTGCTGTTATGCACTACCAGGAGTCGCGTCGGATAAACCGCCGGCGAACCGCCGTCAAAACCCCACCAGGCAACGTTGCCTTCAAAATCATTGATCAGATCGGTCAGGAAATTCGTGTCATTTCCAAAAAAGGCTTTGATCGTCTCTAAGATCTGCGGCATATCCTCGGTCACATCGCGCTCAATCCAGGTCGGCGGCAGCATGATCCTCATCTGACCACCCTCAAACCACTGCCAGCTCATATCCGGAGTGGGCGTTAACGTCGGTGTGGGGTTCAATCTCCCCAGCGAAGGCAAGCCGCAAGCCATAGTCATTAAAACCATTGCCATCCCAATCAGCATCAGTTTATTTTTCATGTTTAACTTCCTTTCAGCCGTTAAGAACCTCTTTATAACACCGATAGAGCATCTGAACGTTCTTACGCCAATCAGCCTTGCTCAAAGCCACATTCCGCGCGACAATTTTCATTGGTTCAAATGCAGTTTCTACGGCGTCGAGCATTCTCTGCGCCAGCGCTTTTATGTTTCCATCAGGGTAGATCCAGCCATTTACATCCTGCCACACCCATTCCTTATTAGCCGGAATGTCAGACACCAACGCCGGCAAGCCGCAGGCTAACGCTTCCATCAGCGAGACTGACGAACCGTCCACATGGGACGGGCTGACATATACATCAGCCGCGCCATAATATTTCAGCAGGTCTTCATTAGCCACCTTGTCGCCAAAATAGACTTTTGAGAGAATCCCGCCGTCGTGCAAAATCTGTCTGATCTCTTTCGCCTGAGAACCGTCATTTAACAGGATCAGCCTGAGATCCGGGTTAGTATGGGCAGCTTTGATAAAAGCCCTTGCCAGGTCATCTACCCCATAATTCGGTTCCCACGAGCGCAGACAAAGCAGCACTTTCTTATCCAGCCATCCCTGCTGCTCACGCCATGCCTGCCCTGCCCGAGCGGCGGCTTCCGGCGAAAAATACTCAAGGTCGATTCCCCATGGGAAGCGGCATATCTTTTCAGCTGGATAACCCAATGTGACCGCCCGGTCAGCGGAACATTGCGCGTCCACAATCAAGCGGGTTGCCCGCTCAAACACCAGCCGGGTATTGATCATGTTCGTCAGCTTCGTGTCGACATCTTTCATCAGGTCAAAACCCCAGCTCATTGCTACCAGCGGATGAAATCCGCTCAACATGGCGAGATACGCCACATCATGCAGCGGTCCTGCGTGCACCAGGTCTGGTTTCACCTGGTCGAGCACACATTTAAATTCACGCACCACCGTTGGCAGGTCGGTCAGCGCCAGTTCGGCTTTCAAACCTGGCCATGCGACCAAACGAATGCCTTCCGGCACCGGGTAATCACCCGGATACAACCGCAGGCAAATACCCTCATAAGGGCTGTCAGCCAGCGCCTTTAAGAAACGCTGGTCGTGCACAGAGTTTGACCGGGTGAAATACAAAATTCTCATGCGCGTCCCAAATCCAGCCAGCGCAGGTCCTGCCCCTTCTCAAGGTCAGCCAACGCCACGCTACCAATCACTTTATCTATATCATAAGGCATGATCGCGCCGGGTGTTGCCGGTCGTAAAACGTCGATCATTTCGCGGGTGAAATTTTCACCCCAGCGAATGTTGCGCGCCGCCCTCAGACAGCGCCGCTGCACCACAACAGTTTCCTGTTCGTTTCCGGCTACTACTTTATTGCCGGAACCCAATGCCCGCTCCAGCTGACGGGTGTTTTCCACCATTTCGGCCCAGCTGTCAGGATTCATCGCGAAGGCATGATCGGGCCCTTCGCGCGAGTTGTCATCCGTAAAATGCTTTTCCACCACACGAGCCCCCAACGCCACCGCTCCCAACACTGTGGCATGCCCATGGGTGTGGTCTGACAGACCCAGAATCAAGTCCGGCCACATCTCATGATACGTTTTCAATACATTTAAATGGATATGGTCAAAGTTGCCCGGGTCAGCGGTGTAATTAGTATTGCACTGCATTAATACCAGCTGAGGATTTACCGCTAAAATCGCGTCCACACAGCGCTGTACGTCACCAATATCTGACGCGCCAGTGGCTAACAATACCGGCTTGCCCTTATTCGCCATTCTCAAACAGGATTCGATCCAGGTGATATCCCCTGAGCCGATCTTGTATGCCGGCACGTATTGATCCAGCATGTCAATCGCCTCAAAGTCATAAGGGGAAGAAAAATAATCGATGCCCAGCTCCGCGCAGGCTTCACCCAAATGCAGAGTCCATTCAAACGGGATCGACGCGCCATCATACACTTCAGTCACGCTCTTCTTCCACTTCGCCTGGTGCGAAACCTGGCTGTTCATGTGACTAAAGCCGTAATCCGAAACGATTTTTGGACCCCTAAAATTTTGAAATTTGGCCGCGTCCGCCCCGGCTTTAGCCGCCAATTCACAAAGTTTAAACGCCCGGTCCAGATCGCCATCGTGATTAGCGGCGATATCCGCGATGAAATAAGTCGGGCGCTTCTGCCCGATCAGGTGCTTGCCAATGCTGATTTCCGCGCTCATCTTGATGACCCTTCTCCAATCGCTCTGATTTGATCTCTCAATCCATTATCCCTGTCAGCTTGCAGTGCTGCCAGCCCTTCGCTCACCCCCGGCAGGTCTCCACCCAACGCCTCGGTCAGTTTATCAATATTCATCGTCAATCTGAGCGAGCGCCTGACATCTTCCTCCCCTTCTGGGGTTGAAACCGGACTCACCAGTGTTGGATCAAAGCCAAACTGATGCGCCAGGCTGACGCCAAAGGCGTACTTTGAGAGAGTCTCCGAACCAAACACATGCCAGGTTCCGCTCAAATCTTTTTCAGCCATCTTAAGCAAAACTTCCGCCAGGTGCCTCACATACAATGGGGTAAAGTACATGTCAGTATAACCCCTCACAGGTTGTTCTGCTTCCAGATGATTATAGAAAAATTCGGCCAAGCTGCGCGTGCCGCTCAGCGACCAGCCGTAGAACACCACCCGCGCGATGATCGCTTCCGGGTTCGCTTTTTGAACGGCCAGTTCCCCCTCAAGCTTGCTGTACGCGTATACGTTCAACGGGTTGGGCATGTCAATCTCGCGGTAATCGCCCCTCACGCCGTCAAATACCGCGTCGGTTGAGATGTGGATGAATTTCACGCCAATCCGCGCCGCCTCATCCGCCAAAACACCTGGCACAACACCGTTCACCACGTGCGCCAATTTTGTGTCTCTGGCTGCCGCGTCCACATTAGCAATCGCCGCGCAATTAATAATCAGTTCCGGTTTCAAAGCGTCCAGCTTATCCGGAATTGCCGCGAAATCGGTCAGATCCACCTGCTCAGTCGTGAACGGAACATCGCTCAAACTGTGTTGGTTGGTCCAACCAGTCACTTCATAATCCTTATCAGCGGTCAGTAGCGCCAGATTCAGGCCCAGCAGTCCGCTCGCTCCGGTAATTAACAAACGTGTCATGCTATTTTTCTTTCTTCACCTCAGGCTCAATGGTCGCGATGATGCGGTTGATGCCCTCAACATCCAGCCATTCCTGATTATTCTCACTGGTATAAGTGAAACCGTCAGGCAAATGTCGGCCTTTTTCTTCCCAAGTATGCCCGAACCACATGCGGTCAGTTGGCTGCACCACATACATGTTCGGCAACTCCACCGTTGAACGCGCTTCATCTTCGCCAATCAGGCTCTCGTGCAATTTCTCGCCTGGTCTGATACCGATAATCTCAATCTCCGCCTCAGGCGCCATCGCCTGTGCCAGATCGACCATTCTCATGCTCGGAATTTTTGGCACGAAGACTTCGCCGCCCTGCATGTTCTCGATGGCGTTGATCACAAATCTCACCCCTTGCTCAAGCGAGATCCAGAACCGCGTCATGCGCTTATCTGTGATCGTAACCCTGCCGGTCGGGCGCTGCTTGATAAACAACGGTACCACCGACCCGCGCGAACCGACCACATTGCCGTATCTCACACACGAAATGCGCGTCTGCCTGCCACCCGCGTAGGCGTTGCTCTGAATCAGCAATTTTTCAGCTGCCAGCTTGGTCGCGCCGTATAAGTTGATTGGGTTGACCGCTTTATCTGTCGAAAGCGCTAACACTTTGCTCACACTATTGGCGATCGCCGCATCCACCACATTTGATGAACCTAAAATATTGGTTTTGATCGCTTCCATCGGGTTATACTCACACGCCGGCACCTGCTTCAGCGCCGCCGCGTGCACCACAATATCCACACCGTACATCGCCAGTGTTAGCCGCTCTTTATCGCGCACATCGCCGATGAAATAACGGATGCTCGGATGGTTAAACCCGCCGGTAGTGCGCATTTCATGCTGTTTCAGTTCATCACGGCTGAAAACAATAATCTTTGCCGGCCGATATTCATCCAGCATGATGCGGATGAATTTCTTGCCAAACGAACCGGTACCGCCGGTGACAAGGATGGTTTTATTCGTCCAATCCATAATTTCTCCTAATGCTCTCCCCGTCTTTCGGGGTCAGGTTTATTGAATACGATCATGGGATATTGTCCGTTCTCGCCAAAAAAGCGTGGAAAAGCATCCTCTAATCGATAAAGACAATTCAGCAGGCGCCTGCCGCGCGGTTTGTCCGGCACGATCGACCTCAACCAATGCACGCTTACGCTGCGCCACGGTAAAATTTTAAACGGCAGTTTGCCGCCCAGTGTCTGTTTAAACCACCTGGCGCCGTTTTTAATCACGAAGGTCCCCGCCGGGCTTTGTTGTTCCTTTTTCTCAACTTTTGCCTGCTTGGAGCTGTCTTTGATCTCAGTTTTTACGCGCTTTCCTCTGAGGCGGTCAGCGACCCTGATCATCAAAGCCCACAGCCAGCTCAGACCGTGCTCATGCCATCCATCCACTGTTACCATCGTCCGGCCAGGCTTCAGACAAGCGTACAATTCCTCGTAGCAGTCTGGTTTTTCCGCCACAGGCACATGATGAATGGTATGTAAAGCCACAATGCCGTCAAAAGAGTCGCGTTTAAACGGCAGGTGAGTGATATCCCCGACCACATAAAACCCGTGGTCATCCAGACGCTTGCGCGCCTCGACCAGCGCGACAAAAGACAAATCCATGCAGACCCGATGTTCGTATCCTGCGGAATAGGCAAGATATGCCTGATACTGCACCGGCCCTGAGCCCGCGTCGAGCAGGTATTTACCTGTCGGGCTGAGGTGGCGTGAGACCCGCGCGTGAGCCCGGTCAATATATTCTGCCGAAACTTCCCTCAGGTCTTCATATTGCGCGTTCTGATATAGCCCATTGGTCTCCTGCTTCCAGCCAATCTGATTATAGAAGCGGCTGACTTCCTCCTTGATCTGGTCAGTCGGCATTGGTTACCTCCGCCTGTTCATTGAGGCGCGCTAAGCCGCGTTCCTGCCAATTGAGCGGCTCGCCAACCAGGTAGCCAAAGGTTTTCGCGTATTTTTCCTGACCCTGGTGGTTCAGCACATAACGCATCGGGCGCGCTTTAAAATCATCTGCCAGCCACAATAAGTGCCAGGGGAAAGGCAGCGAGAATTCGAAGAAGAACAAATAGGCGTACATCCAGGCCTGTTCGACCTGAGCCTTTGACAGCCTTGCCCCGACCGGGTCACTGGCAACTTTCTCAAGCATATCCTGATACTCTTCCCAATCCTGCGGGTCCAGCGTAAAACCTTTGTTGGCGTAGTGTGTCTTGCCAGCCACCATCACCGGCAGCCCAGCCATCGCCATTTCGAGCCCGACTGTGGTGGTAAAAACCAGGCCAAAATCAGCCAGATCCACCAGGTCATAGGTGTTCACCTTTTCGCCGGGCTTAATCACATGAATGTTTTCGGGCAGGCCGCCGAACTGTTCTTCAATCACCTCCACCATCGAGGTACCGTGTGTGATCAGCTCGCCCGGGTGGATGCGCGCGACCAGCTGCAAGTCCGGCCGCTTTCTAAACCAATCGATTGTTTTCACGACCCATTCCGCCATGCTCGCGCTGATTTTTTGACGCCCCAGGGTCAAACTGTCGCCTAAAACATTCGTCGCCAACAGGGCAAGCGGACGTTCATCCAGACCCAACGCTTCCCTGACCACGTTTGAACCGCGCTGAGGGCTTGCCTGCCACTGCCTGGCGAATTCGCCCCAGGTGATCGCTTTTTTGCGCGCGCTAAACAGTTCGACGAGTTTCTCACGCGCTCTTTCAGGCAAAGGCCGATTACCAAGCGCCGACCACAGCGCGGTGGTATCGTGAGTCATAATCTCGCTGTCCTGCGCCAGCCAGATGCGTTCGCGTTGATCCGCGAACTCAAAAGTGACCGCGTGAATGCCCATCACGCGCGCCATCGCGTAAGCCACGCCCATTTCGAGGATGGTGCCATTAGGCACAATCACTACATCTGGGCTCTCCTGGCTGAACCAGCGATATAAAGCCAAGGCAGCCTTGGCATTTCGCTCCATTCTCAGCAGATAAAGCGGATCCTCAGGATCAACCGTTTCAATTTGGCGCGTATACATCACATCGTAGCGCGAAACATGCTCAATAATATCGGCTGTCTCTTCGGGCAGGCCGAGCAACTTGCCACGTTTAACAGCCGCGTCAGTCAGACAAGCCACCTTCATCACCTCTTCAGCCGGCTTAAGCGCTTCTTTCGCATAAACCGCCTGCCGGCGCAGATCAAAATCGTTGATCGGCTTGTCCCAATCCGCGTAAGGCAAGTACCCCAAAGCGACCTTATGCCCCTGTCCGGCCAAAGCCAGCGCGATTAACCCCGCCTGTTCGATCCAATAATGCAGCGATGCGAATACCAAGACCTTTTTTGGGTGGCCGTTTTGCATAGCCAACTGCCTCACGTCCGTCACCGCCCCCGTCAGCACCCCTCTCAGCCCCTCAAGCTTAAAATGAGATGACCAAGGTTTCTTCTTACCTCTCACCGCCCACCAGGCTTCACTCACCCATGGCAGTTTCCCCAAAGCATGTTTGATTTTTTCTTTGTCTGCCATCTTAAGCCTTCTTCTCGATTTCCCAATTCAAAACTGGCCTCACCGCGCCTGGCCGCGCCTCCGGCCAATGTGTGCCCGGAGCGCCACTGGCGTCCACGCTGAAGCTCAAAGCTTGCTCGTCCTGAAAATATCGCCTGATGCCGTATGAACTGGCGTTCAAACCCAAAAAGAACCGTCCCTCGTTCATGGTATTGGCCGGAATAACACATCGGCTGGTATAAACGCCCTTCGCCCGCGAGGTGTGTTCGGCGAACAACTCGCTTGAATCGGTGTCAAAACTGGTGAAAACCGGTTCACCGCGCGTGGTGAACAAATAGAACCCCACCCTCAGCCCGGTAACTTCCTGCTCCAATTGATAGTCAATTTCCAGCGTGATTGGGTCAACCGACCGCACCGAGTCTGAAACCACGCCATTTTTATCGACAATTCTGATTGCCAGCGGCCTGAACGGCGCCGAAGCGGCTGGCACCTCGTCTGCCTCCCAATAGCGTTCCCCCAGCTTTGATAATCCGCGGTTGAGATAAAAATCCACCGCTTCATTTGACGGCGCTCTCAACAGCACTGTGCCTTTGTCTAAAACGATTGATTCCTGGGTCAGGCGCTGAATCGCGCTCATATTGTGACTCACAAACAATACCGTGCGCCCCGCGCTGGCCACATCGCCCATCTTTCCCAGGCATTTGCGCTGGAAATCCGCGTCTCCTACCGCCAACACCTCATCCACGACCAGAATTTCCGGCTCAAGATGAGCCGCGACAGCGAAAGCCAGCCGAAGATACATCCCCGAAGAATAACGCTTCACCGGCGTATCAATAAACTGGCCGACTTCAGAGAAATCAACAATCTCGTCAAAACGTGCTTCAATTTCCTTACGGTGCATGCCTAAGATCGCCCCGTTCAAAAAGATGTTTTCCCGCCCGCTCAGTTCGGGGTGAAAACCTGTGCCCACTTCAAGCAGCGAGCCCACCCGGCCGCGCAGTTCGCCATAGCCTTCGGTGGGGTCAGTCACCCGCGATAACACCTTGAGCAGCGTGCTCTTGCCGGCGCCATTGCGGCCGATAATCCCCAATGCCTGGCCCTGTTTGACCTCAAAACTGACATCTTTGAGCGCCCAGATATAGTCAATCCCAGCCTTGGGTTCTGATTTTTTTCTGAAAATGCTGCCAATTCTCTGGCCTGAGCTGGTGATCAGATCGCGCAGCGTATCCGCCCTTTCCTGCGCCACACCGATTCTGTAGCGTTTAGAGATTCCCTTAACGATGATCGAAGTGTCTTTATCCATGCTTACACCACATCCGCGAAGGTTTTTTCCATGCGCCTAAAGAAGAATAGCCCGCTGATGAATAACAACAGCACCGCCGCCACAGAAACTAAAATATTCAGGTCAGGTGGGGTCTGGCCAAACAATGCCCACCTGAATCCGTCCACCACCCCAACCATTGGGTTGAGATTGTAGACAAACCTGAAAATCGGATGGTTTATCATGATCGGGTAGAGCACCGGCGTCATATACAGCCAGATTTGGGCTATGAAAGGCACCATCTGCTGTACGTCTCTAAAACGCACGTTGAGCGCCGAGAACCACAACCCAACCGCCAAAGCTGACAGAATAGCCAGCAAAGTAAATGGAATGATCCATAAGATGTTCAAGGTCACAGGCACACGATAAAAAATCATGACACCTACCAAAATGAACAACGAGATCAAAAAGTCAACCATCGCTGCCATCACCGACGCCACTGGAATAATCACGCGGGGGAAGTATATCTTGGTCAAAAGGTTGGCGTTCTGCACCAGGCTGCCGCTTGAGCGCGTCAGCGAGTTCGCGAACAAATGCCAGGGCAGATAAGCTGAGAGCATAAACAAAGGATAAGGAATATCTCCGGTCTGCACTTTGAGGCCACGGCTGAACACAAATGTGGTCACCAGCGCGGTCAGCACCGGTTGAATGATCGCCCAGGCAACACCCAGAGCGGCCTGTTTGTAGCGCACTTTGATATCCCGCCAGGTTAAAAAGTAAATTAGCTCGCGGTAGCGCCAGAGCTCCTTGAGGTCAAGGCTTAACCAGCCTTTCGCTGGTTTAAGTGTCACAATTTCGGGGGTGGTTTCAGCGGAACTCACTTGATCCTGTTCTCTTCATACCAGGCAATCGTGCGCTTCAGTCCCTCTTCAAAAGGAACTTTCGCCTCAAAGCCGAAGCGTTCGCGCGCTCTGCTTACATTCAGCTTGCGTCGTGGCTGGCCATTCGGCTTGGTTGTATCCCAGCGGATTTCACCCTCAAACCCTGTCAGTCTGGCAATCAGTTCGGTCAGATTCTTAATCGAAATCTCAAAGCTCGATCCGATATTGACCGGATCGGAGCTGTTATATCTTTCGGTCGCCAAAACAATGCCTTCAGCCGCGTCTTCAACATAAATAAACTCCCGGGTCGGCGAGCCATCGCCCCAGGCGACAATTTCTTTCTCGCCGGCGTCCCTTGCCTCGACGCACTTCTTGATTAAGGCCGGGATGACATGTGATGAGGCAGGGTTAAAGTTGTCGCCCGGGCCATAAAGATTCACCGGAACTAAAAAGAGCGAGTTCCAGCCATATTGCTCGCGATATGCCTGCGACTGCACCAACAGCATTTTTTTCGCCAACCCATAGGGAGCGTTGGTTTCTTCGGGGTAACCATTCCAGATGTCTTCCTCCCTGAATGGAATAGGCGTGTATTTGGGATAAGCGCAGATCGTACCAATGGCAACAAACTTCTCAACGCCGCGCTGCCAGCCCTGATGCATCAGCTGCACCCCCATCATCAGGTTGTCATAAAAGAACTCAGCCGGCTTCTCGCGATTGGCTCCAATCCCTCCCACATGCGCCGCCAGGTGAATGACCACATCAGGCCGTGCTTCTTCATACATGCGCGCGATGTCCTCGCTCTTCACCAGGTCATATTCCGGATATGTCGGGATGAAAATATCCTTTGCCCCACTCTTCTTTAAACGGTTAATCAGGTGCGTGCCCAAAAAACCAGCTCCACCTGTCACGCAGATGCGCTTCTTCGAAAGGTCTAAGCCTTTATCCATGATTACCTCGATTTATTGTGTTGGAATCAGAGGGGTTTTCAGCCTCTTCATCCGGTAGTTTTAGTGCAAGTTTGATGCCCTCGATCACAATTTTTGGGGATGTCGGGTTAGTGGTCACCGGCATTCCCGCCTCCAGGCAGGTTAGCCGGCATACCTCCGCAATCTCTCCATCCCCGACGATATTCACCTGGGTATAGCCATTAATTCGAATCTCTTCAATCGCGTTAGCGGTCTTTTTGCGAGTATGCCGATACAGGTTAAAAGAAGTGCGGATGTAGTCAACGGTCAACGCGGCCCGAAGGGCGATGCCCTCTGGCGTGATGATATAGCGCAGCTTCTTGCGCTGTGCCCGTTTGACCTTCACATAACCTTTCGCGATCAGCCGTTTCAGGTACCAGTTGATCGTCCCTACGGCAACTCCCAACTCGTCTGCCAGCGTCGCCTGGGAAACATCGGGGTTCTGTTCGATCGATGTCAGCAGGCTCAGATCCCGACTGGTTTCATCAAGACTTACATTATTTTCCATATTTCAGGATCTGAATTATAAATCAACTCTCTACCTCGTCAAGCTCATATTTTTGGTCTGAAAACTCTAGGACAATCGCATCTTATCTTTTAGTCAAACAAGTCATTAAGTCGTCTCTTTGAGGAGGGTCGAAGCCCCGAGGGGCATAACGGGGAGAAATTTGTTTTGGTCTTTTCTTGGATAAACGTTAAAAGATGATTAAAGCTAATGCGGATTTAAGCAAACACACCAAAACACCTTAAACCACCTCGTCAATCTCGCTGCGCTCGCCAGCTTCTCTCTGAAAGAAACCTCAACAAGCCCTCATCCTACAAAAACAAAGTAGGACCCAGCGTGTTACTATCAAGCGCACCTTTTGTTTAAGCTAAAGTCATTCATTTAACACGATTGCGCTATATCGCCTTACTATCTCCAGATTAAAGGCAGCCAGTGTGCGTATTGCGGTTTTATGACCAACGCGTATTGAGCAGCGGTGCCAGTCGCGCTCCCTAACGTCGGTTCAACCTTGATAAACATATGTGACTGGCCTCCCACGTTGGCGAATAAGGTCGTGGGTTCAAGAAAAGAAGGCGTATTCGACTCAGCCAGAAGCGTCGCGGCGTCAGAAGCGTAAACGCTTACTTTCACCGTAGCGCCAGCCTCCCCCAAGGGGGTTGACGCGACCAGATAATAAGGCCAGTCCGCTGTGTCAACCTCGAACCAGTCCACATCACCTTCCGGGCAGAAATTTCTCGTCTCAGCGATACCGGGTTCGAGTAAACGAGCGGTCTGAGACGTATCATCCGGTTCCCCGCCATCCGCGGCGCAGGTGGAGGGGAAAGCAACGCTCACTTCCGCGGAGTCGTCCGCTGGCCACGCTTCCGCCTGACCATTCGTGTCAAACGCCCTCAAGCGGAACTCATAAATTTTTCCCATGCTGCCCACAAACCAGGTCGACCTGGCTCCGGCCCCCAAAGTGATCGTTTGCTCCGCCGCCCAAGCGCTCCCTATCACCCGCCATTGAAGCTCAAACTTGCTCAATCCCGAGGGCGAAGGCGCAGCCGTCCAGTTAAGCCTTACCGCTGTGCTGTCAGTGGTTATCGGTGTGGTCATCGCTGATACTGGCGGCAAACAGGCATGATCAACCGTCACTGTCGTAACAGCCGGCATCACCACCTCGTTGCCTTCGTGATCCCACACCTTTAACTTTAACGCCAACGGCCCATTCAAAGGGCCAAGCGCGCACAGATCGGCGTCCCAATCTGCCAGCCCGGTTGAGTCCGTCGGCTGCGCAGCCCCAACTTGTTTCCATATATCATCAACCAACGCCAGCAAAGCCACTTTCGTCGCCCTCACATTGTCAGTCCCCTGCGCGGTGACATCCATGAATACATTGGCAGTCGCCACCACCTTCCCCTCAATCGGCCTTTTCAACACCCCGCTCGGCGGGAACGCGCCAGTATTTCCCGATGGAAACCAATCGTTGTTGGCGTTCAGAGGATCGGTCTTTGTGCCCAGACATTCAGTCGCGCCATTTTGGATCGGAAGTTGCGTCACCTCATAGCAGGTGCGTGGGATACCGCTGTTTATCGCCACATCCGCGAATCGCACGTCCACCGAATATCCCCATGGCGACCCACTACTGCCCATCCACCAGTCCCTTACCACCATGAAATGTACATGGTTGGAGGTACTGTAACCTGTATCATCTGTGTCGCCGATATATTGGCCACGCCTTACCGTAGCGCCTGCCGTCAATTTGTCCGGCACAGTTCCATAAGCAAGGTGCAGGTAAAGCTGATAATAGCCATCCGTCGATTTCAAGACCACATAGTTCGTACAATAGCTGCTGCCATCAGCGCAGCTGTCTTTTGCGGCGGCTACCGTGCCATCCTTTGAAGCCACCAGGGGAAAATGATTCACATCCGTAAAGTCATACGCATAAGCGCAGTCATTCTGGCTGCACGATGGATACCCCCGCTCAGGGAAGCTGTGGAAATGGAGAATTGAGCCCTCTAACCAGCGCCTGGTACCCGCCACATAGGGTAGATAATATCCTCCCAGCGACTTGACCTCTCCAATCTTTTCCACCTTGCGGTTTGTTTCAACAGCCTGTTCCACAGGGATCTGCTCAGCTGGAAAGCTCGAAAGCGTTTCTGCCCAGGCCCGATCACCCGGGAAGACCACCGACCAGCCGAGCTCAGTGTTGCGCGCCAATACCATCCCGGGCTCAGTCGCCAATATCCGCCCGCTTGGGTCCTGCAGCGCGATCCACAGCATCGCTGTTTGGCCATCCTCGCTAATGAAAGCCTCATCCAACACCGGCGTCAGCAGGTCGTTAGCGCGTCCGCTCTGAATTGCTGATGATTTATCCAATTCTGCCAGATATGCCAGCCAGAGTTCTTCGCGCAGGTCTTGATTCGCGACTGTCGGCGGCTCAATATTCACCGATGGTGAGGCTGCCACGCTGCTTAAAAGCAGCAAAACAGTCGAAATTAAATGAAAAAAACTCAGCTTCTTGGCCATTAAAAAATAAAGTGCAAGCAACGTGCCCGCACTTTTCTACCGATCGCCGTTTGCCTTAACTGGTGCGGATGTCTTTTACCCACTCGCGCTCCCGCCGATACCAGTCAACCAACCGACCCACGCCATCTTCCAGGGTTATGCTGGGCTCCCAACCTAGTTCAACGCCCGCTTTACGCACGTCCGCCTGATTATCCAGCATGTCCGCCGGATTGGCAGGTCCATGCTCGACCAACGCTTTTCGCCCCAGTTTTTTCTCGAGCAAAGCGATCAGGTCATTGATGCTGATCACCTCATGTCCCCCCAGGTTGAAAATATCATAACCAACTGGGCGCATCGCCTGCATGACGCCCCTTGTGATGTCGTCAATAAAGGTCAGTCCACGTGTTTGACTTCCATCGCCGTTCACCTTAACCGGTCTGCCTTCGGCGATCCACTGGCAGAACCTGAAAATTGCCATATCCGGCCGGCCAGCTGGGCCATACACATTAAAGAAGCGCAAAATGCTTACATCCAACTTGTATAAATAATGATAGGCATAAGCATAAGCCTCGGCGCTTTTCTTGCTTGCCGCATACGGCTGCATCGGATGATCGGTTGGCGAAGTCTCAGCGTATGGGCTTTTCCCCTGAGCGCCGTAGACAGTAGAAGAAGAAGCCTGGATGAACTTTTTGACCCCATGCTGACGCGCAAACTCCAGCATGTTCAACATCCCCAACACGTTCGTATGCAGATAAGACCAGGGGTCAACCGTGCTGAAGCGAACCCCTGCCATTGCCGCCAGATTGACGATCGCATCAAAGGGCAGTTTGCGTTGGCTGATTTTCTCAAAAATCGCCGGATCGGCAATATCCGCCTTAATAAAAGAAAAACCCGGCTGAGCTAAAAGCAGGTCAAGCCGATATTGTTTTAATCTGGCATCATAGGTTTCGCTAAGGTTATCCACACCCAAAACAGTATGTCCTTCGTTCAACATATGCCTTGACAAGGCTGCGCCAATAAACCCAGCCGCGCCAGTCACCAGATAAGTCGCCATCAGAGTTTAACCACCTTGTTGCTGTTTTTACCCAGACCTTTCATCGCGTTTCGGCAGTCAAAGATAGCCTGCGATTTATCCAACACCATCTCATAATCTATCTTGCTGTGGTTGGTCACAATGACAACCAGGTCCGCCGCGGCTGCTGCTCCCGACAGATCCCGCTCAGAACACATCATAATCCCTTCTGTGTTTAATTCAGGCACATAAGGGTCATGGTAAGACACCACCGCGCCTTTTTCTTTGAGCAGGTGGATAATATCAAGCGCTGGCGACTCGCGCAGGTCATTAATATTAGGCTTATAAGCCACACCCAATACCAGAATATTGCTGCCATTAACCGGTTTTTTATAGCGATTGAGCGTGTCCTGAATACGGCTGACCACATAGCGCGGCATATTCGTATCGATATCTGATGCCAGTTCGATAAACCGCGCGTTGTAGTTGATAGTTTTCATCTTCCACGACAGATACAGCGGGTCAACCGGAATGCAGTGCCCTCCCATCCCAGGGCCGGGCGTAAACTTCATGAACCCAAAGGGCTTGGTCGCTGCCGCGTCGATCACTTCCCAGACATCAATATTGAGCTTCTGGCACATCTGCGCCAACTCATTGACCATCGAAATATTGATCATCCGAAAGGTGTTCTCGAGCAGTTTGGTCATCTCAGCCACTTCGGCAGACGACACCGGCACGATCGTCTCAAGCGCCTTGGCGTACCATGCTGAAGCCACTTCCGTACAGGCCGCGGTAATTCCGCCGATGACCTTGGGCGTGTTGACGGTCGTGTAATCAGTTCGTCCGGGATCTACCCTCTCAGGTGAGAAAGCTAAAAAGAAATCCTCGCCTGCAACCAGATCACTGTTCGCGGTCAGAATCGGCAAGACCAATTCGCGTGTTGTGCCCGGATAAGTACTCGACTCAAGGATAATCACCATCCCACGGTGCAGGTAAGGCGCGATTTCTTCGCTTGCTGAGGTGATATACGCCATATTTGGGTCGCCGGTTTTATGCAGAGGTGTCGGCACGCAAATCGATACTGCGTCGATCTCTTCGAGAACCGAATGATCAGTTGTCGCTCTGATGCGTCCGCTATCAATATGCTTACGCAGCATCGCGTTTGAAATATCGCTGATATAGCTCTCTCCCCGATTGAGCATCTCAACTTTTTCTTCAATCGGGTCAATACCAGTGACTGTAAAGCCAGCGTTAGCGAAAGTTACCGCCAGAGGCAAGCCTACATAACCCAAACCAATCACAGCTATGTTCGCGTGCTTACTCTGCAAAAGATGGATCAGGTCATCCTTGATCATATAAAAATCCTTTGTATTAAAGTCTATTTATTATAGACGTCAAAAGAGGCTTAATTGTTCTGCTTCCGGCTGATCTTTCTCGGGCATTTCAGGTAAAGCAGGTGCCTCAGGAGGTTCCTGTCGATTCAACAAAACTTTAAGCTGTGCAAAATCATTCAGCAAAGCCCCCTTAAGCGCGGGCTGATGCAGCGCGGCAGCCGGGTGATACATCGTCACCACGATGCGCCCACCGATTTCATGCGCTCGTCCATGAATCTGACTGATCCGGCCGCCATCGATAAATCTGCCCATTGAGAATCGACCCAGCGTCACAATTACTTTGGGGTTGATCAACTCAATTTGTTCATCCAGATAATTGCGGCAAGCTGCTAATTCCTGGGGCTCAGGGTCGCGATTAGAGGGCGGCCGACATTTCACTACGTTGGTGATAAATACTTCCTCGCGCTTTAACCCGCTCGCGGCTAACAACTCATCCAGAAACTTACCCGCCTGACCAACAAAGGGTTTGCCCTGTTCGTTTTCGTGAAATCCTGGGCCTTCGCCGATGCACATCAATTTCGCGTCATATGGGCCTTCACCAGGTACGGCGTTCTTACGGCCTCTATACAAAGGGCAATTCTTACAAGCCTTAATCTGCTGCCGAATGGCGTCCATGCGTTCTGTAGCTGACATTTTTTCTCCGACAATGGATTTTACACCAGATTATCCTCAAATCTGCCCTGCGATTGACCTGCGATTTTTTTCAGTTTCTCAATATCAAGTCGTGGATTGGTCAGTAACAGCGCGTCTTTGTGATTATCCTTATAATATCCCGCCCGCAACCCGACCGCTTCATACCCCAGCCCATAATACAACTTCAGCGCGGCTGTGTTCCCCGCTCGCACTTCCAATAGTGAAGCGGTTGCCCCTAATTCGGCAGCCTGCAATAAGGCGGTTGCCAACAGCATTAACCCGACGCCATGATGACGATACTCCGGGTCAACCGCAATCGTCCCAATATGCGCTTCATCAACGATCAACCACACCACGATTGCCCCCACCAACTGTTCGTTCTCGCCAACCACCGCTACCAGACAGAGATTAGGCTGACCTGGTTTGAGTTCGTAGGCGAATGACCCGTCTGGCCAGGGGTCGTTGAAACTCGCTCTGTCCAGCGCTTCAACCGCACTTAAATCACTCTCAACCATCTTTCGGATAGTCAGTTTTTGAAACTTTCCTGTCGGGGTCATACTTCCGGAACGTTGCTCAGCGTGTGAACATAAATTGGAACTATCGCCTCAGGCTTCCCTGTTTTCAGCGCTTTCACTTTCTGCCAGCCAAGTTCCGCTAATACAGCTGGTCTTCTCAAACTTTGCGACGCGCTGGAGAGTTTGGCGGTCTTCCATTTTCGCCCTATAATCTGGCGTTCCTCTGCTCCCATTTCGCCGCAGACAAAGACTGGCGAAGTGATCGTCGTCGCAATCTCGCGAGGCTCGCCAACCTTAATCTCGCCCTGTCTTTCCCACTTATGTTTCTTCCATAAATAGCGCGCGTAAGCGAACCGCCCTCGCCCCACCTTTAACAACGCGATCATCGGTCGGCGCAATCCGGGTTGAGCCAAAGCGAGAATTTCCAGCGACGGCACGCCAACTAGCGGTACGTTCAGCGCTACGGCGATGCCTTTAGCCACTGCCATACCAATGCGCAGGCCCGTAAATGACCCTGGACCAATTGCCACTGCCACAGCGGTAATTTGTTCGCAGCTAATCTGTGCCCGTGCGAGCAATTGATTTATCGCGGGCACAAGTTCAACCGTATGATAATTTTTGCTGCGCCAAATCGATTCAGCTAAAACCTGCACGCCGTCATAAATCGCCAGTCCGATCCACTCAGTTGAAGTGTCAATTGCGATGATCATCAGAACGCTCCAAACAGGGCTTGCTGCAGTTTCTTGAGCACAGCTTCATAGTTTTTTCCGCGCGGGGTCAAAATAAGATGCCTTTGCTCAAGGCTCACCCAGCTCATCTGGATCCATAGATGTTCCTTAGGCAGGTAACGTTTTAGTTTTTCCGCCCATTCCACCACTAAAATCCCTTTTTCAATCAGGCTCTCAAGATCCAACAGTTCCAGGTCAAGACCAGACTCTGACGCTATTCGATAAGCGTCCGCGTGATAGAGATGACTGCCAGTTGGGTGGCGGTATTCATTTAAAATCACATAAGTTGGGCTGGAAACATGATCGGCCGACCCCCAACCCTGGGCGATGCCCTGCACGAGTGTCGTCTTGCCTGAACCTAAATCGCCTTCCAGGCAAATCGCCATTCCGGCCTGCAGCAGCGCGCCTAAACGAATGCCCACGCGCCGCGTCTGTTCAGGGCTGTGAGAGAAAAATTCGAAGGCATGAGGAGCAAGAATTGGCATGGTTTTCGCTTAGATTAATCACTCAGATTATACCTTAATCACCCTTGCGATACGCCCGCGACTTTTTTATGCGAATTTTTACATGTTTCAAAATTGTAAAGAGTCAAGCGAAAGCCGGTTAGAAAGCAGCGAAAAAGGCGGTATCTCACGCCTCATGATTAACATCGACCAATTTAAACTGATGAACTATTTCAATTGTAATATTTGATTGTCTCAAGCGGGAATTTCCCCAAAAGCCCCATCGCCGTCCGCGCGATGATCCTCGACGAGTCCGGACGCGCCTGGCTCACCGAGTTTTGTCGGTATTTTTCCAGCTCGGCAGGGTTATCCATCCAGCGCTTTAAGGTCGCTGCCACATCCTGTGGGTCAGGCAGCCAAAGGCCGGCCTCATGGTTGACGACGTAATCCACGTTGCCGTCTTCCTGACCCGGCATCTTGCTGTACAAGATGATCGGCAGCCCGGCGATGAACGCTTCGCTAATCGTGCCGGGTCCTGCCTTTGTAATAATCACGTCGCTGGCCGCCATATAGTCAGACATATTGGTCACAAATCCCTTGATGAACGCGGGACAGGGATATTCCAAACTCTCCAGCCTTGCTTTGAGCGCCTCGTTTTTTCCAGCGACCGCCACCAGGCCAATCCGCGTCTTTTGGTCAACGATCGCTTTCACTGTCTCTTCCAGCGGCCCCATTCCATCTCCGCCGCTTACCAATAAAGCCAACGGCAAATCCTGGGGCAAGCCCAGAGCCTCTCGCGCTTCTTGTTTTGACATCAAATGAGTAAATTTGTCCGCGATTGGCAGTCCGACCACATGCATCTTATGCGGATCCACCCCCAGCTCCAACCCGCGGCGATACGCTTCATATGTCGGCACAATCAAAACATCCACGCTCTTCTCATACCACCAGGTATGCGTCGAGACCATATCGGTAATTACCGTCATATATTTCGGACGGTTTGTTCCAAGCCCTCTCAACAGAGGCGTGTTGATAATCGGATGCACCGACAAAAGTAAATCCGCCGGGTGATCTTCAATCAGCTTTGCCACAGACCCTTTGACATATGGCCAAAGCACACGTTGAATAAAACTGGAACGATATTTGCCATTGCTGGCCAGGAAACCGAATTCCCATAAATCCGGCACTTGCGCCATCGGCGCGTATGCGTCTGCTGCGGTATTGAACGGCGGCGGCGCATAATACCTGAAAAAATCCACCATTTCCCAGGTGTATTGTTCCGGAAATTCAACGTCCAGCGCTTCTATGATTGCCTGCGCCGCGCTGCGATGCCCCCCGCCTGTGTCAGAGAACAAAAAAACGATGTGAGGGGGCTTTTCACACGCCTGGGGGGTCATTTTTATTAGCCTTTATTTTGCTGACTTTGAAGCTTCGCGCTAATTCCCTGCGCGACAGCATGATCCGCCTGCCGCAGGTCACACACACTAAACCAATATCCGCGCCCAGCCTCACCACTTCCCACTCGTACCCGCCGCAGGGATGCTGTTTGCGCAATTGCACTCTCTGACCAAGGTTCCAATCAGCTAACATGCCGCGATTATACCATCCGCATGTTATAATTTTTCCTCGTTCAACCGGTCACCGCTCAGCGCCACGCGACTCATCTAAAAACACTGCCGAGAGAGAATATCACTGATGTTAAACCTTACCCCACCCAGCCTGATTACTCGACTGGTTACATTAATTATCGCCCTGACTTTGCACGAATTTGCTCACGCCTATATGGCAGATCGTTTGGGCGACCCCACCCCTGGCTTTGCCGGCCGGCTTACCCTCAATCCTCTGCGCCATCTTGACCCAATGGGCTCTCTCATGCTAATCCTGGCAGGTTTCGGCTGGGCTAAACCGGTGCCGATCGACCCTTCCGCCTTGCGCCGCCGCACTCCGGCTGGCGTCATGTGGGTCTCTCTGGCTGGCCCTCTCACCAACCTCTGCCTCGCCCTGTTCTCTGCCCTGCTCCTGCGCTCAAGGTTGCTTCCGGCCGTTAGTCTGGCCAGTTTTCTGCCCTCCCCGATCCAGTTCTTTCTCGAATTTACGTTCATTAACCTGGCGCTCTTCCTCTTCAACATACTGCCGCTATCCCCGTTGGATGGCGACAAAGTCATCGAATTTCTCCTCCCTCCCCAATGGCGCTCAACTTTTGCCTTGTTGCGCCCTTATGGGCCGCTCCTGCTGATCTTGCTTGTTTTTATCCTCCCTCGCCTCGGCATTAACCTTTTCGCCCAGGTTTTTTACGCGCCCCTGAAAAGCCTCATGCGCCTCCTGCTCGGTGGAATCTATTATTGATGGCGTACTACTGTTACATCCTCAAATGCGTCAATGGGGCCTTTTATACTGGTTCTACGCAAGACCCAGCTAAGCGCCTGACCGCCCACCAAAAGGGCCGCGGCGCGCGCTACACCCGCATCAATCCCCCTGTCAGTCTGGCCTATGTTGAAGAAGTTTCCAACCATAGTAATGCTCTCAAACGAGAAATTGCCATCAAAAAACTCACCCGAGAACAAAAAGAAGCGCTGATTATGAATCAAAACCTCAACATCGTTAATCAATTCGTCAATTCACATTACTCATCCGATGTGATCGAAGTGCTCTCCCCTGGGAGAGTCAACATGCTCGGTGAACACATTGATTACAACGATGGCGTGGTTCTTCCTGCCGCGATCGACCGCTATGTCAACCTGACCGCCAAACGTCTATCAGAACCAATTCTTGTCCTTCATGCCCTTGATCTGAACCAGTCAATCTCCATCCCCCTCGATAAGCTCACTGAAAAAACTGATTGCCAGGGTCAGCTGCTGCCTGGTTTTGCTCTCTATCCCGCCGGGGTTGCCTGGGCGCTGCAAGATGCCGGATTCATTCCAACAGGCATCGAAGTGACCTACAAATCAAATATCCCGATTGGTTCAGGGCTTAGTTCTTCCGCCGCGGTACAGGTGGGTTTCGCCAGACTCTGGAATCACATCGGCGGCTGGAACCTCACCGGTCTGGAATTGGCAAAGTTATGCCAGCGATCCGAAAATCATTATGTCGGCGTGCAGAGCGGCTTGATGGATCAGTTTGCCTGTCTTGAAGGCGTTAAAGATCATTTGCTCAGCTTCGATACCCGCTCACTTGGCTGGTCAGTCATTCAACTGCCGCCAGAAACAAGTATCGTCATCGTTGACTCGTCTCAGCGCCGCGATCTTGCCACGACAACTTATAACCAGAGGCGCGAAGAATGCACAAAAGCGGTTGAGCTGCTCAAGCATTGGCTCCCTGACATCCAGAGCCTGCGCGATGTTACCCCTGCCGACCTGCGCAAACACATCCACAAACTTCCCACCCATATCAGTCTGCGCGCTTTGCATGTGGTCAACGAGATTCACCGTGTTGAAAAAGCGCTGAAAGCGTTGAACGCCCACGACGCCGCCGCCTTCGGAAAGCTGATGCTCGAAAGTCATCAGAGCCTCAAAGACCTCTATGGGGTCAGCACGTCAGTCCTCAACCTGCTGGTTGACATCGCCAGCATATCGCCCGGCTGTTACGGCGCGCGGCTGACCGGCGCTGGCTTTGGCGGCTGTACGGTCAACCTTGTTGCCTCTCAGCAGGTCGAATCGTTTATCAAAAATCTCAAGGCCGAATACTATCGCCACACAAAAAAAGACCTGGCAGTTTACCCCTGCCAGGCTTCAGATGGCGCTCGGGTTATTCAGCCGTGATTACTCTCTCAGCCGTCGCGCGCTGATTACCAACAGCAGTAAGCCAATCAATACCATCAGGATGACTGCCAAGGCTAGATATTTTGTGTTATTGCTGAAAATACGTTCGACAAGATTAGGGGTTTCAGCTGCTGATTTGATCAATTTTTGTGCGTCGGGCGAGAGCGCTACCGCTTGAATAGCCGGAATCGCCAAATTATTATGCTCGCCCAACGTCATCACCGGCACACCTAAAGCGGCTACCGCGGTCGCGGTGCGCATGCCTGTCTCACCGCTGGGCAAGCGAATATAAGCATCTCCACTTTGCGCAGCGCTCATCGCCATTTCAGGCGCGATTGGCGTGTTTGCCAGGTTGACCAATTGTCCCGATTGACTGAATTGTTGAATCAACTGCGCCTGCAGCAGCGCATAACTGCCGCTCGCTCCTGCCTGGCCTTCGCTATCCAACCCCAGGCCTTCTGCCAGTTGCTCGCCTTCAGTTGCCGCGCCCAAGTCATGACTCGTCTCCGCTCCCAACGAAGTTGACGCTGCCGCGGAACTGTTACCGTTTCCTAAACTGCCAGCCGTATTAGACTGTCCGGTCTGATTGCCCTCATTAGCCATTGGCGTGAGCGTCGAGGTGTCGACGACCTCTCCTGGCAGCCTTTCACTCGCTGTGCGAATTAACAGCACATCGCCGATATTAATGATCGACGAATAGTCCAGATTGTTTTTCGTGAGCAGGCTGTCAATGTCGATGCCGTACAATTCGGCGATCATATACGGATTTTGTCCTTCTAACACTGTATGATATAACGCGCCATCCGCTGATGGCGTTGCTGTTGCCAAATAGTGGGAAACAGGGTTGGGGGTATTGGCGCCGCCCGCCGCTGAAGCGACCGGGGGAATCACAACCATAACCAACAAACCTGAAACCATCAGCAGGGCAATACAAATCACATAAAATGGCTGTTTCAACTTCATTTTTAGCTGTCTTTAATCCGATTATAACTCACATCGCCCATCCTACTTTTGTCCAGAGGGAACAGATCGCGCGCCAATGACGTCAATAAACATAGACAGCGATTAATAGTTTAGGCAGTTTATGGTTGAAGAAAACCGCTTGCACTATAATGTGAAACAATATGACGCAACAAGTAATGCTTCGTAAAACCAAAGGGGCAGCCTACCAACCGGTTACTCAGCTGAAATTTGTCCTGGTGATGGGTTTGGGCCTTGCCTTGCTCGTTGGACTGGTTGCGCTCGCCATTTTTCAAACGCGCAATGCTGATCGAATTTACCCTGGCGTCAGTGTCGCCGGAGTAGACCTCTCTGGTCTAACCATGGGAGAAGCCCTGATTAAACTCAATACCAACTTTTCCTACCCAACCAGCGGTCACATCACGCTTACCGATGGCACTGACAGATGGGTCTATACACCCGAGCAGCTTGGACTCTCCATCAATACCATCGCCAGCATCGATAAAGCTTATCGCGTCGGGCGCTCATCCAATAGCCTCCGCAATCTCTCAGAACAACTCAACACCTCCCGTGTTGGTCTTCAAATTGACCCCGAAACCACCTACGATCAACGACAGTCCTACGCTCGCTTGCAGGACATCGCCAGGCAGATTGACAAACCGGTAGTTGAAGCCGCTATCGCTCTCAATGGCACCGATATTTCCGTCACCTCAGGTCAGATTGGCTACTCGGTCAATATTCTCGCGACTCTTAAACAGCTCGAAAACCTGCTCTTTTCCCGGCAGGAGGGCATCGTTAATCTCGTTATCAAAGAAACCAAACCCGAGATCATGGACGTTTCCACCACCGCTGCTCAGACAGCCTCCATGTTGAGTCAACCGCTCACCCTGGTCATGCCGGATAGCGATAGTTCCGTTGGTCCATGGACAATTGAACCCCCAGATCTGGCCAAGCTGCTCATCTTTCAACGTTCCTCCGACCCTGCCAAAGCAGGTTTTGAGATCAGCCTCAACCAACCCGCGCTTGAGAATTACCTGACTGGCATTGCCCCTGCCATAGCGCTCAACCCAGTCAACGCCCGCATGACCTTCAACCCTGACTCGCGTACTTTCAACGTCATCCGGAACGCCGTCATTGGCCGTGCCCTGGATGTTGAAGCCAGCCTAACCGCTGTTACTGAAAAGTTTCAGGCTGGCGAACACACTGTTTCTCTGGTGATGAAAACCATTGATCCCGCCGTTCGTGACGATACCGCCCCCGAAAGCCTCGGCATTCGAGAGTTGGTCTTTGAAGACGCTTCTTATTTTTATGGCTCAGAGCCTGCCCGCCTTCAGAATATCCACGCGGCTTCTCAGAGCTTCCACGGTGTCTTTGTCCCTCCTGGCGCGGTCTTTTCGATGGCTGATTATCTGACTGATATCAGCCTCGAAAATGGTTACGCCGAAGCGCTCATTATTGTTGGTGACCAAACCGTAACCGGGGTGGGCGGCGGAGTTTGCCAAGTCAGCACGACGCTTTTTCGCACTGTTTTTTTCGCTGGTTTTCCGATTGTCGAACGCCATGCGCACGCGTACCGTGTTGGCTACTACGAACAGCAAGCCAATGGGTGGTCTAATTCTAATTTGGCTGGTCTGGACGCCACTGTCTACGTTCCTTTAGTCGATTTCAAATTCCGCAACGATACCCCCAACTGGCTGCTCATGGAAACTTATATGGACGGCTACTCACTGACCTGGAAGTTCTACGGCACCAGTGACGGCCGCACGGTGGACTGGACCACCACCGGCGTCACCAATATTGAACCCCCGCCCGAACCCGTCTATCATGAGGATCCAAAATTGGCCGAAGGACAAATCAAACAAGTTGACTGGGCGGTGGAAGGCGCTTCAGTCAGTGTTTATCGCACGGTCAATAAAGATGGCCAAGTCTATCTTACCGACGCCTTCCATACCCATTATGTTGCCTGGCCAGATCAGTATACTTATGGGCCTGGCACCGATATCAGCGGCTTGAGGCATTGAATTAGGCCGAAAAATAGCCAATTCGTCTTCATGGTAAAATAGCCGCGGTTATCTTAAGCAGTCAGTGTGGAGGTTTTCATGCTCAATCAGGAATTACTCGATTTACTGCGCTGCCCGGTCTGTGTTAAAGAAAAAACCGGAGCGTTAGAATATTACAAAGAAAGCTGGCTCGTTTGTCAGGATTGCGATCGAAAATATCCGGTTTGGGAAGAAATCCCTGTGATGCTCATTTCCGAAGGCGACAAGTGGCAGCAGACCAAAAAAGAAGACCTGGCTGTCCCTCCACCCAGACCACAATAAGCAGTCCGCCCTATTCGCCTGGATTGTCAGCCCAGGCGCTTTATTTGAAAGTACAAGCAATGGAAAAAAAGAACAGAAAATCAACCCCACCCACCAGCCAAAAGCCTCTAATTATCCTGGGCATTTTGGTTCTGGTAGGTTTTCTTCTGGGATATGGTGTCAGTCGCGTCAGCAGTAATTTTATCGCCGGCATGACCATCCTCAAATTGCCTGGTGAACCCGTCATGGAGGAATCCGCGCCTGAAGCAGCGATCCTCCCCGGTGAGCCGATCCCCGTCGTGACTGAAGCTCCGCCCCCAATGGTTGCTCTTCCCGAATCTTGGGACGGTAAAACTCGGGTTAACATGCTCGTTATGGGAGTTGACGCGCGCAGTCCTGACGCGACGGCGCCACTTTCAGACACCATGATCTTATTTACCTTTGACCCTGTGTCGAATACTGCCGGCATGCTTTCCATTCCCCGCGACTTGTGGGTTAAGATTCCTGGCGGCGATTACGCCAGAATCAATACTGCTTACAGTGTCGGTGAATCCCTCCAGCTGCCTGGCGGTGGGCCGGCCTTAGCCGCCGAAACCGTTGAGGACTTTTTGGGCGTTCCCATCCATTATTACGCCCAAATCGACTTTTTCGCTTTCATCGACTTCATAGACCATATTGGCGGTGTCAAAGTAACGGTTGAACAACCTATTGATCTGGCCTTTGTTGAGAATGGCGGGTTTGCCTCGGTTGAGCCTGGCCGTTACGTGTTCAATGGCAGCTACGCCCTCGCATATGTGCGTAATCGCGATGGCGGCAATGGCGACATCGACCGCGCCAAGCGCCAACAGCAGGTCATCCTCGCGGTGCGGGATCGTCTGATTCAATATGATCAGCTGCCCAAACTATTAGCTGAGGCGGATGTTCTTTATAAAGACCTCTCGCGAGGCATCAAGACAAACCTTGAGCTTTCGCAGGCTTTCAGCCTCGCTCGGCGCATTCTCGAGATGGACCGCAACAATATCCAACATTATGTTATTGACTTTAACCACGTCAATCCCGGTACAGGGCCGATGAACGAAGCTATCTTGCGCCCAATCCCCGACCGCATCCGCGAACTGCGCGATCAGGTATTTTATGGGGCAACGGTTTCCCCCGAACAAGCTGCCCAAACCCGCCAAACCAATCTCGAGCAGGAAAACGCGCTTGTTTCTATTATTAATGGTTCAAATACACCTGCCCTTGAGACCACTGCTGCTGACTACCTCAGAAAACAGGGGGTCAACGTGAGCAGCACTTCTCAGGGCGCTTATCAGGGCTATACCTCGATCACCATTTACGACGGCAAGCCCCATACCGCCAGATATCTGATCGACCTGCTGCAGATTACTCCATCGTCGCATATTGTCTACAGCTACGACCCCAGCGCCGCTTATGACCTTGTCATCGTGCTCGGTGACGACGTTTCCTCGCGCATCCCTGGTCAGTAGACACAGGCGTTGACGAAAATCTGAATTTCAGTCTTTCATGTGAGAAAGACAGTTGCAAGCGAGCCGCGCTGAAACCGTCAAGCTCCCCTCGGAAGAAGCTAATCAGCGCGGCAAAATTGTCAGGGCAGACCGCCATTCGCCAAACGGCCCGTGAACGCCTGAACCGACAAAAAACATCAACCCTGTTTATTTCATCGACTCAGAGTACAATCAGTTAAAGATCATCCATCCGCAGCTGAATGATGACTATACCTTTTAAGATTGCTCCAACTGTACGATTTACTGCGCTACTTCTGCTGAGCTTTCTGCTTGTGGCCTGCACAACACCCGTCCCCAACTCGCGAACTTCTAACATCATCGCGGAACCTTCAACTAAAGTCTTTACCCCACATGCCGTCCTGACCATCGAACCAACCGCCGCGAAGACTCCGACGCCCGCCAGGATCTCGCCAACCCCAACGAAATCAAAGCCCAGCTCAACTCCAAAACCAACCAGCCTGCCAACAAAAGTTCCCAAGCCGACTGAGACAGCTCAATCCACAATGCTGTCTGATTCGAATTCGCCCACCCAGGCTCAATCGGCTTGTCCAAATGGCTGCGCCTCTCATCAACCCGGCTGCGACATCAAAGGCAACATCAACAACAAGGGCGTCAAAATCTACCACATGCCTCACCAGGCTTATTACGACCAAACCAAGATCAGCCCCGAAAAGGGCGAAAGATGGTTCTGTACTCCTGCCGAAGCTGAAGCCAACGGCTGGCGCCCCTCCAAAAAATAACGCCTTTTTCAACCCCTTTCCATTAACCAATGATCTCGCTCGCAAAGCGCTCTGGATGTGTGTATAATCACCCATGGCAAAGGATTAGATTTATGACAATTCGCACCATCTTCCCCTTCACCGCCATCGTTGGGCAGGAACGCATGCTTCGCGCGCTGATTCTCAACGCGGTTGACCCGCGTATTGGCGGTGTCCTGATTCGCGGTGAGCGCGGCACTGCCAAATCTACTGCCGCCCGCGCGCTGGCTGCGCTGTTGCCGGCGGTCGAGGTCGTCGAAGGCTGCCGCTTTGGGTGCGACCCACATGATACGCTCAATTGGTGCACAGAATGTCAGGAACGCGCTGCGATCAGCGCGGACCCTCTGCCCATTGCCATCCGCCGCACGCCATTCATAGACTTGCCCGTTTCCGCGACCGAAGATCGTGTGGTCGGCACGCTTGATATCGAACAAGCCATCCAAAAAGGTGAACGCCATTTTGAGCCCGGCATCCTGGCCGCAGCCAATCGCGGCATGTTATATATAGACGAGGTCAACCTGCTCGATGATCACGTCGTTGACATTTTGCTCGACTCAGCCGCCATGGGCGTCAATATTGTTGAACGCGAAGGCATTTCATTTATTCATCCAGCCAAGTTCATTCTGGTTGGCACGATGAACCCTGAGGAAGGCGATCTTCGCCCACAGCTCCTTGACCGTTTTGCCTTTTCCGTTGAAATTCACGGCATTCTCGACAAACGCCAGCGCGTCGAGATCATGCGCCGCAACCTTGGTTTCGAAACTGACCCCAGACAATTTCACGGGATGTGGCTCGACGCCGAAGAAGCCCTTTCCAAACAGATCGCTCAAGCCCGCAAACTGCTGCCTCATGTGGCTTATACCTCACGCGACTTGCTGATCATAGCTGATCTGACCTCCTCCATGGAGGTTGACGGCCACCGCTCTGACCTTGTCATCCTCAAAGGCGCCCGCGCCCAGGCCGCCTTTGAAGGCCGTGGGGCCATTACCCCTCACGATATCGCTCTCGCCGCGGAGCTTGCCCTGCCTCACCGCGTCAAAGCCGGACCTTTCCGAAAGTCCGAAATGGGCATTCAGGCTCTTGATGAACGCATTGAACAGCTCAAAGGGCAAACCGTTCCTGGCGACCAGCGTCAAGAATCTGAAGACGCTGAGGATGAGGACGCTAAAAAAAAAATAACTCCCCTGACATAAGCGATAAACAGGATGACGACACACCCATCCCGGTTGGCGAAGCCCAGCAGGAAATTTTTACCTACCTCGACGCGCGCTGGTGGGATGGGGGCAAGACCGTCAAGCCTGGTGAGACCTTCGAACCACGGCAACTCGACACCCCTCTCGATGAGATGGTGCGCAAGCAGGGCGGTCGCCGTTCTCAAACAATTTCTAAAAACAAGCGCGGCCGCTACATCCAGGCACGTCCCGCCCCCAGCGATATCACCGATGTAGCTTTTGATGCCACCCTTCGCGCCGCTGCTGTCTTTCAATCCCGGCGGGGAGATCTCAAAAAAGAACGCCTTGTCGCTTTCGCCATCCGCAGCGATGATTATCAAAAAAAAGTACGCGTGAAAAAGACGGCCAACCTGATTCTCTTCCTCGTAGATGGCTCCTGGAGTATGGCCGTCGCTGAGCGTATGAGCGCTACCAAAGGCGCCATTCTCTCGCTGCTGACAGACGCCTACCAGCGCCGCGATCGGGTCGGCCTGGTGGTATTTCAGAAAGACCGCGCGACGCTCGTTCTTGCCCCAACGAATTCCGTCTTGCTTGCCCAACGCGCGCTTGCCAGTATCCCCGTCGGCGGCAAGACCCCCCTTGCTGCTGGCTTACAGATGGCTTACGAAGTGATTAAACGTGAAAAAACACTTCACCCAGATGTCCAACCCCTGCTGATTGTACTTACGGATGGCGCTGGTAATGTCCCGCTCGGTGCTGGTCCCGTTCAGACTGAAATTGACGCTCTCGCCACTCTTTTCGCCGCCGAAAATATCCATTCCGTTGTTATTAACATGGAGCATAAGGCCTTTGATCAGGGTTTAGCCAAAAACCTCGCCGATCACATGGGCGCGGTTTGCTATAGCCTTGATGATCTAAGGAGCGACACACTTTATCAGACTGTTCAAAAAGAGATGAACGCCCCAACTTCGATCACCAGTCGCGGGGCGGCGCTCTGACAGTCCTCAGCCTGAAATGATCCCTTAAAACAAATGGGAGCTGTTAGGCTCCCTTTTTTACGATCATAAACAACAACTGCTTATGCTGATTCTTCAGTCGCCGCGACAACTTCCATATCCGGAAAGAATTGTCTAATCGTGCCCGCTACCCAGCCCTGCATGGTCGCAGGCAACAAGGCGCAGCCTTCACATGCCCCGCCAAATTTGACTTTGATTTTATTGTCTTTAATCTCTACCAGTTCAATCCAGCCGCGGTGATATTGTTCGATATATGCGCTGATCTGGTCAATCAAACCCTCAATCTTTTCTTCTTTTGTATAGGTTGGTTGTTCACTCATAAGCCACTCCTTACTATCTAAAAGTGTAACATATCTCAAGTCTACAATTCCGGTCAGCGTTTCACATCAAAACAACGCGTCCTGCAATTTCCACAGCTGAAAGCTTTTTCGATGCTCCGGACAGGCGCCAAATTTCGCCAAAGCTGCCCGATGTCCGCGCGTGGCATAGCCCTTGTTTAAATCAAATCGATACTGCGGATAATTCCCTGCCAGTTCTCTCATTCGCTGATCACGCGCTGTTTTCGCCAAAATCGAGGCACAGGCAATCGAAAGCGAGCGCTGATCTCCCTTCACCAGGGCGGTCTGCTCAATCATAATTTCCGGCACTGAGAAATAATCGATCAATAAATGTTCCGGTTTAATCCCGAGTCCATCCAACGCTCGCCTAAAGACCAACCGCCCAGCCCTGCCCATGCCGAGTTCGTCAATCTCAGCCGCTTCCACTACCCCAACGCTCCATTCACACACAGCTTGCTTTACCACAATCGCCGCTACGTCCCGTTGCTTCGCGCTAAGCTGCTTTGAATCCCTCACCCCACTCAGAAGCTTCTGGGTTGCTTCCGACATCTCGCAAGGCAGCACAACAGCCGCTCCATATAAAGGCCCAGCTAACGCGCCGCGGCCAGCTTCATCAAGACCAGTTACAACGCGCAAGCCTTTGCGCCACAAGTAATTTTCAAATTCAAGATTGGGAGATTTCGGCAGCAGGCCAGAATCAAACTTTCTTCTCACGGTACAGCCCACGCATGACTTTCGAACGGATTTCAAACAGCTCTCTGGCCATTCTCAACGAGTCTTTCAATACGCTTACCCGACTGCCCGGATCATAAGTCCACCGGATGGGCACTTCCCTCAGGTCAAACCCCAAATCCCGCGCGATTGCCAATATTTCTACATCAAAGCTCCATCCTGTCAGGGTCTGTAGCCTAAAAATACGCTCAGCGGCTGCCGCGCTGAAACATTTAAAGCCGCATTGCGAATCTTGCACCCCAGGCAAGACCAGCGTACGCACCATCGTGTTAAACAGACGCCCGATCAAATGCCTGACAGGCGGTTCATTCACACGCACCGCGCCAGGCGCCTCGCGCGAGGCGATCGCCACCGGTACGTCCAGCCGAGGCGGCAAAAATTTATTCACCTCTTCGACCGCCATCGACAGGTCAGCATCCATCATAAAGCGATAATACCCCTTCGCCGCCAACATGCCTTCTCTGACTGCCAGCCCTTTGCCGCTTGCTTTGAGCTCGATCAGCTGCAGCTCAGGCCATGATCCAAGCAGATCTCTCACAATCTTGCCCGTATTATCACTGCTGCCATTCTCGACCACAATCACTTCGCAGCTATAGGGTTGAGCGTTCACGAACTCCCGAATCGAGTTAAGCGACTGAGGTAGTCGGTTAGATTCATTATGCGCAGGGATGATAATGGACAAAAAAGGATTATCAGATGGATAAATAAATTTCATAGCTCGCCCTTTAACCATCAAGTCGGGGTGGGCGGACTTGAACCGCCGACTTCTGCGTCCCAAACGCAGCGCGCTGGCCAACTGCGCTACACCCCGGCGAGATCAAAGTATAATCGGAATGATGAATGCTCGTCAAGGACGCACCACCTTCCATCGGTTTTTCTCCGGGTTTGTCTTAGTTTTGGTCCTTGTTTTCGCGGTCGTCGTCATCAATGCCTATCGCGCCCATCCCTCCAACCTCTTGCCGTTGTCAATCCTTTCAACTGCTCAGACAAATTCGGCGACTCAGGCTTTATCACAACCCTCGCCAACACCTGCTCAAACCCCTGTTGGTGCCTCGGCTTGCTCCACCCTTTCAGGGTCGCTCCATGCCGAAGACATGCCGAGCGCGATCCTCGGCGAAACTTTACACTACCAGGTTTATCTTCCCCCCTGTTTCGATCCCTTCGCAGACCGACGCTATCCTGTTCTCTATCTGCTTCACGGTCTCTATACCGATGAAAGCCAATGGAATGACATCGGGCTCTCGAAAGCAGCAGACGAACTGATCGCGGAAATCGATACGGCTTTTATCGTGGTAATGCCTCGCCTCATCAATACCGATATTTCGCGCAAATTTCCCATTCATCAGGTCATCCCCGAAGAACTCATCCCTCATATCGATTCAACTTACCCGACGTTGGCTGATCGTGATCACCGCGCTATCGGTGGTATTTCCCGCGGCGCTACCCTCGCGCTGCGCATCGGTTTCAACCACCGCACACTCTTCCGGAAAATCGGCATGCACAGCTTTCCAATGCTTATTGACGAATCAAACCGTTTTGCCAAAGCAATTGGCGAAATTGGTAAGGACGAAAGACCCGAACTTTTCCTCGACGTAGGCGACAGCGACCCAGAACAATACCTCGCGCGCAACTTCGAACACGAACTGGCCAAACTGGATATCCCTCACAGCTGGCATCTGTTCAGCGGTTCCCATGATGGAGCTTATTGGGCAGAGAATATAGCCGCCTATCTCAAGTGGTACGCGCAGGGTTGGTGACCCTCGCTCTAACCAGTCAATTGTTCGTTCTTCTTTGCCCAATAGCGCTTAAACGCGTTTGATCCGCAGGCTTCCACGCTGATCTGGTTCACCCAGCGCTTATAAAACGCTTCTTCCTCCGCCCTCGCGCGCTCATTTAAGTCTGCCCAATCGCGGGATCCCCGCGCGGCGTTAAGCCAGTTAGTCTCAAGAGCGTCCCGATCCTCATAAAATTGGGCGGGCAGCTCTCTTCCAAGCGCCGAGCGATGAAATTGTTCGCGCTTTATCCAGTCCGCCTCAGGCTTCTCCTCTCCAGCCGCCATCACCGGTAACCCAACTGGTTCACCAAACTTCCATGGTTTAAAAAGTGAAATGCAGGGGGTTGAACTGCCTGTCAGCCAGATTTTGATTTCTTCATCCAGCTCAACCACCATGCTCGCTGTCGTATGATCGCCGATCAATCCTCCCGCGTGCATGCATGTACTGCTCACACTTCCCTGACACAAAGGATTCTTCACTTTCCGGTCATGTCGCCGCAAAGTCCCCATCAAAGCTTCAACAGAGTTTGCCTGGCCAAGCGCTTCACAGGTCTGCTCCCACCGCGATCGCGACCCCGAAAAAAATGTGAACAGCAGGTCGCTGTATTTCTTTTTAAAATCGACAGCCTCTCCCCCGCTGTACGCATCGCCCTCTCTCCCAATGGTCAGGCGATTCGAGATGCTTGCCTTTGGGTATTGCTTATATACCCAATTCCGCCCAGCCGTCTCAAGCACGAACAATTCCCGGCGGTCCATAATCAGAAAGGCGTTGTCGTAATAAAAATTATGGTCAAAGCCACAGTTTCCCCCCTGTCCATGCCGCTCAAGCAGGTTGATGATCACATCTCGTGCTTCCGCCGCGCTTGCCCCGCGCTCCAAAGCTAATCTCAGCAGGTCCATCCCGGTCAGTCCGGTCTTCGCATAGGCCCCCTTCGTGAAAACGGCTTCATTGCCGATACACACGCCATGCTCGTTGACACCCATCTCTGCTCCCCACATCCAGCTCGGCCGCGAGAGCAGGCAGCTGTGCGTGTGAGAAACCTGATCGATTTCAATATAGGTTGCTTTGAGCATCGGCTCTGATGGGTCTCTTGCCGGATAAAATTCACACACTTGCGGCTCATTCGGGCTGCGGTCGCTGTTTTTAGCGAAAAGCGCTTTGTCTTCCAGAATGACACCCAATGTATCGCACATCATACCCTCCACAGATTATTGCCGTTGCCAACATTGACGCTGACCAGTTCTTTTTGCGCCACCATGCCAGTTATCCTGATTTTACCCGATTAGGCCGTCGACCTTGCGATATTCTGAAGTAAAATTAAGTCAAATATAGCTATATGCAAAATTTGACCAACAGATCACGAAAGGAAATCCCATGTATCAAAAGCTAATCATCATCGGTAATCTCGGTCGCGACCCCGAAATGCGCTTCACCCCCGATGGCAATCCTGTCACCCAAATCAGTGTCGCTACCAGCCGCAGATACAAAGACAACGACGAAACCACCTGGTTTCGCGTCTCTGTTTGGGGCAAACAAGCCGAAAGTGTCAACCAATATCTCCAAAAAGGCTCCAAAGTCCTCGTAGAAGGTCGCCTTTCCCCAGATTCCAACGGCGGACCCAGAGTTTTCCAGAAAAAAGACGGCACCTGGGCTGCCAGCTATGAGGTCACTGCTGAAAACGTGCGCTTCCTCTCTGCCAAGGGCGAGGTTAGCGGCTCACCCAGCGGCATGGACGACGCCGGCGACGACGATATTCCCTTCTAAACCATGTCCGAAGCCAAACCTCTGAACGTCGTTCTGCCCGAAGACCTCAAAGCACAATTCGTCAATATGGTGCGCATCGCCCATACCCCTGGCGAATTTGTGCTTGACTTCACCGCGGTGCTTCCCGGCGTCGAAGACCCCAAGGTCTCAACCCGCGTCATTCTTTCACCCCTCGGGATGAAGTTGATGCAGCATGCCATCACCGACAACCTGCGCCGCTACGAAGCCACCTTCGGCGAAATTCGTTTACCCAGCGGTCATACCCTTGCTGACGACCTCTTCAGACCCTGTGGTCCCCAAACTTCAGGTAGCGAGGATTAATGCCTGATCTCGATGATATTTGCAACCAGATTCGCCAGGTTTTCGATCAAAAAACCGCTCTGCGCGATCAGGCGCTCAGCAAGGCGCGGGAACTTACCCGACATGCCTCTCTGTCCATTCGCGCGGTTCACCGTGAAGACCACGCCGAGGCTGACCTTGAGCTGGACACCTGCAAAAGGTTGGCTGAGGAGTTGAAAACCAGCCTGGCGCCTCATCCAGATCTTTATTTCGCCGGTTACACCCAGGACGCACTCAAAGAACATGTCGAGGCTCATCTGACAGTCGCGTTAATCCGCGGCAATCAATTGCCAACTCCCGAAGATCTTGGCGCTGAACCAGCCGCTTACCTCAATGGCCTTACCGAGACCCTTGGGGAATTACGCCGACGCTGTCTTGACCTGCTGCGCCCCGGATATTCAGCCGAAGTCGAACGCCTTCTCGCAGCGATGGATGACGTCTTCACTCAGCTGGTTACCATGGATTATCCTGATGCTATTACTGATGGATTGCGTCGCCGCACTGATCTTGCGCGTGGCATTATTGAGCGTACACGTGCTGATATCACTGTGGCTTTCCGCCAGAGTGAGCTCGAAGCGGCTCTTTCCAAGCTTTCTAAACAGCTGGATGACCCTGCATAACCCTTTTAATTACCGCTTTGAACAGAGGTGCCTCCCGGCGCCTCTTCATTTTATGTAAAGTTAGGGCTTAATTATCTTATGTGTACGATCAAAGCCTCCGAACTCGGCTCTTTTCTATACTGCCGACGCGCCTGGTGGTATCAGCGTCAGGGAATCGCCTCCGAAAACACGGCTGCGCTAGCGAACGGCAAGTTCCACCACAGCCAACACGCATTTAACGCCAAGATCAGCATATTGCTCAAATGGCTGGCGTTAGGCCTCCTGCTGATCGCCCTCGCCTTGATTTTTGTGAGCTTGTTGCGATGACGACCGTTCAACTTGGCCTGCTCCTTCTGGTGGTGGCTGGTTTGTTTTTTCTGCTCAGCCGCTATAAAGCTCACCAATCCGGCCTCCCCTCCGGTAAAATTGTCTATTCCGACAACCGGGTCTTTCAAAGTTTGCCCCGACCGCTCTACGATTCAGCCCTCAATTTGGCAGGCAAGCCCGATTACATCGTCGCTCTTAAAGACGGCACGTTCATCCCTGTTGAATACAAAAGCCATCCCGCGCCAGATCGGCCTTACGATTCCCATGTTTTACAATTGACTGCCTATTGCTATTTATGCGAAATATCATATGGGCGGCGCCCGCCCCACGGTTTGATCCGCTACGCCGATAAAACCTTCCAAATCGATTACACCCCACAGCAGGAATCAGTATTAATAGAGGTGATCACAGCGATGCGCTCCTGCGAATGTCAATCCGTGTTCCCTAACCGTTCCCATCACCAGACATCGCGCTGCAGAGCTTGCGGCTACCGCTCTCTTTGCGACCAACGCCTCTGATTTAAGAAAGACCCGCATAATAATTTGAAAAAGTTCTTTTTGTGACTCCGCAAATCATTAACAACCTTTTGATTTTCCCTTATAATATAAGAGCAGGCACTTAACAGTTTAATTAATATTGGAGGTTACTGATGAAAAAAGGTTTGATCCTGCTTGTTCTTGTAATCCTGATTACTGGCAGCTTACTAGGCTGTCAACCTGAGGCCCCATTAGAACAGACCTCAAATCCCCCCAGCTCCCCTTCAAAATTGGATTCCATCAACACAGCGGGCAAAATCATGGTCGGCACTTCGGCTGATTATCCGCCCTATGAGTCGGTGGATGAGTCAGGCAAATATATTGGCTTCGATATCGAACTGATGGCCGCCATTGCTGAAGGCATGGGCGTGAAACTCGAATGGGTCGATATGCCCTTCGATAGCCTCATCGCCGCCGTGCAGGAAAATAAAATCGACCTCTCTATATCCTGCTTCAACTACAGTGAAGAACGCGATCAACAGGTTGACTTCTCAGAAGCCTACTACACTTCCAAAGACGCATTCCTTGTCGCCAAAGGCTTCTCAGGCACCATCGCCAAACCAGAAGATGTTGTCACCCTTAAAGTCGGCGTTCAATCTGGAACAGTTCAGGATGATTGGCTGACTTCTAATCTGATCGACACGGGCTTGCTCAAAGAAGAGAACCTCTCCCGCTACGAACGTGTTGACCAGGCTGCTCTCGACTTGCAAGCAGGGCGCGTTGACGTACTCATGCTTGATGAAGTCCCTGCCAAGAACCTGGTCAGTCAATATGAAGGCTTCAATATCGTCCTCAGTGCAGAGCTCTCCACCGGCCCACTCAACATTGTCCTTCCCGACGGCGATGTCGCTCTGAAGGCCGAGATTGACAAACAGATTAAGGCTCTTCAAGACTCTGGCAAAATTGAAGAATTAGCCCAGAAATACTTCTCAGAATAATCATTCAAAACTGACCCCGGCAAAAACCGGGGTCAGTTTCATCTCATTCAGTGATTAATCCTCTGGAGAGATTAATTTGGATGTTGCAAACTTCATAAAATACATTCTCCAAGGCACAGTTTATACCCTTGGGGTGACCGCGGTTGCTTTACCTTCAGGGTTAATTTTGGGCACCCTCTTTGCCCTGCTCGCCGTTTATGGCGGCAAAACCCTCAAGCAGGTTATGAGTCTCTACAGCACTGTCATGCGCGGTATTCCGCCCATTGTGCTCTTGCTGATTCTATATTTTGTCATGTCCGGCGAGATCAACCTCTCCCCATTCTGGGCGGGCTCAATTTCCCTCGGCATCATCAGCAGCGCGTATCAGATGGAAATTGTGCGTGGCGCCATCCTCTCGGTGTCAGCTGGCCAGATGATGGCCGCCCGCGCTATAGGTCTCACCCGCATGCAGGCGATTATCAATATCATCCTGCCTCAGACCCTGCGTAACGCCATCGCGCCCTGGTCCAATGAAGCAGCCATCATCATCAAAGACTCATCTCTCGTTTACGCTTTGGGAGTGCCCGAAATCCTGCGCCGCGCTCAGCTGATTGGCGCTAGTTCGGGTTCCTACCTCCCTGCTTACCTCACCGCTGCTCTCATTTACTTCGCTCTCGTTTTCGCCTCCGGCCGTCTGCTCGGTTTGCTTGAGAAGAAGCTTGAGATTCCCGCTAACCCATAACGCCCGGAGCCTCTATGCCACAACCCATTCTTACTATCAAAAAACTCACCAAGATCTATGGCAATAATGTCATCTTCCGTGACATCGACCTTACGGTTGCGGAAGGCGATACCATTGTCATCATCGGCCCCAGCGGCACCGGCAAGAGCACCCTGCTGCGCTGCATCAACCTGCTCACCCATCCTGACGGTGGCGAGATTTGGCTTGATGCTGATGAAATTACCGCCAAAGGCGCCAATGAAGACCTGGTGAGACAGCATATTGGCATGGTTTTTCAGAATTTCCTGCTCTTCAACCACCTGACCGCGCTTGATAACGTCAAACTCGGACTCACCAAAGTCAAGCACATGAACGACAAAGCCGCCGAGGCGAAAGCTTTTGAAGAACTCAAGCGGGTTGGTCTCTCCGATCGGGCTCACCACTACCCTGGCCAACTCTCCGGCGGCCAGCAGCAGCGTGTCGCCATCGCCCGCGCCCTTGCCATGGATCCCCGCATCATGCTCTTCGATGAGCCCACCTCAGCCCTGGATCCTGAGTTGATTGGCGAAGTCCTCGAAGTCATGCGCGACCTGTCCAAATCCGGCATGACCATGCTCGTTGTCACCCACGAGATGGGGTTCGCCCGTGAAGTGGCCGACCGCATTGTCTTCATGGAAAAAGGCAACATCGTTGAAGAAGGTTCCCCTGATGATCTTTTCTATCGCCCCAAATTCGAGCGTACGCGCGAATTCCTCTGGAAAATCACCGAACTTTACGGCAAGAAAGAAAACGCTGATGGTCCGTCAGCAGCCGAAGATACCGAATCAAATCAACCAGCCGCGGAGGAAAACGCCTGATGTCCGGTTGGCTCGCTCTTTTCAAGCGTTACCTGTCCAGCTTCATTGCCGGGGCTGGGGTCACCCTCGAGCTGACTTTTATCGGCTTGGGTCTCGGTTTTATTTTTGGCCTCGCTCTTGCCCTGGCCAGGGTTTATGGCCCAAAATGGTTAAGAGCTTTCGCGACCGGCTATATAGAGATCTTTCGCGGCACGCCCCTGCTCGTTCAGCTCTTTCTAATCTATTATGGCTTGCCGTCGCTCGGCCTAACCCTTTCTCAATCTCTCTCTGCCTATATCGCCCTCGGCTTCAACAGCGCTGCCTATCAGGCTGAATACCTGCGCGGCGCTATTCAAGCCATCGGCCAGTCGCAGATGATGGCTGGCCGCTCCATCGGGCTCACCACCTGGCAAACCATCCGTTTTGTGATTCTCCCGCAAGCCCTGCGCCTCGCCTTGCCTTCCTGGTCTAATGAACCCATCTCACTGCTCAAAACCACCGCAGTTGTTTTTCTGATTGCCGTTCAGGACCTCATGGCGCGCGCCAAACGCGCTGCTACCGTTACCTACAATCCGGTAGGCAGCTATCTCGCTGCCGCGGTAATCTATCTCGTCATGGTGTTCGCCGTCTCCGCCCTCCTCAAATGGGCTGAACGCAAAACCCGCATCCCCGGTTTCGAAATGGGATCCAAACGCGTCTGACCCGCCGACCGGCGCCATTTCTTATCACGCTGTATTGCTCGCGCAGATCTGTCCTGTGCCGATCCCATCTGATTGACATCCCACGCCCTCTCGATTATCCTTTATCACGTTCGGGCGGGACCGGCACGGCGAAACCCTGCGAACCCCGTCAGGTCCGAGAGGAAGCAGCGGTAAGGAGGTAACTTCGGGTGTTGCCGGCAAACCTGCCCGAACGCGTTAAACTGATTTACAATTATCCATGCGCGAACAGTTATCTTGCTATGAACAACTCTCAACCTGCCGAAACCCCGCCCGTCTGCGATTACACTGATTCCGACTATCAGGCCACTTTTTGGGACACCGGCGAACGCCGCTACGAAGACGCCGCCGAAGAAATCGCCCTCAAACGACTCCTGCCCGCTTCAGGCAGCCTCTTGCTTGAGCTCGGTGCCGGAGCGGGCCGCAACACTCCACGCTATCAGGGCTACCAGCGCGTTGTCCTTCTCGACTATTCCCGCACCCAGCTTCTTCAAGCACGCCAACGGCTTGGCGATTCACCGCGTCATCTCTACGTTGCTGCCGATATCTACAAATTGCCCTTCATGGATGGCCTCTTTGACGGTGCCACGATGATCCGCACCCTTCATCACATGCGGCGTCCAGACCTCGCGCTGGCTAACGTCCGCCGGGTCATGGCCCAAAGCGGCATTTTCATCCTCGAGTACGCCAACAAACGCAACTTTAAATCAGTCCTGCGTTATCTCGTCGGCCGCCAGACCTGGAATCCATTCCAGCCTGACCCGGTTGAGTTTGTTAAACTCAATTTCAACTTTCATCCCCAAACTATCCGTCTTCAATTGCGGCAGGCTGGTTTCAAACTTGAAAAGCAGCTCGCCGTCTCTCACTTTCGTTCGGCATGGCTCAAACGCCATCTCCCCCATCAACTTCTTGTCAACCTTGATAAGCTCCTCCAGCCAACCGGAGCTTTCTGGCAGTATTCCCCCAGCCTCTTCACCCGCTCCAGCGCCACAGGTTTATCCCCTGCCATTCCGGCAGGTATGTTTTTCCAATGCCCGCTTTGCGCCGCCCCCCTGCCCGAAACTGACCAATCGCAGACCTGCCCGGGCTGTGGGCATGAATGGACTTTCGCCGACGGCATCTACGATTTCAGAGACAACACCAATCCCGAATCAGACTGAGTTTTCCAAAACTAAACCTCGGCTTTTTTAACCCCATCCCCCTCAGTCTCATTCTGCTGCGCGGTTGGTTCGGCTGTCATCACAGGTTTCCGATTCTTCCAGAACCACACATAATACATGCTGATCGCAATGACATAAAACACAATGGTCAGCATAAACGCCGGTTTAAACCCATACCTGACTTGGATAAACCCGCTGATTGTCGGGCTGAAAGCCCAGCCAAACTGGTTCGCCATGCTCGACAGCGAAGCCACCATCGCCCGATACTTGCCGTCCACCTGCTCCATGACGAACGTTGAATACACTGGGCTGCTCATGTTCATCAGCATGATTCTCACATAATACGCAACCAGGCTCAAAGTGAAGATCGGCGAAAAACCCAACAGCGCCAGGAAAGGAACCGACAGCGCCTGGGTTAGCACCACAATTTCGATCTTTCCATATTTTTCCGCCAGTGCCGGCGCGATTAGCAGGCCGATCGCCATCGCCAGCGACCCCCAGGCGAACATTGTGCCGATTACCGCGTCGCTTTGAAGATGCACATTCCTGAAAAACAGATTCATAAACGGCATGATCATGCCCGCGCCAATTGAAGTGATCAGCATCGGCGTGATCAGCCGTGTCAGGCCGCCCGGATTAACCTTCATATATTCCAATGGCGCGAAAACCGATCGCTCACTGGTCAACAACCTGTTGCGTGTCATCATCAGGTTCGGCACCAGCGCCAACAGCGTCCCAACGATAATAATGCTCAAAGACCAGGCATACGCCGTCGAGCTTGAAGCCGGCACCTTAAACAAACTCCCCATCCACGTCGGCAGGTATCCGCCCAGCCATTGCCCGATAGAAGCCGCCACCATGCCGATCCCGCTCGAAAAACTAAACAGATACGTGCGTTCTTTCTCGGTGCTGTTTTCCATCAAAAAAGGCCCCATCGCTACCATCGAAAGCGATTGGCCGAAGCCCATCAGAACATTCATTACGTTCAGCACAAGAATCTTCGGCGCTACCAACATCATTGCCACCGAAAATCCCACTGTGATATACCCAAAGAAAAAAGCGTTTTTGCGGCCGATACGGTCGGTCAGGTATCCCATCGGCAGCGCCGCCACCAGTGAAGTCGCGCTGCGTATGGTTACCAAATTTCCGATTACCACCTCGTCGTATCCCAGACTGAGCATATAAAAGTTAAACAGCAGCTGAAATACCCCCATCACGGTGCCGTAGATCACCGCGCCGGTTAAATAAAGGCGCGCATTAGGGCTGAACGACCTCACCCGGTCGATGTAGGTACTAATGAACGAGTCTTTCCCGTCGCCAACTGCGCTTTGCGTTCTCAATCTAATCTCCGTGCACAAAGTGGTACAGCAGATCCTGGATGGTATCAAACCCCTCAAAGCGGGTCGCGTACTGCCGGTCGCCTTCGTGGCTGATAATCACCTGCACCACGCCAGCCATGCGCAGTCCCATCAAATGGTGCGCCACTGTCGGCGGCCTCAACCGCAAAGCGCGCGACAGCTGCGCGGCAGTCTGAGGGCAATGGGTCAGATACCTCAAAATGCGCAGGCGGGTCGAGTCAGATAGCGCTTTCAACCCATTCAACAGAGCATCCGGCACGATTTCCCCGGGGATAATTGCCATTGTCTCCGGTCGGGCTGGGAACAACATCAGCATCTCGTCGTTATCCAGCTCGTCATAAAACAACAGCGGCGCGCCCCAAAAGCTCGGCGCCAGGTGAATGCCATTGATTTGCTCCAAGTCGCGGTAGCGCACACCGCTGCTCAACTCCTCGAGCATCGCCGCCAACGGCAGCGAGCCCGAACGCATCTGCGCGTGCGACAATCCCTGCTTCAATACCGGCAGGATGCGCTGTTCCTCCTCGGCGAAGAAATTGTCAAAGTATGACTTCAGCGCCGCCAGCAGCGCCTCGCCATACTCTTCCCGATGAGACCAGGCATAGTGCAGCTGCTCTAAAACTGTCTGGTGCGCCTCGTGATTGTTCATCCGGAACGACTCAACGATCACATTTTTCTCCGCCCTCGTCCATTTGGCGCGAGCCGAGCAGTTGTGCAAAATCTCACGCAGCTCCTTGGGGCTGTTCCCTCTGAAATACAGCGCCGGAAGTCGCATCCCCGTCGGCATTTTCATCAGGGCATCCAACAGCGTTTCAGCGGATTTAGGCTGTGGCAGGTTGTGAACAAAATAATGCGGCATCGACATGATATTTCGCATCAGTTCAAGCGTCTGTCGATGTTCACTCGGGATCCTCGACCGTACTCCCGCAGCCCAGGATGCCTTCAACCCGAAGATGTCCGGCTCATGCAAGACATGCAGGGATAGAAACAGGTCATATGCCGTGCCAAAATCCCAATAAAGTTTTGTGCGCAGTGGTGCCGTTGCCATGATGATAGACCTTATGTTAGATATATATCTATTATATTAGATGGAAGTCTAATCAGCAACATTGCGCATATCAAACCGCTTCAATTTTCTAGATTCCCCCTTTATCATCGTTGATTTTTTCCAATACTATCTTTGAACGACCGGCAGCAGGAGATAGTATCTGCGGTAGATGCTCACCGCGCAGGGAATGCCCCTTTTCCCATCCTGATTGACAGATTGAAAAAACACCAAAGATTGGTCTGGTCCGAGTTCAGGGAAGTTAAAGCTCGCGTTAAATGTGCCAAAACGGGGGTTTTGAGAATTTGGGATGTAGGTTGCTTCAACAGCGGTTCCACCTGACCACCATGCGGGCGTCCGAAGTGAGTAAACCACGCCGGTCGGGTCAGGAGGGACTGAGGGAACAGATTGGACTCCAAACTGGCTGTCGACAGCGCCCGAAGCGCTCCACAGCTGACCGAGAGTGCCGATAAGGTTTGATTCGATCGACATAATTTCGGGCCCCTGCCCAAACTCATAAGGCCTCGCCGCCGCACGGGCTGCTAACACTAAAACTTCAGACCAGCTGTCAGCGAATGAGCCTTCAAAATAAGTACATGGGGTAAATTGAGATGGAAAGAGGAACCCCTTTAATTGAAATTCGAAAGAAGACACACCCGAAAGCCCATAGGATGTATCAATAAGATTGCCGTAACGCGAGTCAGGAGCGTCAGCTGGCTGCTTGATTTCAATTGTTTCGACCGCGTCTTGAGAGTGAGCTAATTTGAAGGCTAATCGGCTCGCCAAAGCTTGATTGTTCTCATGATCATCCACCGTGTGGTGATAAGCGTGATAAATTTTGTTAGTTTTCGCCCACTCCGTAAGATTAATGACCATCCCAGGGGTTGTTTCAGGAATAAGCGAGTTTAAATCAGTTCTCTCCATACCATAAAGAGACTGCATATAATCCGCGATCGCTTCTGTTTCAGGTTCCGACTTAGCTTCGGCGCCCGGGTAATCATCCCAACACGCGTCGCTATTCGGCATGAACCCGACGGGGAAGTTTCGACTCAGATCAACGCCGATTAATTCGCTGACAGGGCAGCCAGCGGTATTGCGGTTGCGCCCCCAGGCTTCCTGGTAAGTGGGCAGATCTTGTGAATTCTCCCGGGATTCAGCGAACTGATTTTCAAGATAAGCCCGTCCATCTGGATTAGCGACAATCAGCAGGTGCACCTCGCTGAAATCGAGCGTCATGCGCGTGTTTGCGTTGCTGTCATACCCCGACAGCAGGCGCTCCGCGAAGCGCAGGTTAATCTCCGCCCCCATGATGTCCCTCGCATCTAACCCGCTGACCACGAACAGCTTCGGTTTGTTGCCCATGAGTGACTGGTTGGTCAGCTTTAACACCAAAATATCGCTGCCCGCTCCGCCGCCAACCAAATGATCCTTTTCCCATGAGTTCCCGATGTCAATCTTCTCTGCCAGGCTCGGGTAAAGGTTAACCAATTCGGTCAACCGCGATTCAATCTCGGCCAAATTCCGGTAACAAGCCATGTCATTGCCCGGCAAGCTGTTCACTGCTGCCCACGTCAATGGCGCTTCAGAACCGCAGACCCCAATCAACAAGGCCAGCCCGACCAAAGCCATCAGCCACTTCACCAGGAACTTTGTGCTCATAAATAGTTTGTCTGGGGTGCCTGCTTACAAGGTTGCGCAGACAGAGAATTGTCCGAACAGCCCGGGAGCTGTAATACAGCGAACTTTGACAGCGGGTTGTTTTGCGTCATGCAGCCTCAACTTTCCGAATAGGGCAGAATTGCTGTCCTCTTGGTGTCATCGCCTTTATGTCGGGGGAGAGAAATCTTTGGCTTGGAGAGAATATCACAGGCTATCTTTCCACATATTTAAAGGGATTTTCCACAATTATAGCCCCTTGCTTCAACCTTGCGTCCACAGAATTGTTAAAATTTTCCACAAGTTTTACACAGCTTGATGCGAGAACTGATATTTTGGCTGTAAAGCAGACAAATGTGAAAGCCTGCCTCTGTTGAGATAATAACCATGATTGTATCCTTCGAAGGCGAAGCAACTCCGTGATGATTATTCAACCTCTATAAACGTTATCGTTATGCCAAGCCAAATACTCAGGAGATGGCTGGTCCATCCAACTTTTAGGAGTTTTCAACAGTTGCCCATGAAATTTGTAATACTCCTTGCCGTTTTCAAATTCTTCGCGAATTTTCCTACTCACTTCAACCTTCAAATCGGGTGTAACAGTCAAATACCCTCTATCGAAAAGAGTGTGAATATCCTGTCGGAACAGGATTCCATTATTAACCTTATGCTCTCCAGAGGCACTATATGGTTTTATATGAGCCGCTTCAAGTACTGGCAAAGTGCGTTCACTGGATATGGCACATTTCCTTTCATAGGCATCTGTAACCAGAATCCGGAACGAACCTTGCCCAAGCCGTGGTAAGACAATTGTTGGTTTGCCATATCTAACGGCTGGCTCTTGGATTACATTCTTTTGACTTCGAGCGATCTTAAGTTGATTCCATATAGATAAACCTGGTTCAACGCTCAAATCATACCTTTTGCCAGAAACAATATTCTTTGGCATATCATCAGGTGGAAGAATCCATTTGTTCTCGGGAAGAAAAAATGGTTGTTGAATCAGGATACAGCCTATTTGATAATCTTCATATGGATCTCCTGGAATCTTACGATACTTGTCAATTTTTTCGCGCAGATCAGTTAGACTGGAAGCTCCATTTTTTATTCCAAATGCCTCCCAGGCTAGAGAAATCGGCAAGACAGTAGAGTGGGCAAAAATTCCTCCGCCGACAACAAAGTTTTCAGGATAATGGAGTTTAAAAAGAAAAAGTTCGCCAGGCTTCAACGCCTTAAAGAATTTTCCAGAAGGCGACCAAAAATTTACTTCATCAGTATCGGGTTGAGATTTTAGGAGCGAAAACCATTGATTATCTGTCACGCCGATATAGGCATTTATCATTTCAAACCCCAAGAAAACTGTTAACCTTTATTAATCTTATCAGATAATTCCCCGCCACAGAGTTTTTAATTAGACTTTATTACACATGCGAAGTTGATCTCAGAACAACATAACACTCCGCATCACTTTCTATTTTATATATTTTGGCGACTCATTTACGCTCACTGCGTTAGAATAGACAGGCAAAATCTGCGCGGCGAAAGGTTATCAAAAATGTCAAACGAGCCAGACACACCCCAACTCAGCCAGCTGATCAGCTGGGCAAAAGAAGCCGGGAGAATCCTGCGGGACATGCAGGATGGCGAGCTGAACACGCGGCACAAATCCAAAGCCGACCTGGTGACCGCCGCTGATATGGCCAGCGAGGCTTACCTGCTGGGTGAGATCGGAAAGGCTTTCCCGACCCATACGATCAACGCGGAAGAATCAGGCGAACACCAGGGCGACAGCGATCACCGCTGGTATATTGACCCGCTGGATGGCACGCTCAATTACGCACATGGGCTGAGGATCTATTCGGTCTCAATCGCCTACGCCTTCAAAGGCGAGCTGAAACTGGGCGTAATCTATGACCCGAGCCTGGACGAATGCTTCAGCGCCGAAGCCGGCAAAGGCGCCTGGCTCAATGGCAAACCGATCCGTCCCTCGACAATTGACCAGATGATCGACGCCATGCTAATCACCGGGTTTCGCTTCCAGTTCTTCAACACGCCGCGCTCAAACCTGCCTTATTTCAACCGTGTGATGCTGGAGGCGCAGTGCGTCAGGCGGCTGGGCTCAGCCGCGCTTGATCTCGCCTATGTGGCTAACGGGCGGGTGGAAGGTTTCTGGGAGATCGCGCTGAACCCCTGGGACGTAGCCGCGGGGATTTTGATCTGCCGTGAAGCTGGCGTCAGGGTCGAACCGCTGTGGGGCGAGGGAGACCTGCTCTCGGGCACGCCAGATATCATCGCTGCCAATCAGGCCATCTTCCCACAATTAGACGCGATCCTGCGGGCGGAGCGCTTCGCGCAGGGTTTATAAACAAGCTAAGCGGTGTTTGAGCGCCGCGAAACAATATTGATCGCGGTGATAAAGCCCCCCAAAGCCAGCGTTGCTGACAGAGCGACAAAAACGAAAGCCTGGCGCAGGCCGTATAGATCCCCCAGTTTGCCAACCGCAGGGAAAAGCAAAATCATCAGCAGGCTGAACAGCATGCTCTGCATTGAAATGATCGTGGCGCGCTGTTCACTGGGAATAAGCTGATGGATCGCGTCGCCGATCAATATCCAAATTATGCTGTAAAGAGCCCCAAGCAAGGCGAAAAAGATCGCCCCGCTTCGCCCCGCCAGCACACCCCAGAAGCACACCACCATCGCCAGTGAGAGCGCTGTGATCAGCATGCGCAGCTTGCCAAGACGTTTAACACGGCTGGCCTGGCTCGCCGAAAGCGCCGCCAAAACCCCTCCCACCGCCAGAATCACGCCAATCTGAAACTCATTCAGCCCCTGACTTTTGTAATAATTCTGAATATAGAAAAAAAGCGTGGTGCTGAACACACCGACCAGCTCGGAGAGCACAATCAGCGCCATCACCTTGCGGCTGCCGCGAATGACTGACAGGCTGTCGGTGAACTGCTTCCACATCAGTTTGAAGACGTTGCCGCTGTGTTCTTGCCCGACGATGGTTGGTTCGGTGAAGGTCAGCGCGCTGGCCAACGCCAGAAGGCTGATTACCAGGGAGGCCTGATAGACGCGGTCAAAGTTCAGAGTGGCAATATAGCCGCCAATAAGCAGGCTGATCACGCTGACCCCCTGATAGATCATTTCGGTCCTACCGCGCACGCCAATGAACCGGTCTTCTTCCCCGAGCTGTTTCATCGAGTCAAACACCAAAGCTTCCCCGGCTCCGGACTCAAGATTGTAGCTGAGCGCCGAAAAGATAAAGCCGATGGCGATTCCGGTGAAATTGTGAGAGAGCAGGATTAGCGCGGTGGAAACGACATCCGCCGCCCGACCCAACGCCCGGCTGACCTTGCGGCCGTACAAATCAGCGACAACACCGGTAGGCACTTCCATCAGAAAAGAGGTGACGTGAAAGACAGTTTCCATCAAGCCAATCTGAAACAGACTCAAACCTTTCGCGGCCAGATAGAGCATCCAGATGCCGCGCGCCAGGCCAAATTCCATCAGAAAAGTGAACAGGTAATTGAGCGGAATGTTGCGCCGCAGTTTCTCACGCAGTGACTGCGGCTTTGCGGGTGAAGTGTCTTGAGTCATCGTGGAGAAATTATAGTTGCATCATGAGGGGATAACGACGCAATTGGTTCAAATAGACAGTATTTGTTCGTCCTTTCGGCGGATTTGGGTCAAACCAGCCCCACGCCAGCGCGAAGAGTCGTTTACTTACGGGTCAGATCAGCGATGAAAAGTTCAAAAGCCACATCGCCAGGCATGCCGCCGGTTTTCATGTCTTCGTCGATTTTCAAAAGCCGCTGATAAATCGCCAGCAGCTGAGGCAATTTAAACAATCGGGCTTGTTTTTCAAGCTTCTGGGCGATGAAAGATAAGACCCCGAGTTCTTTTTCGATCTGAGCCGCCCGACCATCCTCATCCATGATTTCACGCGCTTGGATGAGCAGCCTGAATTGACGATGGATCATCGGCGCCAGCTCAACCACATCAGCGCGGTCGGTCAGCCGCTGGAATTGATCCATCGCTTTCGCGCTGTCGCGTTCGCCCAACGCGTCGGTAAAGGCGAAAATATCGCCCTCCTGTTCCTGGGCGGTCAATAAAACGACATCCTCGGGGGTTACCACTCGTGAAGGCCCGACGTAGGTAAGCAGCTTGTCAATCTCCTGTCGGGCGCGCAGGGTGTTGTTGCCCACATAACTGCCCAACAGCCTCGCCGCGTCGGGCTGAAAGCCCCCGCCCTGCTGTTTAGCCTGAGCGATAATCCACTGGCTCATCTCGCCCTCACTTGGTAAGGCGCAATCGATCCACTCAATGTTGTTTGTTTTTTTATTGACCCAATCGGTCAACCAGTTGTAGGCCTTATCATTTTCCCAGCTAATCATTCCCCTCTTGCGTTTAGAGACATCGTCAATCACTAAAACAAGCAAACTCGTATCAGGCAGTTCATTAAACAAGTCAAGGGTACGTTGGCGATCTTCTTTTTTTGTTTTGGAGAGAAAGACCTGGGCGTTATTGACAACCACTAATCGTTTGTCAGCCAAAAAGGGCATGGTGGAGATATCTGCCCGCAAAGATTCAAGGTTAAGGTTTTCTCCCTCAACAACGGTGTAATTAAGATCAGCCGTACCTGGGTCACCAAGGCTTTCGCGGTAGCCAGCGAGCAGCTCTGTGACGCGGGTGGGGTCGTCGCCCCTCAGGATGATCAAGTTAGGCATGATCGAGTTTTACAGACCAATGGTAATGTAGTGAACGAAACCATGCGGGGTTCTGCGACTCTCCACCAGGCGCACCTGGCGATTACCCCGGTCGGGGTCAGTGGTGAGCAGGCGCTGTACGCGAGGCCCGAGAGGCCGACTGGCAATGTAGACCGGGATTGCCGCAGCGGCAGCAAGCAGATAGTTGAACAGGTTGGGTTTGCGCTTTCCGCTCGAAGCCATCAAAGTCATAAAAGCGACCGACCCTGCCAACAGGGATGAAACAACCAGGTTCGTGCCGCAGTTCGTGTGAATGGCAAGCTCAGCTTCGCCGTTAGCCAGCCGTTTTTGAGCTTCGAGCACGCCGTCGGTGATAATCTCGGTAGGCAAGTCCGCATACAAAACAAAGCCAGCAGGTCCGCTCATGCCGGCCATCTTGACACCCGGATACCTCGCCGCCAAAACATGCATGGTGGCGTGTTCGAGGGCGTGGTTGCGCCGGGTGGTATTGATGATCGGAAGGGTGCTGAGCGGGTTAGCCATAGGCGGGTTCCTGTTCTTATTTTAATTTGAGATAAGCGTCGTAAATCTGTTGGGATGGCAGGCGGGTTAGTTCGGCAAGTGACTGCCCAGATTCCACCAACCTGGCGATTACAGACGTGCCATAATAATAACCCGGAACGCAGGACTGGTCATCCCCCGAATTGACGATAAATAAATCGCGGTGCAACGCTTCGGTGGGCGGCAGATCAAGTTTGGTTTCCATTTCAGTAAGTAATGAGTCACCACTCTTGGAAAGATAACGAATTTGTGCCTGGCTCAGACCGTTCTGCAGCGCGAAGCTCTCATCGCTGAAAGGCTGGTGATTGAATGCGAGGCCATCATAATAGACCGCCAGGCCTTCAGCCATAGCACGCCCCAGTACCGTGTTAATCTCGCTCAGATCCGCTCCAACCGCACTGGCACGAACCATGTGATTGAACTCATGCGGCACGATCTGATCAATGAATTCAGCCGAGCGCGTCACCTCGGTGCCGATAAATAGCGCTGGCCTGGCTGGGTCAACGCTAGCCAGGCAGCCTCCGATGTTCCCAAGCTCCATGCCTAAATATATTCTGAAGTCCTTATCGAAGTCTAGATCATCCGCGACAGCGCTGGCTGAGGTGACAATCTGACGGGCCATCCCAATCCGACGGTTTTCAAGACCCTGTTTAAGCAGACACTCAAAATCCGCTTGTTCGATCAATCCCTGCAAGGCCGAAATTGGCTGCATATACAGGTGCTCAAAAATGAACCCGAACAGATCGGGGAACTTTTCAGTATAGGCTTTGTAGGCATTGAACTTGCCGATGGTTTTAGACTCTTCCACCATCCGGGCATAATCATCGATCATCTCAATGATCTGCATCAGCTCCCCCTTTTGCCTCTCTGTCAGCCGGCATGAGCGCCTCGCTTAAGGCGTCGCGCAAAGATCGGGCTTCAATGACTTCGATGCCTTTTGGCCAGGGTTCGCCCTTGCGCACGCGGTGGGGGATGACAGCACGCTTAAAGCCCAACTTCGCAGCCTCGCGCAGGCGATGGCTTATCTGCCCAACCATGCGCAGCTCACCCGAAAGCCCCACCTCGCCAATCAGCACCGTGTCAGCCCTTACCGGCCGATCACGCAGTGAAGAGGCGATGGCGGTGGCAATCGCCAGATCCGCGGCGGGCTCGCTGACACGCAAGCCGCCTACTACATTGCTGAACACATCCTGGTCAGACAGCCGCAGACCCAGCCGGCGGGTGAGCACCGCGGTGATCAGCATCAGGCGGTTGAAATCGACCCCATTGGCAGTGCGGCGCGGGTTGCCGAGGCCAGATTGGGTGGTCAGCCCCTGCACCTCCACAAGCAGCGGGCGTGTCCCTTCCATGGTGACAGCGATCGCAGAGCCAGGCGTATTCACCATCCGTTCAGCCAAAAAAACCTCACTGGGGTTGGTTACTTCGACCATGCCTTTTTCCTGCATCTCGAAAACGCCCACCTCGCTGGTCGTTCCAAAGCGGTTTTTTACCGAACGCAAAAGGCGATAACTCTGAAACTGTTCGCCTTCCAGGTAAAGAACGGTATCGACAATATGTTCGAGCACGCGCGGGCCGGCGATAGTGCCTTCCTTGGTGACATGACCAATCAGAAAGACTGAAATCCCGGTGTTTTTTGCCAGTTCGCGCAGTCTTGCCGCGCATTCACGCACCTGGCTAATCGAGCCCGCGGAGGATTCCATTTCCGGCAGGGTCATCGTCTGGATTGAGTCGATGATGACCAGCTTTGGCTTCAAAGCGCCAATGTGATCGAAAACGGTCGACAGGTTGGTCTCGGTTACCAGGTAAAGCTCTTCTGGCAATCCGAGTTTGCTGTTGGCGCCGTTCAGCGCGAGGCGGTTGGCGCGCATTTTAATCTGATGCTCCGATTCTTCACCTGAGACGTACAAGACGCGGCTGTTTTTTGCCATCTGCATCGACATTTGCAGGGTGAGGGTTGACTTGCCAATACCAGGATCTCCGCCAATTAAGACGATTGAACCAGGCACAATGCCCCCGCCCAATACGCGCGCGAACTCTTCCATATCGAGCCTGATGCGTTCTTCGCGCTCGCTCTCAATCTGATTAATCGGTCTGGGTTTTGAATAAGCGGAGAGTCCCCGAACCGGGTTGGTTTGTTTGGCTGAGTTTGCCTCTGCCTCCACCACCTCTTCGACCATCGAATCCCACGCGCCGCATCCAGGGCAGCGCCCAAAAGCCTGGGATGAGACCTTCCCGCATGACTGACAAACATAGCGCGTGTAGAGTTTCGGCATAGACTTCGCCTCTTAAGCCGGGGTCGGCACCATTTCTTTTTTGCGCAGCTCGAGTCTCTTGACGGGTTCGCCATCTTCATTGACCGATTCGATCAAATCAATGACAACGGTATCGCCAGCTTTGAAGGTTTCCGCCAGAATAGCGTCAGAGAGCTGTTCTTCAACTTCCTGCTGGATAACCCGCCGCACTGGGCGGGCGCCCATTTCGGGGTCAAAGCCAATCTCAGCCAGATGTTCAAGCGCGCTCGCGGCAGGTTCAATTGTCAGCTGATACTCTGACAGGCGTTCCCCAACCTTGGCGATTTCAAGACGCACGATCTCACGAATATCTTCGAGATTGAGCGCTCTGAAGACAATCACCGAATCAAGACGGTTGATAAATTCCGGCCGCAGGGTGCGTTTGAGAGCCTCCATCAGTTTCTTGTGCATCTCATCATAAGCCAGCTGATCAGCCAGGTTCGCGTCGACATCGAGCGTGAACCCCAGCGAGCTCTGTCGTTTGATCAGATCCGCGCCAATATTGGTCGTCATGATCACGATGGCGTTCTTAAAATCAACCTTGTGTCCCTTAGCGTCGCTCAGGTGTCCTTCTTCCATGATTTGAAGCAGGAGGTGCAGGGCTTCGGGGTGAGCTTTTTCGATCTCGTCAAAGACGACAATCGAATAAGGTTTGCGACGGATGGCTTCGGTCAACTGGCCAGCCTCATCAAATCCGACATAACCAGGAGGCGCGCCAACCAGACGGCTGACGGAATGACGTTCCATAAATTCGGACATGTCAATCTGTATCATGGCGTCTTCAGTGCCAAACATGGTTTTCGCGAGAGCCTTAGTGAGCTCAGTCTTGCCAACTCCGGTGGGGCCAAGGAACAGGAATGAGCCGACCGGACGGTGAGGGTCCTTGAGCCCAGCCCGGGCTCGGCGCACCGCCTTCGAGACTGCCTCGATGGCTTCCTTTTGACCAATAATCAACTTGGAAAGTTCTTCTTCCATGTTGAGCAGCTTAGCGGATTCTTCGGTAGCGATCTGCGTCAGCGGAATACCCGTCCACATCGATATCACTTCAGCGATATCCTCTTCGGTGACGCTCGGCGCGCTGGCGCGATCCCAACCGCCCTGCAAGACCTTCAGCTGGTCTTCGAGGGCAGTTCGCTTGTTGATGAGGGTCTGAATTTCGTCATTGTCGTCGATGCTTTGAGCGGCTTTAATTTGCTTGCGCACGTCCTTGAGCTGTTTCATCAGGTCTTTGCTGGTAACCGCCGAGGTACTCTTGTACATGCGCACACGGCTGGAAGCCTCATCCACCAGGTCAATTGCCTTATCGGGCAGAAAACGTTCAGTCACATATCGGTTTGACAGTTTCGCGGCGGCTTCAAGCGCGCTGTCGGTAATGCTCAGGCGATGGTGCTCTTCATAATTCGGCCGCAAGCCCTTTAGAATATCAATGGTTTCATCCACAGTGGGTTGATCAACCACAATCGGCTGAAAGCGGCGTTCGAGCGCAGCGTCGCCCTCAATATGCTTGCGATATTCGTTGAGCGTCGTCGCGCCAATCACCTGCAGCTCACCCCGTGAGAGAGCTGGCTTAAGAATATTAGCCGCGTCAACCTGGCCCCCCGCGCCTCCCGCGCCTACCAGCATGTGCAGTTCGTCAATAAAGACGATCGCGCCGCTGGTTTTCAACTCGTCGATCACGCGTTTGAGACGCTCCTCGAATTGTCCGCGATACATCGTGCCGGCCACCAATGAGCCGACATCAAGCTGCATCACCCGTTTGTTGAGCAGCAGCGCCGGCACGTCACCTTCGACAATCGCCTGCGCCAATCCTTCAACGATGGCTGTCTTGCCTACCCCCGGTTCACCGATCAGGGCGGGGTTATTCTTGCTGCGACGCGCCAAAATCTGGATGACCCGTTCAATTTCCCTGTTGCGTCCGATCACCGGGTCCAGCCGACCTTGTTCAGCCAGATTGGTGAGGTCAGTCGCCAGCTGGTCAACCAAAGGTGTATTGCTCTCATCAGGCTCAGACTTACCGCGAGCCGGCTTGGCGTTTGAAACTTCATGTTTTTCAAGCTGCTGAGCAGCCTCCTGAGCAGACAGTTCCCGCTCACGTCTGAATTTCTGAATGACACGACGAGTCTGACGGCGTACCTGTTCAGGGGTGATGCCTGATTTAAGCAGGGTCTGCATCCCCTGGCTGGCTTCATTCTTCGCCATGCCCAACAGCAAATGTTCAGTGCCAACGCTTGACTGCCCACCCTGGCGTGCTTCTTCAATTGCGTCTTCAATCGCCTGTTTGATTTCCTCGTCCAGGTGTATTTTTTCAGCGGCGACATGCACCCCGGTGGGAACAAGATGCGCTTTAAGCGATTCCATGTCCAACCCAAGGTCCTTCAGGACGCGTTGGGAAATTGAGTCTTCTTCTAATAACAACCCAGCCAAAAGGTGATTTGTGTTAATCGCCTCCACCCCGAGCCGTTCCGCTTCAGCCTGTGTGAAGCTCAGCACGTGTTTGGCTTTTTGTGTAAACTGATCCATGCCAGCCACGGCATACCTCCTAACTAACGGCTTTTCTCAAAGCCACCTGTCTGGTTAATCCCGTTTTTCCAATTTCGACAGGGGAAATCAGGCGGGTCTTTCCTCAATAGCACGAGGAAAAAGACTTTCGACAAGCGTATTCTACCAAATTTGAATACTGAAGAGTCTTTGAGGCTTGCTTTTATGATGAAACGTTAATAGTGGTTGAGATCACCAATCGACCGCATCATTTCTCATCACCTGATCAACTGCGATAAGCGTTTGTGACCCAATATCCACGACGGTTAAACTGACTGGGTCATTCCAGTTCCCAGGCTGTCCTTCAAAAAAAGCAAGGTGCTTGTCATCAGGAGAGAAAGCCCCAAACCTGAACCATTGTGAGTCATGAGATCCAACGGGGGTAAACAAATAAGGCAAATCATCTGAAAAACCCGGGTACAGGTCATCTAAAACATAGAGATAAAGCTGATCGGGACGGGTGACCGCAAGCCTTGTCATCGTATCCAATTGAGTCCATCCGCTTTCCAACGAGACTGCCTCAATGAAAGCAAGATATTTGCCCGTACTGGAAAAATGCGGGTCGATAGCCAATTCCCCCGCAGCGTCACCCATATGCACTACATTGATTTCTTCTCCGTTGCTATCAAAAATATTAATCCAGTAAGTGACCTGTTGAGTGAGCTGTGGCTGGTATTCTGAGACAGCAGTGTATAAGCCATCGACTGAAAAATCCTGCATGATGTCATCGGGTGGCGAATACGATCCTGTTTCACTGTCAAAGATAAAGGTCGACCCAAGACCTACGCTGCAAGCTGCGTTATAGGCCAGCACCTTCCTGCCATTAGGTGAGATGCGAATACCGATACTGTACGCGTGCGCAGCTGGGTTCACTTTCGGCAAGTCAAATTGATACTCAGATTGATCAGTTTCGGGATTATAAAGATAGACCTGTATGGCTTCAGGACCTTTTAACGGATCAAACGAACAACCGCCCACCATCCTCGTGTAATACAACTCATTATTCTCACTCCAACCTAACAGAGTGTCTCCCAAAATATCTGCTGAAGAAGCCATTGGTATGCTTGATTGGGAGTGATTTTCCAGGTTGTATAGAACAAACTCAAACCCACCATGAACAAAAGCAACATATCGGCCATTAGGTGAAACGCGTGGATCCGAGTAGCTTTCTCCAGATGCACCGAAAGGCGCGCCATCTTGGGTAACTTGAATCTTTCGATCTTCATCGAGGTAATATGCCCAGATATTACCATCCTTGGTATAAACAAGAGGTGGGGTGACTGCTGCGGACACGTCGCCGATAACAATATGCGCTGATGGCGAAATTTCGCCAATAAGCATGGCAGGTATCAGCCCGACCAGGAATGGATCTTCCGGTCCAATTGCTCCCGGCTGATCAGTGAAATTCTTGTCCGGATTATAGCGAAGGACCAACCCTGGTTCGACTGGTTCCAACCTCGCCCACTCATTGTCCGTGCCTGGCACCCGAGACCAACTGTAACTGATTATCTTTCCATCGCCACGTTCGAAACGATAGTCCATTATCGGCTCCAGAAGCTCTCCTTGGGCTGAGAATGCGTCAAACCGGCCAACACTTCTGCCTTGACCAATCGCGGATGTCATTGTCTGAAACGTCTCCTTCGCAGAGGCAGAGATAGCGAAGTTCTGGTCGGTTTCGTCATTCAGCCAGCTGTACCAAAATACGCTTTGAACTTCTGGAATTGAAAGCAAGGATACATAAGTTTTCAGCAGCATGACCGCTTGCAATTGACCTAATTCAAGATGGTAGTCTGAGCGAAAATTCTCGAGCCAATCAAGATCATAGCCAGTCTCAGTAATCCATATCGGGAGTCTCTTTCCCAAGTATCGCTCACTCTGTTCAATGAACGTTTTCACATAATCAACCATGTTGGATGCTTGTTCTTCACCAAAAATAATATTGGTCTTTACCTGATCCGGATCCATGTTTGGCCAATATACATGCAAAGCAAGCGCATCACAATAACGTTGTACATTTAAGTCGGCAAGTCGGCGAAGAGTCTCAAAGGGGTCCAAGCCTGCCGCAGCGCTATCAATATTGACGAGGGATGACAAGATTACCGTGTCACTCGGGTCAGCTTTCTTGATGACCTCCCATGCCTCATAAAGCATTTTCATATAAACGCCAGGTTCAAATTCCGTTTTTCCTCTGACTTTATGCCACCAGGTATTAACTTCGTTTCCAACCTCCCAATAATCAATCTGGTCGCCATAACGATCTACGACTGATCGAACATAACCTTTCCAATATTCAATAAATTCTGCCTCTGTGCTGTAAGACAGATGCTCAGGGGGCGAATAAGCTAATAACGCGACGATATTTAATCCATAACGCTCAGCCGACGCAACCGCCTGCTGAAGAATCCCTCCGCGATAATCAAGGTTATAACTGTTAACCCCAGTTTGAACCTCCTGCCAGGGTATATCTTCCCGAACCATCTTAACGCCTAATCGTGCCATTTCTGCGTAGTCACTATCGATTTGATTCGACCTCATGTGGGTATTGGAACCCATCCCAAACCAGGTGGAACCCACTGCCTTATCCTCTGATATAGGCTTAGGTGGGCTATCTACCTTATCGTTTGCGCGTTCATCTGAACCATCTGATTTGTTTAGACCAGCCAGTTCGAGCAAACCATCTATCTGCCGCAAGATCGGAGTACACCCTGTCACAACAATGACGATAATAAGATAAATTGATACCAACCTAATAATTTGAAATTTCATCATATGCCCCTTTCGAAATTCAATTTCTATCCATATATTATAATAATCCGGTGGCGATTATCAAACCCCAAATACGTAAATATTGCGAAATATAAGTTATTTGGTCTTTAAACAGTTAGTAAAAATATAGAAAGGAACCCCGAAATACATCGATTAGCCTATAAGGAAGCTATCTGTGTAATTATCCATATATTCAGATCAAAACAAGCGGTCAGCAGGCTATTCTCCAATTGTCACAAAATGCCACAAGGAATGTTTTCGTTCCAGTTAATAGGTCCATTAGCAGTTTGTAAAGATTAAAAGCGCAGTGATGACCACGCGCTAATTTTTCATATTTTCGGATGCTCGTCCAGGTTTATTTTGTCGACCCTTTCTAAATAATTCGTTTCGATGCAATAATGTAAAGAGTTAATTCTGATGATAGACAAGGGTCAACAGCCTGATGACCTCCACGTCCGTTTCTTCCGGCGTGGTCAACCCCACTTTGTACGTGCACTGCCCGGGCGCGCGCACCTCTATTATGTTGCGCTCCAGAAGGTGTATGTTGGGCTAGGTACGTAGTCGCTCCACCCAACCTGCGTAAAAATGCAGGTCGGGTGAAACCCGACAAAAAAGAAATTGGGTTGATCAGAAGAGACCTGTACGAGGAGGCTGACCCAAAAGCCAAAGTCAGGATTTTGCATCCCCACTTTCAGGTCTTTTTTGCCATTATTTTGGGAATGCACTGCTTTTTATAGGATAAAAAAAACATTGCCCCCACTTTTAGTGAATTTTTTTCTAATTCCAGGCTTTTGGGTCAGCCTCTGGCAAGCGCAGCGAGACTGAAGAGAGTGTTTTTTGTGTTTGCCGAAGTTTGCATCGTCTATCAGTGTGTTCATCCCTTCCAGTTACGCCAACCTTCTACGGGGGAGGTCCAAATGAATTTAACTCGTTTTGACAATCAATTTACGGCAAACATACTTTTTCTCGCTTATCCCATCTTTTTTTACCATTCAAAACCAATGTTTATTTCCAGGCGAAATGGAAACTTAATCTAAAAGAGCCCTCGCTGTACACTTTGATTTGGAGGCTTTACTGAAAAATAAGATACGATATGGGATGTGACCTAAAACTGGTCATAATGCCGCCTTCACGGTATACTTAATTGATAAATTTCGCCTTTTTTTGCGGAGGATTCGATGAAAGTTACTGTTCAGCAACAACAACTTGCCCACGGTGTTGCCGTGGTTGCCCGCGCGGTAACCTCGCGTTCAACCCTGCCAGTGCTCTCGAACATCCTGATTAAAACGGATGAAGGCCGGCTGAGACTTTCCGCTACCAATCTTGAGTTAGGCATCAGCGCGTGGATTGGCGGAAGTGTTACTGAAGAAGGCGCCATTACGGTACCTGCGCGAACTTTCGCCGACCTGGTTAATAACCTGCCCAACGACAGCGTGACCCTGACCGTAGACGGGCACACGCAGACATTGAATGTGAAATGTGGCACCTTGAACACCGATATTAAAGGCATCAGCGCTGAGGAATTCCCGCCCATGCCCGCTCCGGACATGGATACCGCAATCCCTCTGAACGTGGCGAATTTTAAAGAGATGATCCAGCAGGTGGTATTCGCTGCTTCGACTGAAGACACCCGCCCCAACCTGACTGGCGTGCACATGACCTTCGAAGGCGACAACCTGGTGATGGCAGCTACTGATGGCTACCGCATCTCGATCACACAAAACGCGGTTGCCCAAAAACCGACACAGAAACTGGACGCTTTGATCCCGGCGCGGGCGCTTTCGGAACTGGCGAGAGTGGCTGTGAATGGCGATGAGACACTGCTGATGGCCTTTCCGCCCGGCCGTGGACAGGTAATCTTCCATCTGACTGATGTTGAGTTGGTTTCGCAGTTAATCGAGGGCAACTTCCCAAATTACCAGGCGATCGTGCCTCAGTCCTTCAAGACTCGCACAGTACTCTCAACCGCCGGCCTGCTCAAGGCATGCCGCCAGACTGAGATCATTGCCCGCGAAGGCAATTATGTCGCCAAGATTGACATTCAGCCCGAAAACGGCGGCAGTCAGGCATCCCAGATGCAGATTTCGGCTGCTTCGGAACAAACCGGCACCAGCGAAGTGATTGTGGATGCCTCAGTTGATGGCAGTCCGCTCTTGATTTCGTTCAATATCCGTTATTTGCGCGAAGCGCTTGAGGTCATTCGCACGGCCAATGTCCTGATCGAGACGAACGCCGCGAACACACCAGGCATGATCCGCCCGGTGGGAGATGACAGCTTTAAACATATCATCATGCCGATGAATATTTCGAGGTAATCTCTTTCGTTGAGATTGCATAGCGGCGCGTTTGCGCCGCTTTTCTATTAAAGCGTTGATCACGATATGACAAATCAAACTATCTAAACGGGATAGCCGCGGAAAACTTCCTCAATGTTCAGCAATTTCTTAATAATGGCGGATAGAGGGCTGTGTAATGTTTATACACCAGGTCTCAGCAAATATGTCATTGTGCAATAATCAAATCATGCAATATAACCCCGAGACGAGTCATGACCGGCAGTAGTTCAGAACGCATTATCAGTATCTATCTGACATTAGCGCAACATCCATTGTTGTAGCCATGCAGCCTCGAGCTGATGCGCCAGCATCTGCCAAAGCGGGGATCATCACCCTCCCAAAGCTCAAACCACAAAGCCAATCGCGGACCCTCAAAACCCAGGAATTTGAAGGCATCACTGATCTGATCAACTAGGAATCAGCGGAAGCCTGGGAATATCGGTACGGTTTTATCAGCTGACTAATCATTATTCCACCTGTATCTTGCCCTATGAGGAGCTGTTCGAGGTAGTCGGTCAGGTTTTTTCAGAACGTGGTATCAGCGGATGGGATACCCAGATCGATTTCAATCCCGAGACCCCTTTAGAGCTGTTTCTCACTCAGGGAATGCCGCTTGAAAACCTTGAAGAAGACCAGCGGGCGTGATATTTCCAGTTGTGCGAGATTAAAGTAGTTTTGATCCGCAAAATAATCAGCTCGCTATATCGCCAGGATTGGTTTTCAATTTCGGACCTGGTCGACATCAGGCACTATACAAACCGGGACAAGGTCACATTGGCGGTAAGCTGCCGGTATGCTGTTGGTGATGCGCATCCTGAAAGAAAACCAGCGACGAAATCAAAAATATGCTGAGACAGCCGGTTTCCTCTATGTAAGCGCTGCCTGTTGCACACCTTCATGTCGATCAATAACCTGCTGCGCTGGAACGACCGAAAACACAAAACTGATGAGCGGATGCGCGCTGACTATCCGCTGACCGTCAAGGAATACGAAGGAAGCGGCTTTCCGTCGAGAGTCCTGCAATATCTCTTGATGACGAAAAACGGCCGTTGATTGTCATACCGTCGAGTTCGCTGGAGGACAACCTCGGCACATCCTTCACAGGCAAGTACGACAGCATCTTTTTGCGCAATCAGGGCAAGTTATAATACACCTACGCGCATTAAAGTAACGGCACATTTGCGTCTCCCCGCTCAACCCAGCCCCATTCAATACCGCAAGAGCCGCGGATTGTTCGATTACAACGAGCATATGGTCTTGCTGATCCAAGTAGTCGGAGGACAGGCTGACAGCCATTATTATTGCCCGCAGTTAGCTGGGCAGATTTCAGCCACACTATAATACGCACCGTTAATCACCGCAAATCGGAACTTGCGATGGTTTCATAAGAATGGTCTATGGGTCAGGCAGCGGGCAGTGGACAGAATTGGCAACGACTATCCCCGCCTGGCGGCCTTTCCCATCCCACGCGCAAACCATCCAGCGATATACTGCGGATCAAACATTATTCCCAATAATACATTGACCTGATCGACCTGGAAGCAACGAATTTATCATTTTGTCGGTTCACCAAATGATCAGCGGTCAGACTCCTTGCTTGTCAGACTCCTTGCCGGTGTTATCTTGCGCAGTAGCAAGCGAAGGCTGCATCAGCTCCCAGCGCAGCACGCTAGTCGATGGCAGTCCGCGAAATTTGATTCTGAATTTTGATGGACCAATGAATCAGACGAACTTCCCAACAAAGATGAAAGAGTCCTCGCGGACGTTGGAGCGTGAGTATCAATCCCTGTAGACATTGAATTCACCGCTCGGATTGATGATAGCCACCTCCAGCCTTCCATCAAGCGGACGCTGTCCAGTGCCGTCCGCTGGCGATACCCAAAGAAGGCGCCGCCGCATCGATGTCAGGCAGCATTTTTCAGGCAGACAAACTGTTCAGCCCCCAGTCTGGTTTCTGGCAGTCGCCTGGAAAATATTCACTACGTGCTTTACGTGCCCATCGGGGCATATTTTCTCGACCAAACACACCCAGGATCGATTTAAACTCAAAAGGATAACGAAAAACTAAACAGCGCGCTCGAGGAGAAAAACCATAACACCATTGGGTCAGGCCGCTGGAGCTCCAAGCCTGAACTCGGGGTTCACATAGATTAGTTCGATATTTTTAACCGCAAAGCATTAATTGAATATCTCGGCGAAAACGTCATGGACGCTGAACCATCACTGGGAACGCACTTTTCCCAGGACCTGCTTGAGGGACAAATCTACCCTTTGGTCATTTCCACCAGCAAAAACCTGTTCGAAAAAAACTGTTTTGAAGACTCTCCAACCATCTGGGCGAATTTATCCAGGCCAACGAAGGGCTGGAACATCTCTCGCGCCTGATCAGAGTTTCTGGCTATTGTCCCAAATACCACCTTCAACATGGGAATGGACGACACCAGTGCGATGGCCCGGGGGTTTTAAGCAAGACAGCAGCCTCAATAGCGATTAATGTTTCACGTGAAACATAGCCGGAATAACGATCATTCGATTGAACACTTTCAAACTTATCAAAAAAGTTGTCGAAGCGTTCAGGCTGCGATCGCGACTTGTTCTCCAGGTTTAAATGATTTACAGTCCGGACATGTTTCACGTGAAACAATGTCCATCCTGACATCCATGTTTCACTAATATTGCCTAAGAAAAGAGATGGATGCAAATCAAACTGGACATACTATTTATTTCATATTCACTCCGCCGTATTTTTCCTGTTTGGCTACTCCCAATAGAATAGGCGAAACAAATGAAGTAAAAACAGGTTTTCGGTTTATCCAAACAAAACAATCTGCGCACTTGGAGATTAGATAGATTTTGCTTCTGATTCAAAGTAGCCCTTTTCGTTAGCCTTTAATCCGTTTCACAGAGAGGCACACCGAGACGAGGCTGAAGAGGGTGTTTTGACGTACATGCTGAAGCCTGCAATGCACAGGATGTGTTGGGTTGCGCATTGGAAGTTGTAGGCTGGGTGAAGCGTACGGGCGCTCTACCCCACCTGCGTAAGGGAAGTTAAGCGGGTCGGGCGGAACCCGATGAATTAAGTCTGGGGCTGTTTAAAAAGGGCCTAAAGGAAAAAAGCGAGTCCACTGATCCAGTTACGCTGATAAGAATAGGCCATCAGCTTGAAGCGGGAGTTAACATCAAGAGCGGACTGCTGATAGAGGGGCAGATTGTGTGCATAGTGGTGTTGGATTTGTTCCGTCGAAAGCGCCTTTTAGTCAATGATGTATTTGAGGTCAATTTAGACGATCTCGAAAGCTTTGGCCTGATACCAATCGACAAAGGCGCGTTTGGCTTTTTGTGGAGTTTATGAGCTGTTTTGCTGACGAAATGACACCTGAGAATGTTGCGGATGGCATGGTGGGAAAGTCGTATTCCAGCCACTTCCTCCAGTTCTTCCATTAGCCACTGCGATCCATAGCGGGTTTGCTCGCGCAAGGCCAGCACCCGCTCCCCCCAGTCCCTCAGATGCTTTATTCGCTACCGTTTAGGGTTTTGCTCCTATCCTTCAGGGTGGCCTGCGTGACGTTCAGGGTCCGGGCTGTTTGGGAGATGTTCCCGGATCACGTTTTGTGGACTTGCAGTATCGTTCGCCGCACTGCTTCTGGACTACTTTGACTCAATTCTTGGCAGTCCAAGTGGGCGATATCTTTGATCAATGCTACCTCGATGCCTTTATATCTCATTCCCATAGCCCCAGCAGCGATTGCGATATCCAGTCAAGTTCCAGTTCATAAACTGTATACCATGTGCTGGCCTCCTCACAGCGCGCCAAATTTTGCCCTTGACCCTGCGCTGAAAAGGGGATAGAATCCCCAACCTGTATGTCCTCGTAGCTTAATGGATAGAGCACCTGCTTGCGGAGCAGTAGGTTGCGCGTTCGACTCGCGCCGAGGACATTTTTATTTTTCCCAGATTTACCCCATGTTACCCTTCCGTGTCAGCACATAATTAAGTATCTGACGCGTTATTAATGGTCTCTTCCAGTAACTGGCTTTATTTTATCGCTACTTACTCCATCTCCCTATCTATTTCTTTCCTGATTAATTTAGCATTAAAACAATCGCCCAGAGATAGCCGTTCGTCTCAATAAACTGCTGCTTCAACCCGGCATAATTACCGATCTCTGACGCAAGGCATATAAGTTGCACCTTTTTTGAGTACATACAGCAGCTGATTAGCCGCTTTCAGTGCGGTAGACGGCTTGGATTAGACGGTGTCTTATGGTTAAGAATATAAAAATCGCAAAGAAACTCAGAGTGTTGGCGGTGGGAATCTTGCTGTTACTGACAATCTTGAACGCCTGCGACGTGAAAAACCCGCCAAAACAGACAACACCAACTCCGGTTTCAACGCTCAAACCCCTCTTAAACGAGTCTTACACACCCGAACCAACGCCTCTGCCGCCTACCGCAACCCTTACGGCGACCTTTACCGCCACATTGCCGCCCACTCCAACGCCAACGGTAAAAGCGGTAATCGCCGACCTAATCCCGGTATTCAAAGTTCAGCTCGAAGCGCCCCATTTTGCCTGGGGAAGTAATCTTTCACAGAACCGCATCTTCCGTTCAGAGGATAGCGGAACAACCTGGAAAGAAGTCACCCCGCCCGAAGCTGCGGAGGTCAGGCATCATGGCGCGGCCAACGCTTTTCTCGGTTCAAATAACGCCTGGCTGCTGTTAAGCCAGGGTGAACAGTCTTCAACCCTGTTTTATACAACTGACGGCGCTAAAAGTTGGAAAAAGTCAGAATTACCATTCGCGGGCGGGAAAATTCAGTTCGTCCACGCTGATAATACCGGCAAAGCCAGCGGCGTTATCTTTTCGGATCTGGGCGCCGGCGCGGGGTCGCAGTGGATCGCGATCTACGTAAGCGCCGACGGCGGCCAAACCTGGCAACAGACCTTCACGCACACCCCCGGAGAGGGCCAGAGCGCCCTCCCTGCCGGAGGAACCAAGAGCGGTCTCAGCTATAACGGCGATCAGAGGCTGTGGGTCGCGGGGTCAGCGCCGATTGAAAATTTTCTATACCTCTATCACAGCGCTGATCTGGGAAAAAGCTGGTCCGCTCAAACCTGCGATATGCAGCAGGTCGCCGAAACAGTCATGTATGACACCTATCCACCCGAATGGGTCAGCGGCACTGAAGCCTTCCTGCGCATTAAGGTCTTCTACGGAGCAGCGGAGATGAAAACAGTATTTTGTCATACCAGTGACCACGGAGAAACCTGGAACTTCGCTTCGATTCTCGATGAAATCAACCTACAGCAGTTCGTTGATTCTCAGCACGGCTGGGTGGGGGACGAAAACCACTTGATGCGCAGCATAGATGAAGCGCGATCATGGGAAGATTTGTCAACTGGTTTGCCCGCTGGTGAAACTGTGGTGAGCTTCAATTTCAGCACGCCAAGTCTGGGAATATTAATCACGAACCCATCCAATGGGAATAATTTTGATGAGAATAAGCTCTATTTGAGCATCGATGGCGGGATCAGTTGGACCCTCCTGCCAACCAAACTGCTGCCATAGTTTTCAACTTCAAGTCGAATTAGACAAGCCCTTGCTCATGACGTTACGTCATGTATTAGAATCTGATTGGTAAAGTAAAGTATGGAACAAACTGGATTGATGTTGGTTGGCGAATTGGCAAGAAAGATGGGCGTAAGCGTTCGCACGCTGCAATACTACGATCAAATGGGTCTGCTTTCACCCAGTGGCAGTACCGAAGGTGGTCGGAGGCTGTATTCAGACCGGGACCAGGTGAGGCTGCACCAGATTTTAGGGTTGAAACACCTGGGGTTCTCGCTGAGTGCGATAAAAGACAAATTGCTGTCGCTCGAAACCACCGATGACGTCCTGGTGGCGCTTACCAGGCAGAGAGAAGTGCTCAGCCAGCAAATCCGCGAGCTTAGCAGCGTTTTGGAGGATCTCACCAAGCTTGAAGAAGAAGTCAGGCAGATGGGAAAAGTGGATTTTACCCGATATGCCTATATTCTAACCCTGCTTCAAAACCACAATAAGTTGTATTGGGCCGTCAAGATGTTCGACTCTGAACTATGGGAGCATATTCAGCAACGTTTTGAGGAGCAGCCTGAAAAGGCTGTCAGGTTATATGAAAGTTACGAACAGCTCAGCAGGGAAGTACTTGCTCTGAAAGACGCGGGGGTTGAGCCTTCTTCACCCGAAGCAGCCGATATTGCCAGACGCTGGTGGGGTATGGTTGAAGAATTCACCGGTGGCAACTCCGAGATATTGGCCAAGTTGTTGGCAGCCAATGAAAGCAAAAGTGGTTGGAGCGAGGAACTTAAAGCCAGGCAGGCAAGCATTGATGATTACCTGACGGAGGCCATGCGTGGTTATTTCGCACAGCTTGCCAAATTGCCGGAAGGATTGGAGGGATTGAATGAGTAACGCAATCGTTGTAACAGACCTCGTCAAGCGTTATGGCGAAAATCTGGTGCTTAACGGCATTCGATTTGCCGTGCCGATAGGAACCACCTTCGCCCTGTTGGGTGTGAACGGCGCTGGTAAGACCACTACGCTCGAGATCATTGAAGGGCTGCGCCAGCCCACTTCAGGAAAACTGGAAGTAAATGGCAGCCTTGGCGTGCAATGTCAATCAACCACGTTGCCTTCGCAAATTAGAGGCAGGGAAGCAATAAAACTGTTCAGTCTCTACCGCCATACCAACGCTGATCAGGCCTTGATTGAACGCATTGGGGCTGTTGAAACCTTGGAAAAACCTTATTGGTCAATGTCTACAGGTCAGAAACGTCGGTTGCACCTGGTTTTAGCCATGCTGGGAAATCCGGACATCCTAATTTTGGACGAACCGACCGCCGGTCTGGACGTGGAAGGGCGAGCGGCTTTACATGGGGAAATCAAACGCCTGCAACGGCAAGGCAAGACCATCTTGCTTGCCAGTCACGACCTGGCGGAAGTGGAAGATTTGACAGACCACATCGCGATTTTGAAAGACGGCACGATTGCTTTTTCAGGCTCTACCGGCTCGCTCAGAGAAAAGGTGGGTGAAGCCTCAAGCATCGGAGTGAAGATAAAGGGTCGCCTTGAAGAAGTTGAAAAAAATAATCTCGGCGTTTTGGACGAGGAAAAAGGATACTTTTATTTTGAATGCGCGGACCTGGGCAATCACCTGGCACGATTGCTAGAAAAAATTTCGGAGAAGGGGCTGGTCATTGAAGACCTGATAGTGTCAAAACCGAGCCTCGAGAAACGGTTTCTCGAGATCGCGAGCAGGGAGGTCAAATGAAATCTTTTATTTATGGCTTGCTGTTGCATTTCAGGCTGGATCTGCGCAATAAAGACGTCCTGATTACTTATTATCTGGTACCTTTGGCTTTCTTCTTCCTGATGGGAGGTATTTTCAGTTATATCACTCCAGAATCCAAGTCAACCCTGACAGGCAGCATGGTCGTTTTCGCCATAACGATGGGTTCTGCGCTCGGCACGCCTATCCCTCTGATTGAGCACTATGGCGGCGTGGTGCGCAAAGCCTTCCAAGCAGGAGGCATTCCGATATGGGCAGAACTAGTTTGGACGTTTGTCTCGGGATTCTTTCACCTGGGCTTGGTAGCGATATTCATCAGTACCCTCGCGCCACTGGTGTTCAACGCGGATGCACCGGTCAACTTACCCGCTTTTATTGCCGGACTGGTTGTTTTTCTGTCCACCAGCCTCTTGGTTGGCTGTTTGTTTGGCTTGCTGGTGAAAACCACTGCCAAATTGACGCTGCTGTCACAGGCTTTGTTTCTACCATCCGTCCTGCTGGCGGGCATTATGTTCCCAAGCAGCTATCTGCCCGGTTTTTTACAGAAAATGGCATTGGTTCTGCCAGCCACCTGGGGTTTTAAAGCGCTCACTGCGTCCCAGCTCAGTTGGGCAAACCTGTGGCCGCTGCTGCTGATTTCAGCGATGTGCCTGGCAGCTATAGCCTGGCGGCTGAGATCCATCAGCGAAAGCGAGTCTTAGCAGTTTTTATCTACTGATATTGTCGAGGTTTTCAAGGTGCATGCTCCAGCCTGGTTCGAGGTTGGCGCGGGTTTCGCCCAACCGGTCAAGGAATGAACGCGCTTCAGTTTCACGATTGACAGGGCTGGAGAACCCATTGAAACGAGCCAGGGATGACAAGTAGGCCCGATCTAAAGTCAATCTCTGCAAGGCTTCCAATGAAGTTGCCGGCGATCCATGACCCGGGACGACCCAATGCAATTGTTGGATGATGAGTTCAAGTTGATTGAGAGTCTCCAGGTAAATCGCAATCGAAGCACGATCTGGCACGGTCGGCACTTCGGCGTCTGAGAGTGTGTCCGCCACGAAAACCACACTCTGGTCCTTGAACACGAAGCCTGCCTGACCCGGACAATGACCGGGCAACTCCACCACCTCAAAATGAAAGCTCTCCAAATCATAAGTACCGGGGACCAAAACCTGACGGTCAAAGAACCTGGCCTGGTCCCACGTGCCGAATTGGCTTCCATTTTCCTGTTCGGCTTGTTGCAGCTGAGCCCTCAGGCTGGTTTCATCCAATTGGAGATGATAATCTGTTCCAATGCTGCAGTAGCGCGGCGCGGGGTCAAATCGGGGTGACCAGAGAATGTGGTCCCAGTGAGCGTGCGTGATCAGCCCAAAGGCGATCGGATGTGGCTTGCGCAGTTGGTCGAGCTCGTCAAGATCTGTTTTAAAAATGCCTGGGTCGACCAGAGCCGCCTTGCCGCCAGCCAAAACGATGCCGCTGTTGGTTTGATAAAGGGAAGATTGCCGCACTAAGATGTTCGGAGAAGGTTGATATACAGTTTGAGAGGACATGTCACTCCTTGTAACGGTTAAACAATATGGTATCACGACCAGCTCAAACAAAACAAATGGCCTATAAATTGCATCTTTTCCGATAAGCTTCTATGCATAACTTGCGGGTTTGCTGAGATAGGCTAAAATACGGCAAAGAGTTGAAATGATCAAGAAGATGCCTGCTTTTCTTTTGTTATTGCTGCTGTTTTTTTCAGCATGGGTCGAACCTGCCCAGGCGCAGCAGCCTGATCCGCCCACTACTGCCGTCAGCGCATTGGAAAATTTCGCGCGGCGCTGGTCGGTTTCAGACCACCCACAGCCAACTGCCGCGCCTTTACCGCCCACGCCGCAAGCCGACAAGGTGGTTTATTTGACTTTTGACGACGGGCCAGACCCGCGTTGGACGCCTGAAATCGTCAAACTTCTGAAGGCATATCAGGCTCAGGCGACTTTTTTTGTCCTTGGCCGAAGCGTTGTGTCGAACCCCACGGTAATCAAGCAAGCAGCCGAAGCCGGTCAGTTTTTCGGTAATCACAGCTTCAACCATACCGCGCTGGGTTACGTCGGGTTTTCTACTTTCAGCGCTGAAGTAAATGACACGGCATATTATCTTAAAGCAGCTGTCGAAGACGAGCCGGAGCTTCTCTCTCAAATCACCCCCTGTTTGCGTCCGCCCTACGGCGAGACAAGCCCCAGCCTTTATCAGAACGCGAGCGCGCTTGGCATGTGGGTCACTCTTTGGACGATTGACACCGAGGACTGGAAAAACCCGGATCCCAGTGAAGTAATTCAAGCTGTAGTTGAAAAAGTTAAGCCAGGCGATGTGATCCTCATGCACGACGGGGGGGAAAAGCGCGAGAATACCATTAAATCATTGGCTTTGGTGCTACATGAACTCAGCCAACGCGGCTACGGGTTCGCCCCAATGTGCACGTCAGCAGGGCTGGCAGACGCGCTGAGATAATCCTCAGTATTTAATTACTTTTTTGACATTACTTTTTTGATAAGGTGAGAAGCCAGCAGATAGTAACCACTCCAATCACCGAGCTGGACAGCGATATTATCCAGAAGGATAGGGGGTACGAACCTGATTTTAGCATCTAAATCAGGAGAAGCAGTGACAAGATGCATCCAGGGGGAACGCCTTTGAAGG